>NZ_JAAAPK010000008.1:335211-670422 GCF_009909105.1 Corallococcus exiguus
GCGCGCCGCTACCTGGAGGGCCTGTCATGGGCGAAGTGATCTTCCTGGAGGTGCTGGAAGGGGACGCCGTCCAGTCCCGCCACCGGCTGGACACGCTGCCGGTGACGGTGGGGCGCGGCTACGCCAACGACATCATCCTGGACGACCCGAAGGTCTCCGCGGAACACCTGCGCCTGGAGCGGCGCGAGGACGGCGCGGTGGTGCTGCATGACGTGGGCAGCGTCAACGGCACCTTCAGCGTGGAGCCGTGGGCGCCACTGAAGGAGCTGGTCGTCACCCCGGACGCGCGTGTGTCCGTGGGGGACACGGTGCTGCGCTTCCGGCCCCGCTCCTTCGTGGTGGAGGACACGCTCGTCAACGAAGCCCCCGAAGCCCCCAGCGAGCGTCTGATCGAGCGCCCTCGGGCCTTCGCGTTCACGCTGCAGGCGCTGGTCGTGACGTCCTTCATCTCCGAGCGGGTGACCCAGTTCCGGAAGACGGACTGGGGCGACCTGCTGATGTCCGCGGTGGTGCCCCTGGGACTGGCGCTCCTGTGGGCCGGGGGCTGGTCTCTGGCGAGCCGCATCGCGCGCAAGCGCTTCCACTTCCGCGTGCACACCACCATCGCCGCCCTGGTGCTGCTGGGCTTCTCGCTGCTACCGCCCCTGTTCGCGCTCGTGAGCTTCAGCTTCTCGCTGGGCTCGTGGCTGGGCTTCGTGCGCATGCTGGCCGTGTTGGCACTGGTGGGGTGGGGGCTCTACTGGCACCTGCGCTACGTGACGCGCTGGAGCGGCAAGCGGGTGGTGCGCGGGCTCGTCATCGCGTCGGTGGGCGTGCTGGTCCTCACGAACGCGTCGGAGGTGCTGGGCAACGAACCCTTCAGCGAGGAGCTGGAGTTCCCCCGCTCGCTCCTGCCACCGGTGCTGCGCGTGGCCCCGGCGCACTCCATGGACTCGTTCTTCGAGGACGTGAAGCCGCTGGAGAAGAAGGTGGACGCGCTCGTGAAGGAGCGCTGAGGCGCGTCCACCCCTGGCACCGCCTACAGGCCGCGCACCGCGTGCGGCTTGTAGGGGGCCTCCAGCGCCTTCACTTCTTCTGGCGCGAGCTTGAGGCTCACGGCCTTCACCGCGTCCTCCAGGTGCTCGGGCTTCGTCGCGCCGATGATGGGCGCGGTGACGACGGGCTTGGACAACAGCCACGCCAGGGCCACCTGCGCGGGCGGGGCCTTGCGCGCCTCCGCCACCTGCTTCACCGCCTCCACCACGTCCCAGTCTCCGGGCTGGTTGTAGAGGATGGGTGACAGCGTGTCGGAGCCCGCGCGCGTCGTGGCCTCCTTGTCGTCCAGCGACTTGCGTGAACCCGCGAGCAGTCCTCGCGCCAGCGGCGACCACGGGATGACGCCTACGCCTTCCGCCTCGCAGAGGGGCAGCATCTCCCGCTCCTCCTCGCGGTAGACCAGGTTGTAGTGGTTCTGCATGGACACGAAGCGCGCCCAGCCGTTGCGCTCGGACACGCTGAGCGCGCGCATGAACTGCCACGCGTACGCGGAGCTCGCGCCCAGGTAGCGCACCTTCCCCTGGCGCACGAGCTGATCCAACGCGGACAGCGTCTCCTCGATGGGCGTGTTCGGATCCATCCGATGGATTTGGTAGAGGTCGATGGTGTCCACGCCCAGCCGCTTGAGGCTCGCCTCGCACGCCTGGGTGATGGCCTTGCGCGACAGGCCGCGCTCGTTCTGGCCGCTGCCCGTGGGGAAGTAGACCTTCGTCGCCAGCACCACCTCGTCCAGCTTCGCGTACTTGCGCAGCGCGCGGCCCGTCACCTCTTCACTGACCCCGTCCGAGTACATGTTCGCGGTGTCGAAGAAGGTGACGCCCAGCTCCACCGCGCGGCGGAAGAAGGGCTGCGCCGCCTCTTCGTCCAGCACCCACGGGCGCCACTTCGGAGTGCCGTAGCTCATGCAGCCCAGGCAGATGCGGGAGACCCGCAGGCCGGTGTGTCCCAGGTTGGCGTACTTCATGGGTCCGCTCCTTCGCGTGGCAGGCACCTCAAGGTGCCGGGGCGTCTGGTGTTGCCAGAGACGTTCGCAGCTTGCGTATGCCCAGCATGAGTGAGCGCTTCAACCTCTTGTCGCCGGAAGTGAAGGCCAACCCCTATCCCACCTACGCCCGCATGCGCCGCGAGGCCCCCGTGTGTCAGGTGGAGCCCGGTGGCATGTGGGCCGTGTCGCGCCATGAAGACGTGCTGCGCGTCCTCAAGGATCCCCAGCGCTTCTCCTCGCAGGGCTTCCGCGTGGCCACCAACCCGCCATGGCTGGGCGGCAATCCCTTCTCCGAGTCCATGCTCACCATGGATCCGCCCCAGCACGGCCGGCTGCGGGTGCTGATGCAGAAGGCGTTCGGCTCGGCGGCCATGGCCCGGCTGGAGCCCCGTGTCCGCGACATCTGCCGGCAGGCGGTGGCGGAGCTGCCTCGCGGCGTGCCGGTGGACCTGATGCCGCCGTACGCGCTGCGGATCCCTGCCGCCGTCATCAGCGAGCTGCTGGGCCTGGACCCCGCGCGCGCCACGCGACTGAAGCAGTGGGCGGATCTGATCACCGGCGGCGTCACCACCGTCCGGCCAGACGAAGAGGACCGCAAGCAGAAGGCCCGCGACGCGGTGGCGGAGCTGCGCCAGTACTTCGGCGAGGTGCTGGACGCCCGCGCCCGCGAGCCCGGCACGGACCTGGTCAGCGAGCTGCAACAGGCCCGCGTGGACGGCGAGGCCCTGTCGAAGGACGAGCTCATCGCCTTCATGGCGCTCCTGCTGGTGGGCGGCATCGAGACGGTGGTGCACCTGCTGGGCGCGTCGCTCGTCGTGCTGAGGGAGCACCCGGAGATCTGGGCCCAGCTGCGCTCGGACCGCTCGCGCATCCCCGCCTTCATCGACGAGGTGCTGCGCTACGAACCGCCCGCCCAGGCCGCGCCGCGCCTCACCACGGAGGCGGTGGAGCTGGGTGGGGTGAGCTTGCCCAAGGGCGCCCCGGTGCTCGTACTCCTGGGCTCCGCCGCGCATGACGAGGCGCACTTCCCGGACGGCGACCGCTTCAACCTGTCCCGCCCCGGTCCGCAGAACCTGCCCTTCGGCCACGGCGTCCACTTCTGCCTGGGCGCGCAGCTGGCGCGCATGGAGGGCCGCCTCGCGCTGGAGGCCCTGCTGGACGCCTTCCGCCACCTGCAGGCCGCCCCGGAGCCCATGACGTGGCACAGGACGCTGGTGGTGCGCGGGCCCGCCACGCTGCCGCTCATCCTGCACCCGCATTGAAGCGAAGCAGGGCAGGGCGGCCCCGCAAAGACGACGGGCAGGTCCCCGGTGAGGGGAACCTGCCCGCGTCACTGCTTCACGTCAGGAGCCTTACGCCCGGACTTCCGCCGGGGGCGTGTCCGTGGTGGGCGCGGCGATCGCGGCGCCCTCCTTGAACGGAGACGTCTCCAGCGCGGCGTTGAGGACCTCGTCCATCTTCGTGGCGAAGATGAACTCCAGCTCGTTCTTCGCCTGATCCGGCACGTCGATCAGGTCCTTGCGGCAACGCTCCGGCAGGATGACGCGCTTGATGCCCGCGCGGTGCGCCGCCAGGACCTTCTCCTTGATGCCGCCCACCGGCAGCACCAGGCCACGCAGCGTGGCCTCGCCCGTCATCGCCGTGTCGTGCCGCACCCGGATGCCCGTCAGCAGGCTGGTGAGCGCGGTCAGGATGGTGACGCCGGCCGAAGGACCATCCTTGGGGATGGAGCCCGCGGGGAAGTGCAGGTGCAGGTCCGTCTTCTCCAGGAAGTTGGACGGGATGCCCAGCGCCTCCGCCTTGCTGCGCAGGTAGCTCAGGGCCGCCGTGGCGGACTCCTTCATCACGTCGCCCAGCTGGCCGGTGAGCGTCATTCCGCCCTTGCCCGCCATCTTGGTCGCTTCGATGAAGAGCAGATCGCCGCCCGCCGCGGTCCACGCGAGGCCCGTCGCCACACCGGGAACCTCCGTGCGCTCCGCGACCTCCGAGTAGAACATCTCGGGCCCGAGGATCTCCTTCACGCGCTCCGCGCCGATGGTCTGCTTCTCCAGCTTGCCGCCGGCCACTTCCACCGCCACCGCGCGGCAGATGTCCGCGATGCGGCGCTCCAGGTTACGCACGCCCGCCTCGCGGGTGTACGACGTGGTCAGGATGAGCAGCGCCTCGTCCTGCACCTCGATGTGATCCCCGTTGAGGCCGTGCTCCTTGAGCTGCTTCGGCACGAGGTGGATGCGGGCGATGGCCTGCTTCTCCTCGAACGTGTAGCCCGTCAGCTCGATGATCTCCATGCGGTCGCGGAGCGGCCCGGGGATGGGATCCAGCTGGTTCGCCGTGGCGACGAACATGACCTTCGACAGGTCGAACGCCACGTCCAGGTAGTGGTCGCTGAACGTGCTGTTCTGCTCCGGGTCCAGCACCTCCAGCAGCGCCGCGCTCGGGTCGCCGCGGAAGTCCGCGCCCAGCTTGTCGATTTCGTCCAGCATCATGACCGGGTTCTTCGTCCCGGCCTTCTTCATGCTCTGGATGAAGCGGCCCGGCAGCGCGCCCACGTACGTGCGGCGGTGGCCACGGATTTCGGCCTCGTCACGCACGCCGCCCAAGCTGAGGCGCACGAACTTGCGGCCCGTGGCCTTGGCCACGCTCTGGCCCAGCGACGTCTTGCCGACGCCCGGGGGACCGACGAGGCACAGGATGGGCCCGCGCATGTCGTTCTTCAGCTTGCGGACGGCCAGGTACTCCAGGATGCGCTTCTTCACCTTCTTGATGCCGAAGTGATCCTTGTCCAGCTGCTGGCGCGCGTTCTCGATGTCGAGGTTGTCCTCGCTGATCTTCGACCACGGCAGGTCCGCGATCCAGTCCAGGTAGGTGCGCGCGACGGTGTACTCGCTGGAGGCCGCCGGGATCGTCTTCAGGCGGTTGAGCTCCTTCTGGGCGACCTTCTCCACCTCGGGGGGCAGGGCGGCCTTCTTCAGGCGCTCCTGGAGCTCGTCCAGCTCCTCTTCCTCTTCGCCCATCTCGCCGAGCTCTTCCTTGATCGCCTTGAGCTGCTGGCGCAGGTAGTACTCGCGCTGGGTCTTCGACATCTCGCCCTTCACGGCGGAGTCGATCTTGTTGGAGAGCTTGAGGATCTCGCGCTTGCGGTTGAGCAGCTCCAGGACGAGCTTCATGCGCGCCTTGAGGTCGACCGTCTCCAGCACGGCCTGCTTCTCCTCGATGGGCACGTCCACGTTGGCGGCGATGAGGTCCGCCAGGTGGCCCGGGTGCGTGATGCTCTCCACCAGCTCCGTGGCGGCGGCCGGCAGCTCGGGCATCAGCTCGATGACCTCGCGCGCCAGCTTCTTCAGGTTGATGCCCAGGGCCTCGACCTCGACGTTCTCGGAGGAGGTCTTGTCCTCGACCGCGTCGACGCGGGCCTTGAGGTAGGGGGCTTCCTGGACCAGCTCCATCACGCGGAAGCGCGCGAGGCCCTGCACCACGAGCGAGTAGTTGTCCTCGCCCATCTTCAGGAGCTTCACGATGCGGGCGACGGTGCCCATCGTGTACAGGTCGGACGCGCCCGGATCCTCTTCCTCGGCGCGGCGCTGCGTCACGACGCCGATGACCTGGTCGTCACGGACGGCGTCCTTGATCAGCGCAATCGTCTTCTGGCGGCCGACGGCCAGGGGCAGCACACCGCCGGGGAAGAAGACACTGTTGCGGAGCGGCAGGATGGGCAGCACCTGCGGAATGTCTTCCTTGTTGATGAGCCCCGGAGGGGCCATCGCGGTGGGCATGGCGCTGGCCGCGGTGCCCTTCTTCTTCTCGTCAGACATAGGAGTTCGGCCTCTTCCTTGCTTGAACCCGGTCAGCAAGCGGCCGGGCCGGTGAACCATCCGGTTGTTTTCTGCGGCGGATGAACCAACGTAACAACCAAAAGGGACATGGCAAACGCGATGTGCGTTATTTCCGTGCCTCGTCGGCTGTACGACTCTCCTCTATGTAACGGCCCAGAAGTCTCGCGTCCGGTGAAGGGGTGGGGCATGCTTGCCCCCTCTCACGCCTGCTGCGGTGCGCGAGCGCGCGTCCCCGCACTGGAGGACGATGTGAAGCTCCACACCTGCGCCCACCTGATGTCGCTGTCCGCGCTCCTGGCGCTCGGATGCCACTCCCCCGTGGATGATGACGGCTCCACGGTCCCGGACGCCTGCGAGGCGAGCCCTCCATTGGTGGCTCCCCAGAAGACGGACATCCTCTTCGTCATCGACAACTCCGGATCCATGAGCGAGGAGCAGCAGGGCATCGCGACGGAACTGCCTGCCTTCCTGGCCGCGCTGAAGGAGGGCAACGGTGTGTCCCAGGACTTCCGCGTGGGGGTCATCACCACCTCCGTGTACCAGCGCCAGCGCTTCGCGGACGGAGCGGACGTCATCCGCTCCTTCCCGGATCAGGAGGGCCGGCTGAGGCCGGTGAGGGACGAGTCGAACCAGCCCACCGCCGAGCGCTTCATCGAGGGTTCGGATCCGTTGCTGCTGCCCAAGTTCCAGCGGCTGGTGGACCAGGGCACCTCCGGCAGCGGTCAGGAGGCGCCCTTCGAGGCGGTGCGGCTGGCGGTCGCCTCGCCCCTGGCCACCCAGCCCCTGGCGGAAGGGGGCAACGGGGGCTTCCTGCGGGACGACGCCCGCCTGCTGGTGGTGGTGGTGTCCGACGAGGAGGACTGCAGCTCCACCCAGCGGCCGCCCCCGGTGGCGCTGGGCGAGGACCGGGCCGTGGACTCGTGCACGGAGCAGGGGGACAAGCTGACGCCGGTGTCGGAGTACTACCAGGCCTTCCAGAGCCTGCGTGACAGCCGGGGCGCGTCGCGCGAGGTGCTGTGGGCGACCATCGGGCCGGTGGCGGTGACGGACAAGCGCGCGGAGCTGATCGTGGACACGACGAGCGGCACCACCTACGTGCGCAACGTCGACTGCCCGACGTCCTACGGGCCCGGCTACCGGCAGAGCGACATGGCGAAGGCGTTCGACGTGACCCGGGCGAACCTGGATTCCATCTGCAAGACGAGCTACCAGCAGACGCTGCTGGACATCGCGGATCTGGCCACGGTGGCGCAGAGCGTGGCCGTGGTGAACCTGCCGGATCCGCGGCTCGCGGTGGTGAACGTCACGCGCGCGGATGGATCCGTGCAGACGTGCACGGCGGGCAACGGCGACTTCCGCTACGAGCCCCCCAGCGGCGACCGCTCCGCGCGCATCTTCTTCCTGGGCCCGTGCCTGCGGCGCGTGGGCGACACGAAGGTGGAGGTGAAGGTGCTGTGCGCCGGGTAGCCCGGAGCTGATCCGCCGCGCATCACCCGAAGGGCCCCGCGAAGGACGCGGGGCCCTTTTTCGTGGGTCCGCAGGTGACCTGTCATGTCCGGTGCCAAAAAAAGAATGCGCGCGGATCCGCCTCCTTCCGTCGAGCGGAGCACCCGACGCGACAGGTCCGATGCACTCGGAAAGCAGCCTGCTTGGGTGTCAGAGGGCTTCGGATACTGGCCCCATGCGCGCGCGGTGCGCGAGGCGAGGAGTCCACATGGGCGCGGCGGTCGGACGGTCGGGGTTGGCGGTGGTGGAGGAGCTGCGCGAACGGATCCGCCAGTTGCAGGCGGCGCCCCGTCGCGCGCTGTCGGTGCTGCGCACGGGCGTGGACGCGGTGGACGCGCTGCTGCCTCAAGGGGGCCTGCCGCTGGGGCACTCCGTGGAGCTGTGCGGCGAGGCGGCGTCGGGGCGCACCAGCCTGGCGCTGCGTGCGGTGGCGGCCGCGCACCGGGAGCTGCGCTTGTGCGCGTGGGTGGATGGTCCGAAGGAGCTCTATCCCCCCGCGGCGGCGGCGCTGGGCGTGGACCTGGAGCGGCTGCTCGTCGTGCGGCCCCAGGCCTTCGCGCAGCGGGTGTGGGCCGCCGTGCAGCTGGCGCGCAGTGGTGCCTTCACGGCGGTGGTGGTGGATCTGACGCTCGGCGTGGGCGCTCCGGGCCGTCCGGAGCGGTTGGCCCTGACGGAGGCGCGCAAGCTCGCGGACGCGGCGGCGCGAGGCGGGACGCTGGTGTTGCTGCTGACGTCGCCGGAGGCGCCCGCGGACGGGCTCGCGCGGCTGCGGCTGGAGGCCCGGGGCGTCCAGGGCTGGTCCGTGGAGTTGGAGCGCAGCCGGGGCGGAGGCGTGGGGACGCGCGTCGTGAGCCCCTGGCGGGAGCTCTACCCGGAGGTGGGGCTGGATGCCGGGGCGCGGCTGCTGGACGCGGACGTGGAGGCGTCAGGGGACGCGGGGCCGGACTTCTACCGGGACCCCGCCGACCGCGTGCGCAACGGCATGGGCATCCTGGGTCAGCGCCCCGGCCGGGACGCGCCCATGCCTTCGCTGGGGAGCGCGCTGTCCCCGGCCGGCCGCTGACAAGAGAGAGGGTGGGCCATGCGGAGGGGCTACCTGCACGTCACGCGCTTCCCAGTGCAGCGCAAGGTCATTGAGTCGCCCGCGCTCGCGGGCCAGCCGCTGGTGCTGGTGGAGGAGGTGCGCGGCCAGCGCCGGGTGGTGTTCGCCTCCACGCGCGCGCTGAAGGCCGGCGTGCGGACGGGGATGACGCTGACGGCGGCCACCGCGTTGGAGCCCGAGCTGCGGCACTTCCCGTACCGGTTGAAGGACGAGGCCCAGGCGCTGGCCGCGCTGGGAGAGTCGCTGCTCGGCCTGTGTCCTGGCTTCCAGCGCGACGCACCGGACGGGCTGTGGTTCGACGCGAGCGCGGCGCACCTGGTGGGCGGCGAAAGGGAGTTGGGCGCGCGCGTGCTGGAGGTCTGCGGCGAGCAGGGCTACCGGGCGCACGTGACGGTGGCGTCGGAGGCGTTCACCTCGCGAGTGCTGGCGCGGTATGGCTCCCAGCGGGTGTCGGTGGTGCCGGAGGGGCAGGGCGCGCGAGCTCTGGCGCCCCTTCCGCTGGGCGCGCTGGAGGACTCGGCGGCGAAGGCCTTCACCGTCCTGGGGCTGTCCACGTTGGGAGAGGTGGCGGCGCTGCCGGCCGGGGCGGTGACGGCGCGAGGAGGCGCCGGTGCGGCCCGGGTCCATGCGCGGTGCCGGGGCGTGGACGACACGCCCTTCACGCCGGATCCGTTGGAGGAGGCGCTGGAGGATCGGGTGGTGTTGGACGCGCCCGCGGACACCTTCGAACCCGTGCAGTTCGCGCTCAAGACGCTGCTCGACAGGCTGGGCGCGCGGCTGTCCGGGCGGCAGCGGGCGGCGGTGCGGCTCACCTTCGTGCTGCGCCTGGACCCCACCGGCGAGGCCCAGGTGCCGCTCCTGCTGGCGCGGCCCACGGCGCAAGCGAAGCTGCTGTTGGACCTGGCTCGGCACCGGCTGGGGGAATTGCGGCTGGAGCGGCCGGTGGCGGAGGTCTCCGTGCGGGTGGATGCGCACGACGAGGACCTGGGCCAGCAACTGGCGCTGGGGGACGCGCCGGAGGGGGACGCGGCCCTGGAGGGCGTGCTGTCGCGGCTGGCGACGACGCTGGGCGAGGGGGCGCTGTTCGCCGCGTCCCTGGAGGCGGTGCACCGGCCGGAGTCCGCGCATACGCCCCGGGCCTTCCATCCTCCAGAGGCGCGGCGCGGCCTGCTGTCCCCGTCGGGCCCACTGGCTCCGGCGCCGGAGTCTGCCGCGCCCATCACCGTCTGGCGCGAGGCGGGGGCCGCCCGGGAGCGGCCGTCGCGGCTGCTGGCCCAGCCGGCCCGGCTGGACGCGGAGGTGACGGCGTCCGGGGAGATGCTGGCGGCGCGGATCGCGGGGCGGCGGCACCGGGTGACGGCGATGGCGGGGCCGGAGCGACTGGGTGGCGAATGGTGGACGGACACCCCGTACCAGAGGGACTACTACCGCGTGCACTTCGAGGGGCTGGGGCCCGCCTGGGTGTACCGGGACGGGCGGGACGGGGACTTCTACCTGCAGGGGCTGTTCGATTGAGGGGTAGGCGGGTGCGGTCGGGGTGGAGGCCCCGCCGCTTGTGGCCTAGCGTGACGGCATGCGCCCCGCACGACTCCTCCCGCTGCTGCTCGTGTCCCTCGTCCTTCCGGCCTGCGCCGCACGGCAGGTGCGCCCGGAGGGGAGCATCCGCAAGGTGGTGGTGGTGGCGGGCTCGCGCGTGGACGTGCTGCCCACGGGCACGTTCCGCCAGGACATCATCGGGGAGAGCAACCCGCGCACGGTGCTGGCCCGCCAGACGGAGGCGGAACTCCTCTCGCGCGGCTTCGAGGTCGTGGCCACGCGCCAGTCCCAGGCCCCGGTGCCGCTCACGGACGAGGTGTCCTCCTTCGTCCAGCAGAACAAGGCCGAGGCCGCGGTGGTGGTCATCCTGGACTGGCTGGACGTGTCCGGCGCGACGGTGCTGGGCCGGGTGGACGTGGTGCTGCGCCTGGGCATGGTGGATCCCAACGGCCAGGTGCTCTGGACGGACACGTTCCGCTCGCAGCCCGTGGTGAGCGCCTACCAGTCCGCGACGGACTGGAACTCGTTCCTGCGCCGGGCCGTCATCGACGCGGTGCAGGTGGTGCCGTGACGGTGGTCGTCCCTCCTTCGCGCGTGACGAGGGGGGCATGCGGGTCCTGGTGACGGGCGCGGCGGGCTTCATCGGCGCCCACGTCTGCGAGCGGCTCCTCTCCCGGGGCGACACGGTGGTGGGCCTGGACGCGCTGGACGCGGCTCCTGGGGACGTGGCGCTGCGGCGCGCGCGCCTCCAGCGGCTGTCCGGCGCGCAGGGCTTCACCTTCCTCTCCGGGGACATCACCGATGCGGCCCGGCTGGGTGAAGCGTTCACGGCCGCGCGTCCGGAGGGCGTGGTGCACCTGGCCGCGCGGGTGGGTGTGCGGGCCCCGGACGCGGAGGCTCCGGCGTACGCGGACACCAACGTGACGGGCTTCGTGCGCGTGCTGGAGGCCTGCCGCGAGGCGCGCGTCCAGCACCTGGTCTACGCGTCCTCCAGCTCCGTGTACGGCGCGTCCACGCCCGCTCCGTTCCGCGAGGACGCGCCCGTGGATCAACCGCTCAACCTCTACGGCGCCACCAAGCGCGCCAACGAGTTGATGGCGCACGCGTACAGCCACCTGCACCGGCTGCCCACGAGCGGCCTGCGCTTCTTCACGGTGTACGGGCCGTGGGGACGTCCGGACATGGCGCCGCTGTTGTTCCTGCGCGCGCTGGCGAAGGGTGAGCCCCTGCGGCTGCACGGCGACGGGCGCATGCGGCGCGACTTCACCTTCGTGGACGACGTGGCGGAGGCCGTGCTGCGCGTGCTGGACCGGCCTCCCTCGGGGAGCCCGCCGCACCGGCTTCTCAACGTGGGCCACGGCGAGCCGGTGGCGCTGGGGGACTTCGTGGGCCTGCTGGAGCGGCACTGGGGCACGAAGGCCCGCGTGACGTCCGTGCCTTCGGCGCCCGCGGAGATGGTCTCCACGTGGGCGGACACCTCGCGGCTGGAGGCGGAGACGGGCTTCAGGCCGCGCGTGTCCGTGGACGCGGGCGTGGCCCGGTTGGTGGCGTGGTACCGCGAGTGGAGCGGCACCGCCCGCTGAGGCCTGCGCGAAACGGCGGCGGGCGCCGCCCGGGGCTCGTGAAGACCCCGGCCGACGCCCGCGTGTCCTACGTGCGGCGTGGAAGCGCTACGGCAGCACCGCGAGGAAGTTCTCGACGAAGGCGTTGTTGTCCTCGCGCAGCTCCGTCACCGACCGCTGCGAGTCCACCAGCGCGCCCAGGTAGAACAGCCCGGAGCCCTGGTAGCCGGGCAGCGTGTCCGCGGTGATGAAGAGCTGGCGCGTCGTGCATTGCCCCACGGACAGAGAGTCCACGTCCACATCGCCCAGGGTCACCTGGGTGGAGGAGGACGGCATCTCGTCCGGGAACGCCAGGGTGGGCTGGGTGGAGAGGAGGAGCTTCACCTGGCTGTTCCACCCCGAGGGCTGCGTGCCCTGGTTGCAGACCGTCACGGTGGTGGAGAACATCTCTCCCCTGCGCACGGCGAACGGCGCGGTGACTTCCGTGACGACCAGGTCCGGCCCGTACCCCACGCCGATGCGGCCCCGCACGAAGGCGTTGTTGTCCGTGCGCAGTTCGTCGTTGGGAGACCCTGCGCGAATGAAGGCCCCCACGAAGAGGGGCGCTTCCGGATCCGCCGGTGGATTGGCGTTGAGGGTGCCTTCGCGCGTGACGCACGCGTTCTCGGGGAGGGACGGAATCTCCACCGCTCCCGCCAGGGACACGCTGGAGGCCGGATCTCCACCGGGGAAGGTCAGCTCCGGCGGCGTGGACGACGTGGAGAGGAAGAACTCCACCGTCTGTCCGAAAGAGGGCTGCGTGCCCTGGTTGCAGACGGTGACGGGGACCTGGGCCTGTCCATAAGGCTCGAGATTCTCCGGCCCGCCCATCGCGGTGATGACGAGGTCCGGCGCGTTCCCCACGCCGACGCGCGGCCCGACGAAGGTGTTGTTGTCCTTGCGCACCTCCGGGGCAATCCAGTACCGGTCCACGGTGGCCCCCACGTAGTACGTGAGCGGATCCGCGCTCGTGTACCCGTAGAAGTTGCCGGTCACCGGCAGGGTGAGGCAGGTGTGCCCGGCCAGATTGGGGATGACGAGCTCGCCCAGGAACTCATCGGGGGGCACCTGGTTCGCGCCGCCCTGCGGAGGCAGGGACAGCTGGGGATGGGGCAGCAGTTGCAGCGTCACCGGCAGGCTGTCCCACGAGGCCAGGGAGCCCTGGTTGCAGACGGTGACGGTGGCGGTGAAGGACTGGCCGTGCCGGATGCTGGCGGGCGCCGTCAGCGCGGTGATGATCAGGTCGGCCCCCGACCCCACGCCCAGGCGCCCCTTCACGAAGACGTTGTTGTCCTCGAGCAGCTCCGTCCGGCCCTGGAACGGATCCACGACGGCGCTCAGGTACAGGGGCTGCTCCGGTGACGCTCCCGAGGGCCGGTCGACGGACACCATCCCCATGGCGCTCACGCACTGTCCGGCATCGAGCGGCGCGACGTTCAGGTACCCCGCCATGAACCGGCTGGGATCGTTGGGGGACGGCGGCGGCGAGCCCGGCGGAGGCAGGTTCCAGGTCTCCTCCGTGGACACGACGAGCGCCACCTCGGTGGAGGTCACGGAGTCGGTGCCCACGTTGCAGACGCGCACGGTGGCGGCGAACGGCTCCCAGGGCGCGACGGTGGAGGGGGCCTCCACCGCGGTGACCACCAGGTCCGGCCCGTTGCCCACGCCAATGGCGCCCGCCATGCGGGTGTTGTTGTCCCACCGCAGCTCTTGCGGCATCGCCTCCCGGTTGACGACGGCCCCCAGGTACAGCGGACGGAACGGAGCCGCGTCGGGCGGCGCATCCGCCCATCCGGAGACCTCCCGCGTGGTGCAGGCACCCGCGCCCAGCGACGGCAGGGACGCGTCACCCACGAACGTCTGGCCGCCCATCGGCATGGGCGGGAACGCCAGCGGATCCGGCGCCAGCAGAGTGTCGTACACGCTCAAGTAGACCGCCACGCGCGAGCCGCCACTCAGCGGGCCCGTGCCCACGTTGCAGACCTTGACCTTGCTGGTGAAGGACTCCCCGGGCCGCACGCTGGCGGGCCCCTGGAGCTCGGTGATGACGAGGTCAGGCCCGTTGCCCACGCCGACGATGCCCGCGGCGAAGCCGTTGTTGTCCACGCGCGGCTCGGACTGCTGCATGTCCACGACCGCGCTCAGGTTCAGGGGCCGCTCGAACGGCGAGAGCATCGAGTCCACCGGACGCGAGGCCTGGAACGTGGAGCGCTGGGTCATGCACTGCCCGGCCGGCAGTATCACGTTGGCCTGGGCGCGGCCCTGGAAGGCGTAGGCCCGCGGGAGCTCCGCGAACACAGGGGGCGCCGGATACGGCCGCGACACGGGCGGCGCGGTCTCCGTGGAGAGGAACAGCGAGACCCCGTAGCTATACACGGGATCCGTGCCCTGGTTGCAGACCGTATAGGTCGCGCTGAAGGGCTGGCCGTCAAGGAGGTCCGCGGGGGCGCGCACGTCGGTGATCACCACGTCCGCGTCCGGTCCCGTGCCCACCAGCCCCTGGATGAACGTGTTGTTGTCCTCGTTCATCTCCTGGATGTTCTGGACCGTGTCGATGCCCGCGCCCAGGTACAGGGGCTGACCCGGCTGCGCCTCCATGGGCAGGTTGCGGTAGGCGTTCACCTGAACCGTCTGGCACTGGCCGGCGGGGAGGAAGGACACGTCCGTCCCGCCCACCGGGGCCTGCGTTGGCGTGAGGTAGGGCCCGGACGGCTGCAGGAGCGTCACCGCGGCTTCCGTGGAGAGGAAGAGCTCCAGGTGGGCGTAGCCATACAGGTTGCCCATGCCCACGTTGCAGACCTGCGCCTCGACGGGGAACGAATAGGAATACGGGAGGTTGGCGGGGCCCTTCAGCGACCGCACCACCAGGTCGGGGTCATAGCCCTTGCGCACGGCGCCCTTCGTGAAGGTGTTGTTGTCGTCACGCAGCTCCGGGACGGACTGCATCCCGTCCACACGCGCTCCCAGGTACAGCGGCACGCCGTACTGGAAGGCTGGGGGTGGGAACGTGACGCCGAACACCGGCAGCGTGACGCACCGCCCGGCATCCAATCCCGGCGCCTGCGCCTGTCCGACGAGGGACTCCGTCTGGGAGCCGGGCTGCGGCGAAGCAGGCAGCGAGGCCTCCGTGGACAGCAGCACGTCCGCGCGTACATCCATGGCCCGGTCCGTGCCCACGTTGCACACCGTCACGGAGCCGGAGAACGAGCTCCCCGGGCCGATGTTCGTGGGCCCCGTCATGTCGGTGACCACCAGGTCGGCCTTGTCGCCCACGCTCAGCCGGCCCGCGACGCGCGTGTTGTTGTCCTCGCGCAGTTCGGGGTGCTGCTGCCGCGGGTCGATGATGGCGCCCACGTACAGCGGCTGCCCGGGCTGGGTGGCCGCCGGGGGACTCTGCGGGAACGCCTGCGTCCGGACCGTGAAGCAGCGGCCCGCCTCCAGCGGCGGCACGGGGACGATGCCCATCGGCGCCTGGACATCCACCGGCGCGCCTGGCGTGGGAAGGCTCAGGGTGTCCAGCGTGGAGATGTAGAGCTCCGCCTCGGAATAGGGCGACTCCTCCGTGCCCACGTTGCAGACGCGCACGTCGGCGAGGAGGGGCGTTCCCGGCCGGACGCTCGCGGGCATGTGCACTTCGGAGACCACGAGGTCCGGGCCCAGGCCCACGCCCATCAGGCCGCGGACGAAGCCGTTGTTCGTCTCATCCAGCTCCGTCACGGACTGCCCCGTGTCGATGCTGGCGCCCAGATAGAAGGCGGTGCCGGGCTGCCCGGGGGGCAGCTGCGCGTTGGCGGTCACGGTGCGCGTGACGCACTGGTGGGGCTCCAGCGGCCCCACGTCCTTCTGGCCCACGGTGACCTGCTGGGTCGGGGGCGGAGCGTTGGGGTCGGGCACCTGCTGGGTGGGGGTCGTGGACAGGTACAGCTGCAGGAACGTGCCGCTGCCCTGGGGGTACGCGGCCGCGGTGCCCTGGTTGCAGACCTTCACGGTGGCGGTGAAGTCATGCCCGTCGCGAACGCTGTCAGGGGCGAGAAGCTCGGTGATGACCAGGTCCGCTTCGTGGTCCAGGGAATGGCTTTGATCGCGAGCGGGTTTCACGCTCGACGACGCGCCTTCACTTCCGCAGCCGGTGATGACGAGCGTGCCCGCGATGAGCAGACACGTGTGTCTCCATGACGGCGAGAGCCGTTGCATGTGTTCTCCTTGGGGGAATGTGCAATCAACCAGACGCCGGCCGCCGGGCCAGGTCTGGCGCCATGACGACACTAAATGGATGCCCTGACATGCGAAAAGCCAATGCGCTTCAAACCCAGCATGTCGGATGCGTGGCCTGGAAAAGGCAAACGCCGGCCGGGTTCGTGAAGACCCCGGCCGACGTCCACTTGTCCTACGTGCCGTGAAGCGCGGTTACGGCGTGTTGCTCACGGTGAGGGTGCCGCGCACGAAGCCGTTGTTGTCCTTGCGCAGCTCGGAGTCGTAAAGCCTCGCGGAGGCCCCCAGGTAGAGGGCCGCGCCCGGCTGTGCGGCCTGTGGCGGGATGGCGTTGACGGAGCCCTCCACCGAGACGCACTCACCGACAGCCAGCGGCGGCACCTGCACGGAGCCCAGCCGCGACAGGGTGGGAGACTCGACGGGCTCACCCTGGACGGCGGACGCCGGCAGCGTGGCCACCGTGGAGAGCAGCAGGTCCACCGAGTGAGGCGGCGCGAGCATCGTACCCTGGTTGCAGACGGTGACGGGCACCTGCATCGCCGCCCACGGCTGGACCTGATCCGGCCCGCCCATGGCGGTGATGACGACGTCCGCGGCGAACCCCACGCCGATGCGCGGACCGACGAACGTGTTGTTGTCCTCGCGCACCTCCGGCAGATCCTGGGCGCGGTCCACGCTGGCGCCCAGGAAGAACGTCTGCGTGCCCGGCATCCCGATGCCGGCTCCGGAGATGAACGCGTTCACCGTCTGCGTGACGCAGGCGTGCGCCGCCACGGGCGGAAGGGTGGCTTCGCCCAGCAGCTCCTCGAGCGGAACGGGAACGTTCGGGGCCGGCAGCGTCAGCGAGGGCTTCGTCAGCAGGTGCAGGGTCAACCGAGTCCCAGGCGCGGCCTCGGCGCCCAGGTTGCAGACGGTGACGCCCAGGTCGAGCGGACCGAACGCGCTCACGGGGCCCGTCAGCGACGTGATGACCAGGTCCGGCCCGGTGCCCACGCCCAGCCTCCGCCCCGGGGACACGTTGTTGTCCCGGCGCAGGTCCAGCTGGTCCTGGAACGGATCCAAGACGGCGCTCAGGTACAACGGCGCGTCCACGGGCGCACTCCACGGCCGGTTCGCGTGCAGCGTCACCGGCACGTCCTGGCACTGGCCGGCCTGGAGCGACGGAGCGTTCGTCATGCCCGCCATGTGCTGGTCCATCGAAGGGAACGGCGTACCCGGTGGAGGCCGCGTCCAGTTCGCCTCCGTGGACACCACGAACATCATCGGGACGATGCTCGAGCCTTCCGTGCCCGCGTTGCAGAGGCGCGCGGTGGCGGTGAACGGCTCCATCGGCGCGACGGTGTCAGGGAACGTCAGCCCCGTGACGACCAGGTCGGGCGCCTCACCCACGCCCATCAGGCCCGCGACGAACGTGTTGTTGTCCTCGCGCAGCTCCTGCTGGGCCACCCCCGGGTCGACGACGGCGCCCAGGTACAGCGGCTGCAGCGGCGTGGCCTGCTCCGGACGTGTCGCCCGTCCGGTGAGGCTCTGCGTGACGCAGGCCCCTTCACCCAGGGATGGCACGCTCACCGTGCCCACGAGCGCCACGGTACCGTCGGGAGACGGCGGCGAGCCGCTCTGCGCCAGGGGCGCCGGCAGGGTGTTGCCCGTACCCAGGTAGACGGCCACCTGCGAGGTCCCGGGCGTCGGCTGCGTGCCCACGTTGCAGACCTTCACGGTGCTGGTGAAGGTGTTCCAGGGCCGCGCGCTGGCGGGACCCTGGAGCTCGGTGACGACGAGGTCTGGACCGAAGCCCACGCCCACGGGACCCACGGCGAAGCCGTTGTTGTCCGTGCGCGCGTCGGGCGGGCCGTCCATCACCGCGCTCAGGTTCAGCGTGGAGGACAGGGGCAGGGGCCCCAGCTCCATGGGGCGCAGGGCCTGGAACGTCCCGCTCTGCGTGGTGCACTGGCCCGGCGTCAGGTCCGTGTTGATGGAGGACCGTCCCAGGAACGCGTACCCGGGGAGGGGACCCTGGGACTGCCAGGGGGCCACCGCGGGCGGCGCCGCGTCCACGGAGAGGTACATCGCCACGCCGGTGGAGGACGCGGGGCTGAGGCCCACGTTGCAGACCGTGTAGCTCGCGGTGAAGGACTGACCGTCGCGCAGGTTCGCGGGCGCCTTCACGTCCGTGATGACGAGGTCCGCGTCGAAGCCCACGCCCACCAGGCCTTGGGTGAAGACGTTGTTGTCCTCACGCAGCTCCGGCACGGTCCGGTTCGCGTCGATGACCGCGCCCAGGGTCAGGGCCTGGTACGGCCCTGCCTCCTGGGGCCGGGAGGCGATGGCGTCCACCGTCAGCGTCTTGCACTGGCCGGCGGACAGGACCGACACGTTCGCGCTCCCCACGGGGACCTGGGTCCGAGAGTCGAACGGCTCGGGGAGCGCCGGGAAGACCACCGCGCTCTCCGAGGACAGCGCCAGCTGCAGCCGGGCGGAGCCGCCCAGGTCCGCCGTTCCCACGTTGCAGACCGTCGCCTCGACGGGGAAGTGCATCCCCGGTGCGACGTTGGCCGCCGCCTTCAGCGACCGGACCACCAGGTCCGGGCCGTTGCCCAGGCCCACCAGTCCCATTACGAAGGTGTTGTTGTCCGTCCGCAGCTCAGGAACGAACCGCGGCTCCTCCACGCGCGCGCCCAGGTACAGCGGCGTGTTCGGCTGCCAGGAGGTGGGCGCGATCGCGGAGCCCTCCTTGGACAGCGTGACGCACCGACCGGCGTCCAGCCCCGCCGCGTCGAAGTGGATGACGGGGACCTCGGTCACCACGTCCGGCATCTGCGGAGGAGGCGTCACCGAGGGCCGGGTGGACAGGAGCACGTCCCCGCGCACCTCTGGAGCCCGCTCCGTGCCCACGTTGCACACCGTCACGGACAGGGGGCTCGTGAACCCCTGCTGGAAGCTGGTGGGCCCCGTCACCTCGGTGACCACCAGGTCGGGGCCGTCACCCACGCCCATCCGTCCCGCGACGTGCGTGTTGTTGTCCTCGCGCAGCTCCGGGATGGACGCGGAGGGGTCCACGATGGCGCCCACGTACAGCGGCTGTCCGGGCGCGAAGGCGTCGGGAGGCCGCTGCGCGGACGCCTGCGTGCGGACGAGCACGCAGCGGCCCGCGTCGAGCGATGGCACCAGCGCCTGTCCCACGCGCGCCTGCGTTGGCGGGATGGGGCCGGAGGTTGGCGCGTCCAGGGTGGCCTGCGTGGAGATGACGATCGCCGCCTCCGCCGGGGGCGAGGAGACCGTCCCCCTGTTGCAGACCTTCGCGGTGACGGTGAAGGCCTCTCCGGGGCGGGCGGCGTCGGGCGCTCGCAGCTCGGTGATGACCAGGTCCGCGCCCTGCTGAAGGGCGGACCGCTGACTCCGGATGACAGCCGAGCCGGACGACGCGCCTTCACTTCCGCAGCCGGTAACGACGAGCGTGCCCGCGACGAGCAGACACGCGTGCCTCCATGCCGGCATGAGCCGTGACATGTGATTCTCCTGATGGCTGTGAGGATTCAACATCCCCACGCGCGCTGGCCGCCGGGCCCGGTTCAACGTCGCGGGGACATCCAAGGGATTTCCTCAACGGCGCGGAGCCGATGAAATTCAAACCAGCCACGAAGATTCTCCCGCCAGAAAAGACAAACGCCGGCCGGAGACATGAAGGCCTCCGGCCGGCGAATTCCATCTCAAACGATAGGGGTTTCCTCTTGGAGGAATTCCTTTACTGCGCCTGGCCGATGGGCGTGGCCCGCGTCAGGGTGTTGTTGTCCTCACGCAGCTCCAGCAGCGAGTTCGGCCCGTCGACAAGGGCGCCCAGGTACAGGGACTGTCCGGAGGTGGCCGCGGAGGGGCGGACCACGGAGCTCGGGATCGACAGCGTGGTGCACTGGCCCACGGACAGCGCGGGCACCATGGCGCCCCCCACGGGGATCTGGACCTGGGTGAACGGAGGCTGCCCCTGTCCGGGCGTGTAGAGGGACGTCTCCGTGGTGATGACCAGGTCCAGCGGCACGGAGCCGTACATGGACACGTTGCCCTCGTTGCAGACCTGCACCTGCGCGGTGAAGGAGCCGTACTGCGGCAGGGCCGGGGGCGCCGTCACCGAGCGGACGACCAGGTCCGGGCCGCTGCCCACGACGATCCGCGACGTCATGCGGGTGTTGTTGTCCTCGCGCAGCTCCACCACCTGATTGGACATGTCCACGCGGGCTCCCAGGTAGCGCGGGGAAGCGGGGTCCGCGTTGGGCACCGTGGACGCGGATCCGCTCACGGCCGTCGTCACGCACTGGCCCACGGCGAGCGAGGACACGGAGGTCATTCCGACATAGGACTCCGAGGACGCGGGAGGCAGGTACGGATTGGACTGCATCTCCTCCATGGCCAGGACGCCCATCACATACGAGGGCCCCGCCGGCTCGGTCCCCACGTTGCAGACCTTGACGTTGAGGGTGAGGGGGCCGCCCGGGGTGGCGCTTGAGGGGCCGGTGACGTCCGTCACCACCAGGTCCGGGCCATTGCCCACGATGAGGGTGCCGGCGACGCGGGTGTTGTTGTCCTCGCGCAGCTCCAGCTGCTGCTGGTTCACGTCCGCCACGGCCACCAGGTACAGCGGCTGCGTGGGCGTGGCCGCCGGGGGGAGGGCGGCGTACACCGTCTTCGGGTACAGCACGCAGGTGCCCTGCGAAAGCGACGACACCTCCACCGTGCCCACCATCACCTGGGACGGTGACGGCGGGTACTGCATGGACGACGTCACGGAGGCCGTGGTGGACAGGAAGAGGCCCACCGTCGAAACCGACGAGGGCTGGGTGCCCTCGTTGCAGACCTTCACGTCCGTCGACAGCGAGGTGCCGGGCTTGACGCTCGAGGGCGCCGTCAGCGTGCGCACGACGAGGTCCGGGCCGTACCCCAGGCCGATGCGGGACAGCGGAGACACGTTGTTGTCCTCGCGCAGCTCCTGGAGAGACGACATCGGGTCCACGATGGCGCCCACGTACAGCACGGGGTTCGGCATGGCCGTCCCGCCCGGCACGTTGGAGTAGCCGCTCACCAGCCGCGTGACGCACTCCAGGGGCTCCAGCGCCGGCACGTTGACCGTGCCCACCGGCATGCGGGACATGGGCGGCGGACCGGACACGACGCTCAGCGAGGGCTCATTCGTGACGTACACCTCCACCGGCACGTCGGTGGACCGCGTCGTGCCCACGTTGCAGACCTTCGCGGACACCGCGAGCGGCCCGTAGGACGGCGCGTTGGAGGGGGCGTCCAGCGAGACGACGGTGAGGTCGGGCCGCGCGCCCATGCCCATCAGCGTGTCCGCGCGGGTGTTGTTGTCCTCGCGCAGCTCCACCACGCCCTGCGGCAGGTCCACGATGGCGCCCAGGTACAGGGGCTGCTCGCTGGGATTCGCGGGCGGGCGGTTGGCGGGGCCCTGCACCGTGCGGGTGGCGCACTGGCCGCTCACCAGCGCCGGCACGCTGAAGCTCGTCACCGGGAATTCAGTCAAGGGGCGGGGCTGCGTTCCCGGGGCCGCCAGCGACGGCACCGTGGACAGGAACACCCTCACGTCGGCCTGGGGGGAAGACGCGGTGCCCTCGTTGCACACCGTCACCGTCGCGGGGAAGGAGTCGCCCTGGCGCGCGCTCGCGGGCCCCGTCACGGAGCGAATGGTCAGGTCCGGGCCATTGCCCACGCCCACCAGTCCCTGCACGAACGTGTTGTTGTCCTCGCGCAGCTCCGTCACGCTCCGCGACGGGTCCGCGATGGTGCCCAGGTACAGCGGCGTGCCCGGCGGCGCGGAGGGCGGCCTCTGGGCGTAGCCGGTGAGCGGCACCGCGCGGCACTGGCCCGCCTCCAGGCTGCCCATGAGGGCGCTCCCGACCATCAGCTGCGTGACGGGGACGGGGGGCGGGCCGGACAGCGGCGGCAGCGTCAGCCCGTTCACCGAGGACAGGTACAGCTCCACGGAGCCGCCGGAGCTGTACTCCGTGCCCACGTTGCACACCGTCGCGGACGCGCTGAAGGCCTGGCCCGGCGCCAGGTTGGGCGGTGCGTCCACCCGCGTGACGACCAGGTCCGGCCAGTTGCCCACGCCCATCAGGCCCTTCACGAAGCCATTGTTCGTCTCGTCCGACTCCGGCACCGCGTTCTGCGTGTCGACGCTGGCCCCCAGGTAGTAGGTGCCGTTGCCCGTGAAGCCCGAAGGAGGGCTGACGTAGATGTTGAACGAACGGCTGACGCACTGGCCCGCGTACACCGTTCCCACGTCCGTCTGGCCCTGGGTGAGTTGCTGGGTGGGAGGCGGCTGCGTCCCGGGCCCCGGCACCTGCTGCGTGGGCGTGGTGGACAGGTACACCTCCAGCATGGCGCTGGAGTACACGGCCTGGTCACCGGTGTTGCAGACCTTCGCGGTGACGGTGACGGGCTGGCCGGGTTTCGCGCTGTCCGGAGCCGTCAGCTCCGTGATGCGCAGGTCCGGTCCGGGGATGAGCGCGCTGGCCTGCTGCTCCAGCGGAGGCGCTTCCTCCGGGGTGGAACCGCTGGAACAGCCGGTGAGCGCGAGCGCGCCCGTGATGAAGAGACACGAATGCCGCCATGGCGGCGTACGCCGAGACATACGGACTCCTGGAATGGGGGGAAGAAGACGATACAGGCCCGGTGTGACATCCACCGGGACTGCAGGTCTTTCCTAGGAGTGGAACACCGGCGCGAAAAACAAGTTTCAGCGTTATTTCGCGGGGAGGTCTGTCTTCACTCCATCCCGGCGGTCAGGTGGCTCATTCCACCTCCACACGTCCGTTCGCCACCAGCCACCGCGTGGTGGTGCAGGAGCGGGCGAAGGGCGCGTCGTGGGTGACGAGCAGCAGCGCGCCCGGATAGTCGTGCAGCGCCGCCTCCAGCCGTTCGATGGACGGCAGGTCCAGGTGGTTGGTGGGTTCGTCCAGCACCAGGGCCCAGGCGTGCTGGCCCAGGCCGCGCGCGATGGCCAGCTTGCGCGCCTCGCCGGGCGACGGTTGTTCGGACGCGAGCAGCCGGTGCGGATCCACCCCCAGCGCGGCCACCAGGGACATCACCCGGCCGCGCTCATCGGAGGGCAGCTCTCGCACCGCGTCGATCAGGGCGCGCGTCTCCTCCGCGCCCAGGTCCTGGGGCAGGTACAGGAGCTTCTCGCGAGGCACGCGCGCCTGCTCCAACAGGGCCTTCAGAAGCGTCGTCTTGCCGGCGCCGTTGGGGCCCTCGATGCGGATGCGCGCCTCGCGGTCCACGTCCAGGCGCGTGGGGCCCAGCACCTCCACGTCGCCGGCCTTCAGGCCCGGTGTGTCGAAGGTGAAGAGCCACGGGTTGGGCGAGCGCACGTAGTCCACGAACACGGAGCGCCCCACCGTCTTGTCCACGGTGAAGGTGCCCACCGCGGCCTCGGCGCGCTCCAGTTCGCGGCGCTTCACGGTGACCTGGTGGCCCAGGCGGGACTCGGCCCAGCTCGCCAGCGTGGAGGGCCCCAGGCCGCGCGCGTCGCTGTCGTACTTGTTGCGCATCCGCCGCGACGTGCTGCGCGACAGGGTGGCGCCCTGGTGCTCGCGCCGGGCGCTGTCCAGCAGCTGCGCGGCCCGATCCCGCTCCGCCTTGGACTGTTGGTGGGCGGCGACCTCCGACTCGCGCTCCGCCTCCCAGTGGCCCTTCGCGGCGGAGTAGGCGCCCGGGTACAGGTGCGCCTCGCCGCCGTGCACGCGCAGCGTGGCCTGGGTGAGTGTCTCCAGCAGCTCGCGGTCGTGGGACACGACGACGCCCACGCCCCGGAAGCGGCGCAGCGCGGCCACCAGCCAGGCGCGCGCCTCCGCGTCCAGGTGGTTGGTGGGTTCATCCAACAGCAGCACGTCCGGCTCGCGGGCGAGCGCCGCGCCCACCTGCCAGCGCTTGCGTTCACCCGGGGACAGCGTGGGCCAACGCTCCAGCGCGGTGACGTCCAGGCCCAGCTGGCCCTGGAGCCTGCGCGCCAGCGCGTCCCAGGCGTCCGCGAAGGCGGTGATGTCGGGCGTGAGTGCCTCCACGCCCTGTGGACACAGGCACACGAGCGGCGAGTCCGGTTCGAACTGGAGCTGCCCGGACGTGGGCTTCAGCTCCCCGGACAGCAGGCGCAGCAGGGTGGACTTGCCAGCGCCGTTGGGGCCGACGAGGCCCGTCCAGCCGGAGGCGAGGTGGAACTCCACGTCGGTGAGGACGGGGATGGCATCGGTGAACGAAAAGCAGACGCGGTGCGCGCGCACGGAAGAGGACGAGGGCATGTTGAAGCGACTCCTGAAACCGGAAGCCAGCGCACACGTCCGTCAGGACGCGCGGCGGCGGGGTACAGCGGGGGACCGGGGTTTCAGGCGAACAGCTTCAAGGGTCTGCGAACCTCGTTCAGGGGAAGACCTGTGACATCTCCCCGCGTGGACTGCCGACAGCTGGTGCTTCAGGTGGAGCATGCGGCGCGGCCCGGGCGGATGGCAAGTCCGGGCGCGTGCCGTGACGCGGGCACCGACGGAAAGAACGCCGGTGCCCTGACAACGATTCCCCGAAAGGGGCCGGGGCTACTCGTCCGAGGGCGGCTGCACCCGGCGGGTGGCCGGGATGGTGGCGCTCGCGGCGGCGTTCCGGGCCAGGGCCTGGGCGCTCATCGAGGCGGCGGACGGAGCGGACGCGCGGAGCTGGGGCTGGGGCGCGGCGGCCGGGGCGGCGTCCTTGGCGAACACCTCCTTCAGCGTGGCGATGGAGCCCAGCGCGGCGGTGGCCTCGTAGGGGATGAACATCTTGTTGTCGCCCTTGCCCAGCTCCTGGAGCGTCTCCAGGTAGCGCAGCGCGAGCACCTCCGGCGTGGCGCGGCCGGTGTGGATGGCCTCGAAGGTGAGGCGCGTGGCCTCGGCCTTGCCCTCGGCCTCCAGCATCACGGCGCGCTTGTGGCCTTCGGCGCGGGCGATCTCCGCGTCGCGCTCGGCCTCCGCGCGCAGGATGCGGGAGATCTTCTCGCCTTCGGCCTGGAGGATGGCGGCGGCCTTGTCACCTTCGGCCTTGGTGACCTCGGCGCGGCGCTCGCGCTCGGCGGTCATCTGCTTGGCCATGGCGGCCTTGATGGCCTGGGGCGGTTCAATCTCGCGCAGCTCCACGCGCGTCACCTTCACGCCCCACTTCTCCGTGGCCTCGTCCAGCACCATGCGCAGCTTGGTGTTGACCGTCTCGCGGCTGGTGAGCGTCTGATCCAGCGTGAGGCCGCCCATGACGTTGCGCAGGTTCGTCATGGTGAGCTGCTCGATGGCGAGCGCCAGGTTCTCCACCTGGTAGAGCGCCCGGCCCGGATCGACGATCTGGTAGTAGATGACCGAGCCGACCTCCATGTTGACGTTGTCATGGGTGATGACCTGGACGGTCTCGAAGCCCATGACCTGCTCGCGCAGGTCCACCAGGGTGTTGCGCGTGAAGCGGTTGCCGGCGCGCATCTCCATGGCGCGAGGGCTGTCCATGAAGGGGATGAGGATGTTGAGGCCGCTGGAGGCCACGTGGTGGAACTTCCCCAGCCGCTCCACGACCATCACCTTGGCCTGGGGAACGATGCGCACACCGGTGACGAGCCCGATCACGACGGCCGCGGCCGCGACGAGCAGAACAATGGTCAGTCCCATCCTGCGTTCTCCTTCTTCTTGCGACGCGCCGGTTGCAGCGCGACTTCGTTGGACGCCGACGGGCGTCGCACCCACAACTTGAGGCCTTCAATCTGCTCCACGGTGACGCGCTCGCCCTCGGGCAGGGGCCCGGACAGGGAGCGCGCCATCCACAGCTCGCCGTTGATGCGCACGGTGCCCCCGTGTCCGTCCGCCAGCGCCTCCATGACCACGGCCTCCTGGCCCAGCATCGCCTCCACGCCCGTCTTCAAGTGCACGGCGTCCCGCATGAAAACGTGTTTGAAGATGGTGCGGGACGCGCCGAAGAGGGCGGCGGACACCAGGATGAAGGCGAAGAGCTGGCTGTTGAGGCCCAGGCCCACCCCGGCCATCAGGGAGGCCATCAGCGCGCCCACCGCGAACCAGAGCGTCACGAAGCCGGAGAGCTTGATCTCCAGCGCGCCCAGGACGATGGCGGCGATCAACCAGAGCTGCCAGGCGGTGGTGTCCATAGGGGGTCCTTGTTTGGCAGCGGCTTCGGCCCCCTGTCAAACCGGGCGGCCGGGCATCCGGAATCAATCAAAACGGAGGGTGGGTTCCGGGAAGGCCCTAAGGGGGCCCAAGCCGGGGGAAAAGCAGATGCCATACCTGTCCATCCGTGGTGCACGACTGTACTACGAGGACACAGGGGGGAGCGGGGAGCCGGTGCTTTTCAGTCACGGGCTGCTCTGGGACTCCCATCTGTTCCACCGGCAGGTGGAGGCCCTGAGGGGCCACTACCGCTGCGTCGTGTACGACCACCGGGGCCAGGGGCAGAGCGAGCCCCCGCCTGGCGACTCGGTCATCGACCTGCGCACCGTGTACGAGGACGCCGTGGCGGTCATCCAGGCGCTGGGGCTGGCGCCGTGTCACTTCGTGGGCCAGTCCATGGGGGGCTTCGTGGGCCTGAGGCTGGCAGCCAGGCACCCGGAGCTCCTGCGCTCACTGGCGCTGCTGGATTCGTCCGCCGCGGCGGAGCTGCCGCTGACGCTGGCGCGCTACCGGGTGCTGACGACGCTCACGCACTGGCTGGGCCTGAGGCCGGTGGTGGATCGGATCATGTCGCTCTACTTCGGGCGCACGTTCATGCGGGACCCGGAGCGGTCCGCGGAGCGGGCGTTGCTGCGCCGGCAGCTGGTGGCGAACCCGCGCGCGGTGTGGCGAGCGATGCAGGGCGTCATCCACCGCCGCAGCGTGGAGGGGGAGCTGCACCGCATCCAGACGCCGACGCTGGTGCTGGTGGGGGAGGAGGACGCGGTGACGGTGCCGGAGGTGGCGGAGCGGCTGCATCAGCGCATCCGGGGCGCGCGGCTCAAGCGGCTGCGCTGCGGCGGGCACATGTGCATCCTGGAGCAGCCCCAGGCGGTCAACGTCGCGCTGGGAGACTTCCTGGAGGAGGTGGAGCGCACCTCGCTCCAGGCGGACGGGCACCGGTTCGCGTCCGGCTGATCAGTATTCGATCGGCTCCACGACGATGTCCGCGACGGCCAGCTGACCGGAGCCGTCCTGCTTGGTGTAGAGCATGTAGCGCTGGCTCCAGAACCTCCATTCGCCCTTCTCGCGCCAGCCCACGATGTTGGCGTTGGTTCCGGCGGCGGCGAACCCCATCCGTTGCTTCCCCTCCTTCTCCAGGTCGCTCTTGTACTGGCGCTCCTTGCCATAGAGCGTCACGGGAGAGGCCTGAACGCCCACCGGCAGCCGCTGGGTGACGTATTTGAGATGCTCCCGCGTCTGGGTGTCGCGGTGCTTGCTGTCTCCGACGTTGCTATGGAGCACGACGGGCTTGCGCGAATCTCCGCCCACGCCAAACGTGCAGCCCGTCATCACGTCGGTGAAGAAGAAATTGGCTTCATCCCCCAGCTGCATCCAGCAGACGCCATCCTCGTGCCAGGGCAGCAGGTAGGCCCGTTTGCCCTGGCCCCCTTCGTTGCCATCCAGGTTGAAGGTCTGCGCGGAGACGAAGCCGTCGGACGGGTCGGCGTCGATCGTCACGGAAGCGCGAGGCGTCCAACCGAAGGTCCGGGGGACCACGGTGTAGCCACGCAGCGCCTGGAGCTGGGCCTTCTCCTCTTCCCATTCCAGATCCGGCTCGTCCTCGTCCGAGTCCTCGGGTTCCTGGAACCAGTGCTTCACGAAGACCCGGTGACGGCCTTCCGTCGCCCCGAAACTGAGCAGCTGTCCTTCGTAGCTGACGAGGTCCCCCTTCCGGGTCACGAGGTCGTTCGACTGGATGCTGCCCCCCATCAGGATGATCTGCTGATGGATGAACTTCTCTGGATCGGTGATGAACATGACCGTCCTTCGCTGTCCGCCACCGCTCTCGCGGAGGCGGACAGGGCCTGCATGGAGCATCAGGACTTCCTGGAGGAGGTAGAGCGCAGCTCACTCCAGGAAGCAGCGGTGAACTAGCCCCGGGCCTCGGGCTCGCGGCAGACGGCTTCCGACGCGTCGTCCGTGTCCGCGGGTTGCACGGAGGCCTGCGGCTCGGAGGGCTGCGCCACCGGCGAGCCGATGCAGACGCCGTAATCGCCACAGGTGATGATGTGGCCGGCCTCCAGACAGAGGGCGGCGCACGACTCCTGTTCACAGTAGGTGTTGGTGCAATCCGGCGGACGGGCGCTGGCGGTCAGCGGCGCGAGGAGGAGGGCGGGGACCAGGAGGAGGGATCGGCGGAGCAGCGTCATGAGGCACCTCGGGAACGAGTAGCACCACTGCGGCTGAATGCTGTCGGTGAGACGAAGACAGCGCGGCGCATGCTCGCCCGGAACCCAATGGCAAATCAAACCCCGCTCCTGGAGTCGGTGGAGACACCGCTCCAGAAGGAGGGAACGTAACGGATATCAGCCCTGGGCCTGATCATCGGGGGCGCGGCAGACGGCTTCCGCGTCGTCGGCCTGGGCGGGCGCGGGCTGCTGTGCGGAGGCCTGCGGTTCGGACGGCGCCGCCTGGAACACGCCGCAGAATCCGTATTCGCCACAGGTGACGATGGTCCTGCCTTCGATGACGCAGAGCGTGTCACAGCCTGCGATCGGGCCGCAGATTTCCGAACAGTATCGGGGCAGCGCTCCGGCCGTCAGGGGCGCCAGGGCGAGGAGGGCGATGGCTGCGCGCAATGACTTCAGGGACCTCTTCATGAATATCTCCAAAGGCAGCAATGGGCTTTCACGGACGGTCAGGTCATGCTCGTTCAATTCACAATTACAAATCAAACCGGGGGATGAGAGGACTGAGCAATGGGAGACAATGGCCTCCTCCGTATGAGAGGAACAACCCATGAAGTCGCCCGCTCGCGAAACGGAGATCCAATCTAGCGCCTGAACGCCCGCTCAGTATCCTGATCAGGCGTGAGCTACGCCGAGTTGGTGTGCCGGTCCCACTTCTCCTTCCTGCACGGCGCCTCCCATCCGGAGGAGCTGGTGGCCACCGCGGCCCGGCTGGGGCTGTCCGCGCTGGCGCTGACGGACAGGGATGGGCTCTACGGCGTGGTGAAGGCGCACCACGCGGCGAAGGAGCACGGCGTGAAGCTGCTCCTCGCCGCGGAGCTGACGCTGGAGGACGGCCCTCCGGTGGTGGTGTACGCGAGGGACGCGACCGGGTACTCGAACCTGTGCCGGCTGGTGTCCCACGGCCGGATGACGCACCCCAAAGGCGAGGCGGGCGTGCCCTGGCGCAAGGTGGCGGAGCACGCGTCGGGGCTGCTCGCGCTGCTCCCGGGGCCCGCGTCGCTGGAGGCGGTAGCCCCTCTGGCGGAGGCGTTTCCCGGGAGCTTCCACGTGGGCCTGAGCCGCTCGTTGTCAGCGGGAGACGCGGCCCGGGAGGCGCGAGCGGAAGCGCTGGCCCGCGCGCTGGGCGTGCCGCTGGTGGTCCACAACGACGTGCACACGCACCACCGCGACCGGCAGGTGCTCCAGGACGTGCTCACGTCCATCCGCCACGGGGTGACGGTGGATCAGGCGGGCACGCGGCTGTTCCCGAACGCCGAGCGGACGTTGAAGTCCCCTGGAGACATGGCCCGGCTGTTCGCGGATCGGCCGGAGGCGCTGGCGCGCACGGTGGAGCTGGCGTCGCGCTGCGAGGCGTCCCTGGACGCGCTGCACTACCGCTTCCCGGAGGAGGACCTGCCAGAAGGCCGCACGGCGGACGCGCACCTGCGGGTGCTCACGGAGGCAGGCCTGCGCACGCGCTATCCGGGGGGCGTGCCGCCGGCGGTGACGAAGCAGATCGACCACGAGCTGCGGCTCATCGCGGCGCTGGACTTCGCGGGGTACTTCCTGTCGCTGTGGGACATCGTGATGTTCGCGCGGGGGCGGGGCATCCTCTGCCAGGGGCGGGGCAGCGCGGCGAACTCGGCGGTCTGCTACGCGCTGGGCATCACGGCCATTGATCCGGTGCGGATGGGGCTGTTGTTCGAGCGCTTCCTCAGCATGGAGCGCAAGGAGCCGCCGGACATCGACGTGGACTTCGAGCACGAGCGGCGCGAGGAGGTGCTCCAGTACGTCTACGAGAAGCACGGCCGCCGCCACGCGGGCATGGTGTGCGAGGTGATCTGCTACCGGGGACGGCTCGCGCTGCGCGAGGCGGGCAAGGCGCTGGGGCTGTCGTTGGATCAGGTGGACCGGCTGTCTCGGGTGGCGTCGTCGCACGGCTTCCAGGTGACGCCGGACGTGCTCCAGGAGGCGGGCCTGTCACCGACGGACGGGCGGGTGCTGCGGACGCTGTCGGTGGCGAAGGAGCTGGAGGGCGTGCCCCGGCACCTGTCCATCCACGTGGGCGGCTTCGTGATGACGCGCGAGCCGCTGGTGGACCTGGTGCCGGTGGAGAACGCGGCGATGCCGGGGCGCACGGTCATCCAGTGGGAAAAGGACGACATCAACGCGGTGGGGCTCCTGAAGGTGGACCTGCTGGCGCTGGGCATGTTGACGGCGCTGTCGCGCTGCTTCGCCCTGATCCACAAGCACTACGGCCGCGAGCTGTCCCTGGCCACGGTGCCGCCGGAGGATCCGAAGGTCTACGACATGCTGTGCAATGCGGACACGGTGGGCGTGTTCCAGATTGAGAGCCGCGCGCAGATGAACATGCTGCCCCGGCTCCAGCCCCGGGAGTTCTACGACCTGGTGGTGCAGATCGCCCTCATCCGGCCGGGGCCCATCGTGGGCAACATGGTGCACCCGTACCTGCGCAGGCGGCACGGCCAGGAACAGGTGACGTACCCGAGCGACGAGGTGCGCGGCATCCTCCAGAAGACGTTGGGCGTGCCGCTCTTCCAGGAGCAGGCGATGCGGCTCGCGATGGTGGCGGCGGGCTTCAGCGCGGGAGAGGCGGACGGCCTGCGGCGGGCGCTGAGCCACAAGCAGGCGGAGGCGCGCATCCTCCCGTACCGGGGCCGCTTCGTGGAGGGCTGCGAGGCGAAGGGCTACACGCGAAAGCAAGCGGAGGAGTGGTTCGACCACTTCCGGGGGTTCGCGCACTACGGGTTCCCGGAGAGCCACTCCGCGAGCTTCGCGTTGATTGCCTATGCGTCCAGCTGGCTGAAGTGTCACTACCCGGCGGCCTTCACGGCGGCGCTGCTCAATTCACAGCCCATGGGGTTCTACGCGCCGCACACGCTGGTGGCGGACGTGCAGCGGCACGGCGTGGAGGTGCGGCCGGTGGACGTGCGCCGTTCGAGCTGGGACTGCACGTTGGAGGACGGGGCGGTGCGGCTGGGGTTGAGGATGGTGCGGGGGCTGGGCGAGTCCTCGGGCCGGGCGGTGGAGACCGCGAGGCGGGGGGACTACACGAGCGTGGGAGACCTGGCGCGGCGGGCGCGCATTCCCCGGCATGACTTGACGCGGCTGGCGTTGTCGGGGGCGCTGGCGTCGCTGTGCGGGGCGCGGAGGCAGGCGCTGTGGGAGATCCAGGCGCTGGGGCCGCTGGACGCGGACGACCTGTTCTTCGGCATGCCCATGGATGGCACGGCGGTCCAATTGCCTCCCATGGCAGTCCAGGAGCGGGTGGTGGCGGATTACGACACGGTGGGGTTGTCGCTGGAGAAGCACCCCATGGAGTTGCTCCGGCCCACGTTGAAGCGGATGGGGGCGGTGACGGCGGAGGGGTTGAAGCGGGTGTCGGCGGGGCGGCCGGTGAAGGTGGGGGGGATGATGATCTGCCGGCAGATGCCGCCCACGGCGAAGGGGATCTGCTTCATCTCGCTGGAGGACGAGACGGGGATCGCCAACCTGGTGGTGCCCTCGGAGGTGTATGCGCGGTGCAGGCAGGAGATCCACGGCGCGCTGTTCCTCGTGGGGGAGGGGATGCTGGAGCGCTCGGGGAAGGTGACGAACGTGAAGACGCGCAGCGTGGTGTCCGTGCGGCAGTGAGACGTAGGAACACCGCGCTACATCTGCACGTCTGTTCCCGTGATCCGTGGAGGGATGGGCAGGAATACCCACGGGGGCATGGAACAACCCGTATTGCTAGCGATATAGGTTGCTTCTGTCTGGAGTGTAGTAGCGTGGATCAGAACGGGAGGGTACTCAGTGCGCAACAGTCTTCGGTGGTTGGGGTCGCTGCTCGATCGCGTGGGCCTGTCTGAAGTGGTGGAGGAGGCGAGCGATTGGGTTCGGTACTACGCGCAGGGCAAGCCGCCCGTGAGCGAGCCTGCTCGGACCCGCGTCTCTCGCCCGGTGCACTCCGAGGCCCCGCGCGCGTCCGTGCATGAGGTGATCGAGTCCCTGCGCAACGCGATTCCGGAGCGCCAGGTGGACGCGACGGTGGTGGGGGTCCCCTTCGAGGGTCGCATGGAGCTGGCGCAAGCCGCCCGCCGCAAGACGGCGCCCAAGGCGAAGAAGGCCGCGAGCAAGAAGAGCGCGGCGAAGAAGGCCCCGGCCGCGAAGAAGGCGGCGCCCGCGAAGAAGAAGAGCGCGGCGAAGAAGGCCCCGGCCGCGAAGAAGGCGGCTTCGTCCGGAGCCACGAGCGAGGACGCGGTGTCGGTGCTGGAGACCGCGCTGCGAGGCCACGCGCGCCAGAAGGACCTGGTCTCCGCGGGCAAGGAGAAGGATCAGCTCCTGCGCTCGCTGATCCCGCTGTACCTGGCGAAGTCGCTGGACGTGGAGGTGACGTCCGGAACGACGTCGCGCTTCTGGAGCGGGCTGGGCGTGACCTACGCCGCGCCGAACGCGGCCAAGGCGCTGCGCCTGCACGCCGGCTACGCCCAGGACACCAAGAAGGGCAAGGCCATCACCGCGAAGGGCGTCCGCTACGTGGAAGACGCCCTCACGCAGGCCGCGAAGTAGCTCCTGCCGGGCCAGATGCCGCGCCTTTGCTGCCCACTCAAGTACGGCATCCGCCGTGTTTGGGCATGGGCAGCGATTGCTTGCATGGTGTCTTGCGCCACGACTGGGCTTCAGCCGGAGACTCAGGCTGACTCAAGCGAAGCCATTTCTTCTGCTGTCTTTGAATGGCCAGAGGGCCTGGAGCCCATGGCGACGCTGGATGGACCTGCCATCCTGGCGTCCCATGCGGCCCTCCAGGATGTCGTGAGCCGTTTCCCCAAGGCGCGCCGGAATGAATGCATCTTCACGGCGCGAGCCCTGGAGGTCGTCGTCGGCGAGGGGAAGGGCGTCTACATCGTCCGGGTGAACCGGCGCGTCGACCACTGTGAGGGAATCGGACCTGGTGGCAACTTCGAGTTCGACTGGTTCGAGCTCTATGCCGTCTCGCCCGAGGGCCGGATCATCGAGCGGTATCAGTACGCGCCGTGAATCCGCCTCAATCCCTCGCGGATCGTGAGCCCGGGACCGGCAGGTTGTCCGTCCGCCGGTACGTAGCCACCACGGAGTACTTCGTGTCCGCCGTGTGGTTCCGGCTCGCCGCGTGGAACAGCCGCGCGTGGAAGAGCAGCACGTCCCCGGGGGACAATCTCACGTACTGCGCGCCTTCGATGAGCGCCGCGTTCTCTGGCAGATCCGACCGCAGGAACAGCCGCGCGTCGTAGCGCTCCGGCGCGAACTGCATCCGGTGCGTGCCGGGCAGCACCTTCAGGCCGCCGTTCTCCGGCGTCTCCGGGCCCAATGCCAACCACGTGGAGATCAGCTCCGGTTGCGTGAAGGCCCAGTAGCGCACGTCCTGGTGCCACCCCGTGTCCGATGAGAAGCGCGGCTGCTTCGTCATCACGCAGTTGTGGTGCGCCCGCGCCTGCACCACCGGCCCGTCCAGCAACTGCCCCAGCGCCTCCAGCATCCGCGCGTCGTCGAACCACGCCCCGAACACAGAAGAGCGCCCATGCGCCTTCAGCAAGCGCCTCACCGTCCGCCCGCCCTCGGCATCGATGCTCGCCGGTGAGCCCGGATAGGCGACTTCGGCCTCGTACTCCACCGGGCCGTCACCGGAGGCGAGCTGCTCCTGGATGACGGCCCGCATCCGCTCACTCGTCCCGCCCTCCACGAAGGACGGCAGGACGAGATACCCATCGGTGGCGAAGCGCTGGCACTGCTCGGGGCTCAGGACGGACATGGCGCCCGCTTCTTAATGGCGGCGCCCGCCGCATGCACCTGTCGCGATGCCTCAGCTCAGCAGCCGCGAATCATCCAGGTCGATTTCATCCTGGATGAGGTCCACGCCGTTCTGCCGGAACCGCCGCGCCGCCGCCCGGCTGCGCGGGCCGTGCCCGTGCTCCAGGCACCACTGCGCGTGCTCGCTGAGCAGCGCCAGCTCCAGCGTGCGCCCCAGCGTCAGGGAGAAGCGCCGCGCCCCGGCCTCCATCGTGGTGGGGTTCGCCATCGCTCCGGACACCCAGGCCCGCGCGTGCTCCAGCGCGTCGTGCGCCGTCTTCACGCATGGCCGCAGGCCCGCGTCCGTCACCTTCGACAGCCGGCCCTCCACCTCGTGGAAGAACGCCTCCAGCGTGCCTTCCTTCGCCAGCGCGCGCAGCGAATCCAACGACAACACGTTCGTGGTGCCCTCCCAGATGGACAGCACCTGCGCGTCCGCCTGGATGCGCGGCAGGCCCGTGTCCTCCACGTAGCCCGCGCCGCCGAAGGACTCCGTCACCTCCGACGTGATGTGCACCACCTGGCGGCCCGTGGTCAGCTTCGCCAGCGGCGTCACCAGCCGCTGCAACAGCATCTCCTGCTCCGTCGCCGTGCGCGTCTCAAGCTTGCCAAGCAGCTCCACCCCGCGGAACGCCAGCAGGAAGCCCGCCTGGAACTCCGCTTCCAGCCCCGCCAGCGTGTCCATGTGCAGCGGCTTCTCCGACAACGGCGCGCCGAACTGCACCCGGCGCTTCGCGTAATCGTGCGCCAGCGCCATCGCCCGGCGCATGCTCCACGTAGCGCCCATCGCGTTCCAGGTGCGCGTCACGTTCAGCATCATCGCCATGTTGCGGATGCCGTCCGTCAGCCCCGCCACCGGCACCGCCAGCGTCCCGTCCAGCGTCAGCTCCGCCGTGGGCACCTTGCGCGTGCCCATCTTGTCCTTCAGCCGGTTGATCTGGATGCCGTTGAGACGGCCCTGCGCGTCCCGCGTCTCCACGAAGAAGAGCGCCAGCCCCTTGCCTCCGGGGCCGTTGCCCGTGGGCCTCGCCAGCGTCAGCGCCATCTGCGCCGTCGTCGCGGACGTGAACCACTTCGTGCCGTGCAGCCGCCAGCCCTCGGGGGACTGCCGCGCCTCCGTCAGCGTGAGCCCCACGTCCGAGCCACCCGTGCGCTCCGTCATCCACTGGCCCGACGTCCAGAACGTCGCCGGATCGCGCGACGTCAGGTGGGGCAGGGCGTGGTCGATGAGCGCCTGGTTGCCCAGCGACAGGAGTGACCGCGCCGCGCCGTCCGTCATCGCCAGCGGGCACGAGTAGACGTCCAGCGACGGCTGCACCAGGTAGTTCAACGCGAACTGGTGCACGCGGCTGAGCGCGCCGCTCTTCTGCTCGTAGGCCACCGCGACCAGGCCCTTCTTCGCGGTCAGCGCCTCCGCCTCCTTCCACAGCGGTGACACCTCGATGTGATCAATGCGCTGACCCCACGGGCTCCACTGCGTGAGCACGGGCTCGTTCAGCCGGTCGCGCTGCTGGAACTCGTAGAAGTACTTGCCTCCCAGCTCCCCCAGCTCGCGGAAGTCATCCTGGAGCGAACGAAACATGTCCTCCGGAAGGGTACGGGCGAGGTAGCCCTGCAGGAACGCGTCGTCGTCGTACTGGTTGCCAAGACCGGGGGGCGCCTGGAAGAAGCTCATGGGCCGAAGTTAACACCGCTGACACGACGGTGGGGTACAGTGACCTCCCCCCCCGCCGGAGCTGTGATGGCTGACTTCACCCGCAGGCCCCCACCTGGCCCAGGTCCGTCTTCGCTCGGCGCCGAGCAGGACGAGAATCGCAACATCACCCCGCTGGAGACGCCCGCCGCGCAGGCGAACCCCGTCCTGTCCGCGCCGCCCCGTCCGCGCGCGCCCGCACCCGCACCCGCCGGTGCGGCCCTGGGCGCGGAGCCGCGTCCGGAGCCCACCCGCTCCCGGCCCGCGGTGTCCGCGCCGCTGCCGTCCGTCATCTTCGACCCGATGCCGCGCCCTCGCGTGCCTCCCGCGCAGTCCGCGGGCGTGGCTCCACCGGGCGCGCCGCCGCCGTTCGGCGAGGAGATGCTCGACGTACAGACCGAGCGGCGCACCGCGCCCCCTGGCCCGCCTCCACCCGCACAGGAGCCCGAACGTCGCGCGGCTCCCGGCATGGAGCGTCGCGGTCCCCCGGAGGCGGACCGCCGTGGCGCGCCCCCGGCGGGCCCTGACCGTCGCGGTGCCGCCTCGGCGCCGCAGCAGGGCTACGCAGGCCCGGAGCGGCGCGGCGTCCGGCGCGCCGATGGCTCGGACGCCCAGGCGACGAACCGCTTCTGGCCCGCGCAGCCCAAGACGCTTCAGGAGTCCGGCCTCAACGCGACCTTCGTGGAGGAGCTGGTCCTCAAGGCCATCTTCTTCGCGGGCGAGATGCGCGGCATGGACGTGGCCACGCGCCTGCAACTGCCCAGCGCGCTGGTGGACGAGGTCATCGAAGGCCTGCGCCGGCAGAAGTACATCGACATCCGTGGCGGTGGCGGATCCGGCGTGGGCCGCTCCACGATGATCTACCAGCTCACGACCTTCGTGACGGACGTGCTGCGGCAGATATTGGACCGCAACCGCTACAACGGTCCGGCGCCCGTGCCGTTCAACGAATGGGTCGCCGCCGTGAAGCAGCAGACCGTGCGCGGCAATCGCATCACCCGCCATCGCATGCAGGACAAGTTCGGCGACCTGATCATCCGCGACTACATCTTCGACGGCATCGGTCCGGCGATGAACTCCGGGCGCGCCATCTTCTTCTATGGCCCCCCGGGCAACGGCAAGACGGCCATCTGCCAGGGCATGGTCAACTGCTACGAGGGAGACATCTTCGTTCCGCACGCGCTGCTCGTCGACGACTTCGTCGTGAAGATGTTCGACGCGAACATCCACCGCGCGGTGGAGGACGAACCCGGCATGCCGTCTTATGACCGCCGCTGGGTGCGCTGCCGCCGCCCGCTCGTGGTGGTGGGCGGTGAGCTCACGCTGGAGATGCTCGACCTCGTCTACACGCCGGAGGTGAAGTACTACGAGGCCCCGTTCCAGATGAAGGCGTCCAACGGGATGCTCCTCATCGACGACTTCGGCCGGCAGAAGGTGTCCCCCAAGGACCTGCTCAACCGGTGGATCGTCCCGCTGGAGAGCGACGTGGACATCCTCACGCTCCACACCGGCAAGAAGCTCCAGGTGCCCTTCGACGTGTTCGCCGCGTTCTCCACGAACCTGGATCCCAGCGCCCTGGTGGATGACGCCTTCCTGCGCCGCGTCCGCTACAAGCTGGAGGTGCAGCGCCCGGACGAGGAGCAGTTCCACGAGATCTTCCAGGTGATGTGCAGGAAGCGCGGCGTGCCCTACGACGCGCGCGCCGTGGACTACCTCATCGACGAGCACTACCGCCCGCACCACCGGCCCTTCGCCGCGTGCCAGCCTCGCGACCTGTTGGATCAGGTCATCGACATGGCGAACTACCAGGGCCAGACGCCGCGCCTGGATCCCGCGCTGCTGGACGCCGCCGTGCGCAGCTACTTCGTGCGCTTCGACAAGCCGGCGGACTCCTCGCCCACCGCCGCGTCCGCCCGCTGAAGTGGCTGGGGGCCGTCCCCCGCGAACGGCCCCCACGGTGACGGCTGGAGCCACGTGCGCACCGTCTCCACGGGCACGTTGGCCAGCACGTCCACGATGGACAGCCCCGTCACGAAGCGCCCCTCGCGCCCCTGCGCGTAGTCCGGGTGGCGGAAGCGTTGCCACAAGAGGCGCACGTCCACCGCGCGGAAGCGCTCCGGCTTCAGGTACACCGTGGAGCCCGTCCCCGAGTAGTACGTGTGCGCGCCCGTCTGGAGGGAGTACTCCACCAGCCGCTGCGTCTTGTCCTCGCCCCGGCGCTCCAGCGTGGAGGAGAGCACCAGGTTCGGCTCCAGGCCCAGCGGTGCATGGAACAGCGCCATGCTGGACAGGAGCACGCGCAAGAGCGACCCCGGCCCGGACTCGCGCGCGGCGGCGTCGTAGAAGGGCTCCAGCAGCGGCAGCACCTGCGCGCGGAAGTGCGGCCGGCCTCCGTAGAGCGTCACCATTGCCTGGAGGTGCTTGCGCGCCCAGGGCTGGCTCTGATCCACCGTCAGGTCGCGGATGCGCGTGTCGCGGTGCGGATCCTCCAGCGGGATGGACAGCCACTGGAAGCCCGGCTCGGACGGGGGCGGCGTGGGCACGCCGTGGGGCAGGGCGACGCGCGTGCGGCGCTGCCAACCGCGCCGGAGCCACTGCACGTCGTCCAGCACCACCAGCGTTCCGGCGCGGGCCACCTGCTCGTAGAAGTCCACCCACGGCAGGTAGTGGGGCTGCTCGGCGACGAGGACTCCAGGGTGTCCGGACACGCCCGGGATGATAGGGCCTTTCAGCCGCCGCGCACCGGGTGACGGAACATCGGAGGGAACACGCGCGGGGCCTTCTTCTTGCGCACGCAGGTGGTGTCCGCGCTCATGTAGCAGGCGGAGAACGCGCGCCGCCGCTGTCCGGGCCGGCCGCGACCGGAGCGGTGCCAGATGTGGTTGTGCACGAGCAGCGCCTCTCCAGCCCGCACCGGCAGGGGCACCACGTGTCCTTCCGCGTCCGCCGCCTCCACGCGGTCCGGAGGAATCACGCCGCCCAGTGACGTCACCAGGCCCGCGCGGTGGCTGCCCGGAATCACCTCCAGACAACCGCCGCCCTCCGGCGCGTCGTCCAGCGCGGTCCAGATTTGAAGGTCCGGCTCGCGCGTGAGGCCCCACAGCTTTCCGCCGTCCTGGTGGAAGGGCAGGTTGCTGCCGCCCGCGGGGCCCTTGTGGAAGAGGATGGCGCGGTACAGGACGATGTCGCCGGGGATGCGCGCGCGGGCGATCCGTTCGAACAGCGGGTTCTCCATCCACGCGAGGAAGCGCGGATCCTTCTCCAGCTTCTCCAGCTTGCGGTAGTCCAGGGACGGCCCCTGCCAGCCCAGCCCCAGGGGGGCGTCCTCGTAGCGGCCGGTGGTGGCGTCCGGCTGGAAGAACATGCCCGGGTACACCACGCGGCCGAGCATCAGGTCGTCCGCCCGCTCGCGCAGGGCCTCCACGCCCGCGTCGTCCAGCACCCGGCCCAGGCGCGCGAAGCCGTGCGCCTCGTAGTGGGCGAGCACGGCCGCCACGTCCAACCCTTCCGCCTCCACGCTGATCATCGCGCGCACCATTGCCTGGAGGCCCCGGCGCGTCCAGCCTTGGCCTGCGCGGACAGGGGAGGGCGCACTCGTGGGATGGGCTGTCGGCCCTTGCACCCGCGCCTGCCCGGCCGCATGGTGGGCAGGGATGCCCTACCGTCGCGCCACGCACCTCGTCTCCGCCCCGGATGGCACCCGGGTTGCGGTCCACACCCACAGCTCGGGCACGCCGGAGGAGGGCCGCGACGCCGCGCTCGCGGACCGCTCCACGGTGTTGCTGACCAACGGCATTGGCACGTCGGAGAACTTCTGGCGCCACATCGTCGCCGACCTGGAGCAGGACCACCGCGTGGTGCACTGGGACTACCGCGGCCATGGCATGAGCGAGGAGTCGCGCGACAACGACTACCGCGTCCAGGTGCACGTGGACGACCTGGAGCGCGTCACCGAGGCGGCCATGGCGCGCGGCGACGGCAAGCCCCCGCACCACATCGCCTTCTCCATGGGCGTGCGCATCCTGCTGGAGCTCTACCGCCGCCGGCCGGATCTGGTGCCGTCCATGACGCTCATCGCGGGGACGCCGGGCGTGCCGGGCTCGGCGGATCCGCGCTGGGGATCCCGCTTCGCGTTGTCCGCCGCGAAGGGGGTGCTGGCCGCGGGGACGCCCTGGGTGCCGGTGGTGGCGCCCGCGGTGAAGGCCTTCCTCGCCACCCCGCTGGCGGATCCGCTCGCGCGGGCCGTGGGCGCGCTGCGGCCCCGGGCTCCGCGCGAGGACATCGCCGAGTTCCTGGACGCGCTCTACCACATGAGCGCGCAGGCCTATTGGCGCACGCTGCGAGGCCTCACGGAGGGCCACGCCTGGGACGTCCTCCCCTCCATCCGGGTGCCCGTGCTGATCATCGCCGCGAGCGATGACGTCCTCGTCCCCCTGTCGGAAGTGCAGCGGCTGCACCGCGCGCTGCCCCAGGCCCACTGGCTCCAGGTGGATGACGCCGGCCACGCGGGCCTCCTGGAGGCCGGGACGGAGATCGCCCAGTCCGTTCGGGGCTTCCTGGATGCGCATGGATTGGCGGATTGAGCCTCCCCGCAAACCCCCGGGACTCCTGGCTGAAGCCGGGCCGGTCCAGATGACCCATCCGCACTGCCAGGTCTTGAGAAACCCGTGACCCGGAGGGTTCGATGGCCGTGAGCGAGAAGTCACGGGGAGGGGTTTGCGTCGGCCTGTAATTTTGTGGTTTGTGAGGAGGCTCAGTACTCAACACGGAGTCTCCATGTCCTGGTCTTCCCGGCATCTGCTGGTCCCTTTGTCAGCGGTGCTGTTGGTGTTGTCGGCGTGCGGTGGTGATGACGACAAGAACCCTGTCTGCGGCAACGGCATCATCGAGAGTGGCGAGGCGTGCGACGACGGCAACCGCGTCGAAGGCGACCGCTGCAACAACAGCTGTCAGGTGACCACGCCCACGAACGACGCGGGCACCAACACGGACGCGGGCACTGACGCTGGCACCGAGACGGACGCCGGCACGGAGACGGACGCGGGCACCGAGACGGACGCCGGCACGACCACCGACGCGGGTACGGAGACGGACGCGGGCACGACCACCGACGCGGGCACCGAGACGGACGCCGGCACGACCACCGACGCGGGCACCGAGACGGACGCCGGCACGACCACTGACGCCGGCACGACCACCGACGCGGGCACCGAGACGGACGGCGGCTCTGGCCCGGTCGACGCGGGCACGGACGCTGGCACGGAGACGGACGCGGGCACGATCGACGCGGGCACGGACGCCGGCACGGAGACGGACGCGGGCACGGATGCCGGCACGGAGACGGACGGCGGCGCCACCGACGGTGGCCCGGCTCCGGACGCGGGCACGGGTTCGGACGCGGGCACGGGTTCGGACGCGGGCACCACGGCGACGCTCAACGCGCTGGAGCCGGCCGCGGTCTTCGCGCGCTCGGGCACCACGGGTGAGACGATTCCGGAGCCGCTCGCGGTGTCGCTGAGCGCCAATGCCACCGCGGACGTCGTGATCCAGGTCACCTCGTCCAGCCCCTCGGTCGTCATCGCGAACAACGGCCAGGTGACGGTGCCCGCGGGCTCGCGCTCCGCGGCGATCATCGTGACGGCGAACGACGCGGCGGGCTCCGCCAAGGCGACGCTGACGGCCACGCTGGGCGGTGACTCGCGCACCGCCACCGTGCGCGTGCTCGGTGCGACGGAAGCGGCCTCGCTGGCGTTCCTGTCGCCGGAGACGGTGTCCCTGGCCGCCGGTCAGACGGCCAACGTCACCGTGACGCTCGACATCCCGGCCGCGTCGGCCACGTCCGTGGCGCTGTCCACGACGGGCAACGTGGGCTCCGTGCCGGCCACCGTGACGGTGCCGGCCAACGAGCTCTCCGCCAAGTTCGTCTTCACCGCCGGCGCGGCCGGTTCGACGGGCACCATCGTGGCCACGCTCAACGGCCAGTCCGTGTCCGCCCAGGCGCAGGTCACCGCCGCCCCGACGACCGATCACGTCGTCATCAGTGAGCTGGCGTACTCGGGTCCCGCGGGCGCGGATGACGAGTTCGTCGAGCTCTACAACCCGACGAACGCGGAGGTGAATATCGGTGGCTGGAAGCTGCAGTACATGAAGGCCACCGGAGGCACGGCCTACAGCGGCAACTACGTGATCCCCGCCAACTCGAAGATCGCGGCCCACGGCTTCTTCCTGCTGACGAACTCCAAGTACGCTGGCTCCGTGGCAAGTGACGCGAGCTGGGGCACGACCTTCTCCATGGCGGCCGCTGGCGGCCACATCCGCATCGGGCCCTCGACGCTCGGCACGGGCGCTTCTGAGAAGGCCGTGGACAAGGTGGGCTACGGGACCGCGGACCAGCCGGAGGGCGCCTCCGTCAACGGTGCTCCTGCCACCGCAGGCAGCTACGAGCGCAAGGCCAACGCGGGCTCGTCCGCCGCCACCATGGAAGGCAGCGGGGCGGATGCGACGAAGGGCAACAGCCGGGACACGGACGTGAACAACGCGGACTTCATCATCCGCACGCAGCGCGGCCCGCAGAACAAGGCGAGCGGCACGGAAACGCCTTGACGCACTGAGCAGTGAACGGCCCCCACCGTCCGTCCAGGAGCGGTGGGGGCTGGCAATACCCGCGCGCTTTCGCCATAAGCGGGGGCGTGCGAGTCGTCTCCTGGAACGTCAACGGTCTGCGCTCCATCCACCGCAAGGGTTTCCTCCCGTGGCTGTCCAAGGCCCGGGCGGACATCGTGGGGCTGCAGGAGGTGCGCGCCCGCGTGGAGCAGCTCCCCGCGGAGGTGCGCGCCCCCCGTCGTTGGAAGACCCACTTCGTGGCCGCGGAGCGCCCCGGCTACAGCGGCGTGGGCCTCTTCAGCCGCCACGAACCGGACGACCTCACCACCACCCTGGACTCGCCGGAGATGGACGCGGAGGGCCGCCTCCAGTTCGCCCGCTACGGCAAGCTCACCGTGGTCAACGGCTACTTCCCCAACGGCAACGGGAAGGACCGGGACCTCTCCCGCATCCCCTTCAAGCTGGACTTCTACCGCCGCCTCTTCGCGCGCCTGGAGAAGCCCCTGCGCGACAAAGAGCGCGTGCTGGTGATGGGGGACTTCAACACCGCCCACCGCGACATCGACCTGGCACGCCCGCGCGAGAACCGCGAGACGAGCGGCTTCCGTCCGGAGGAGCGCGAGGAGTTCGACCGGTGGATCCGCGCGGGCTGGGTGGACACCTTCCGCCAGTTCAACGCGGAGGGCGGTCACTACTCCTGGTGGAGCCAGCGCGCCGGCGTGCGCGAGAAGAACATCGGCTGGCGCATCGACTACGTGCTCGCCACCCCCGCGGCGCTCGCCTTCGTGAAGAAGGCCTCCGTGCACCCGGACGTCCACGGATCGGATCACTGCCCGGTGAGCGTGGACCTGGACCCCGCGGTCCTCACCTGAACCCCCTCATGCCCAAGGGACACCTCTCATGAACGCACTGCTCTCCATCTGGACCTGGGTCGAAGTGGGCCTCGTCGCCCTGGTGGGCTTCTTCGTCCAGCTCTCCCTGTTCATCCTCACGTTCCTGTTCGACAAGCGCCGCTACGTGGCGGGCCGCTGCTTCCGCCTGGTGGGGGTCACCGCCGCGAAGCTCACGCCCTTCTGGCGCTTCGGCGTGCATGGGAACGTGCCGGACCGCGTGGCGCCCAACACCGTGGTGGTGAGCAACCACGAATCCAACGCGGACTGCTTCCTCATTTCCTTCCTGCCGTGGGAGATGAAGTGGCTGGGCAAGCGGAGCCTCTTCAAGGTGCCCGTGGTGGGCTGGATGATGAGCCTCGCCGGGGACGTCTCGGTGGAGCGCGGCGACCGCGACTCGGCCACCGGCGCCATGGCGCGCTGCAAGGAGTGGATGCTCAAGGGGATGCCGGTGATGATCTTCCCGGAGGGCACGCGCTCCAAGACGGATGAGCTGCTGCCCTTCAAGGACGGCGCCTTCCGGCTCGCCATCGAGATGCAGGCGGACGTGCTGCCCCTGGCGGTGAGCGGCACGCGGCTGGCGCTGCCCAAGCACTCGTGGCGTTTCGCCACGTCGCGCGGACTGGTGACGGTGGGCACGCCCATCTCCACCAAGGGCATGACGATGGACGACGTGGAGTCACTCAAGAACCAGGCGCGCGCCCAGATTGAAGCCCTGCGCGCGTCGCTCAAGCCGCTGACAGGGGGCGCGGCTCCCGTCCCGGCGACGGACGCCAACGCCGCCCGCTGAGCGGGCAGCGAGTCGGGGCATGCGTGATTGTCCAGGAACGCACGCTGCCCAGATTGTTGAGCCTTCAATCAGGGTCTGGACTATGGAGTCCACCCTGGGCCGTTCCTCTCGGTCCGGCTCGGCGCCTGGCGCCCAGGAAGGAAGCGCGTGATGACGCCGGGCGGTCCACGTGAAGAGCAGCGGATGGCCACGGGCATCCCCGGACTGGACACCGTGCTGTGCGGCGGCCTGCGCAAGGGCCGCATGTACATGGTCCTGGGCCTGCCGGGCGCGGGCAAGACCATCCTCGCCAACCAGATCTGCTTCCATCAGGCGGCCCAGGGCCACCGGGTCCTCTACCTCACGCTCCTGGCCGAGTCGCACACGGAGCTGGTGAGCAACCTCCAGACGCTGTCGTTCTTCGACCCGGCCTGCGTGCCGGGGAAGATCAGCTACCTGAGCGCCTTCACGATTTTGGAGCAGGGCGGGCTGGACGCGCTCGCGGAGCTGGTGCGCAAGGAGATCAAGTCGCACAAGGCCTCGCTGCTCGTGCTGGACGGACTGCTGGCGGCGGAGGAACTGGCGCCGTCGCGGCAGGCGCTCAAGAAGTTCATCCACGGCCTCCAGGTCGTGACGGGCCTCATCGGCTGCACCACGGTGGTGCTCACCACCGGGGGCGACAAGGGCCTGCGCGCGGAGCACACGATGGTGGATGGCCTGCTGCTGCTCCAGCAGAAGAACTTCGGAGTGCGCACCCTGCGCGAGCTGCGCGTGAGCAAGTTCCGGGGCAGCGCGTACAAGCTGGGGCAGCACGGCTTCGAGATCACCGGTGACGGCCTCACCGTCTATCCCCGCCTGGAGTCCATGGTGGACGGCAACCTGGTGCCCGGCGCGGGGAAGCGAGATCGCGACGCCTTCGGTGTGGCCGGCCTGGACTCGATGCTCAAGGGGGGCGTGCCCTCGGGCTCCACCACCATCCTCCTGGGGCCTCCGGGCAGCGGCAAGACGCTGCTGGGCCTGTGCTTCCTGGCGGAAGGCGCCCGCCAGGGGGAGCGCAGCCACTACTTCGCCTTCTACGACGCGCCGGAGCGGATGCTCGCGCAGGCGGCGGGCGTGGGCCTGCACCTGCAGCCCCTGATGGAGCGCGGGGACCTGGAGGTGAGCTTCCGGCCGCCCACGGAGAACATCCTCGACAAGCTGGGCACGGAGCTGCTGACCATCGTGCGCAGCGGCCGGGTGCGCCGCATCTTCCTGGATGGCTACGAGGCGCTCCGCCGCGCCTCCACCCGCAATACGCGGGTGGCGCGCTTCCTGGCGGCGCTCGTCAATGAGTGCCGGGTGCGCGAGGTGACGCTCATCTACACCGCCGAGACCACCTCCGCCTTTGGCCCGGAGGTGAAGTTCCCGCTCAAGGGCATCTCCATGGTGGCGGAGAACATCCTGTTCCTGCGCATGGTGGAGCTGCACTCCGGGCTGCGCCGCTTCATCGCGGTGCTGAAGGTGCGCAACAGCGCCTTCGATCCCGCCGTGCGCGAGCTGGAGATCACGAACAAGGGGCTCAAGGTCGGCCAGCCCTTCGCGGAAGGGCAGATGTTGATGACGGGGCTCGCGCGCACGCGGACTCCGGAGCCGACCCCCTTGCCGAAGCCGCGCCGCAAACCGCGCGCGGGCAACAGGTCTACCGCCAAAGCGGGGACACCGTCGAAGCCGCGCCGGAACGTCTCCAAGCGCCGAGGCACGTGACCATGGGGCCCGTCCTCATTGTCGACGACGAGTTCGGCATCGTGGAGGCCGTCCGGGACCTCCTGTCCGACGAAGGCTACCGCACGGCCACGGCGCTCAACGGCCGCGAGGCCCTGGAGCGGATGCGCCAGGAGCGCCCGTCGATGATCCTGCTCGACTACATGATGCCGGTGCTCAACGGGCCCGGGGTGCTGGAGTCCATGCAGAAGGACCCGGCCCTGCGCGACGTCCCGGTGGTGATGATGAGCGCCAGCCCGCCGGACTTCTGGCAGCACCTGCCATGCGCGGGCTTCCTGCCCAAGCCCTTCGACATCGAGCAACTGCTTGGCATGGTCCGGCGCATGATCGGTCCGCCGCCAGTGACGCACTGACGTTCCTGAGGCATCGCGGGAAGTGACGCGTGGCTCGCCCCTGACCGGGGCAGGGCCGTGTCTGCCCGCGCTCCCACCCAAACCAACACATCCCTGAATCCACGGCGCACCGCATCAACCGGTTTACGCCGCGCAACGCGTTCTCGGCTGCTTGCAAATGGGTAAAGGGGGCTGGTATTTCTTCGTCAATCGAACGAACTCGCATGTTCGCGGTGGGCGGGGACGCAGGGCGGCTCCAGGTAGCAGGAGCCCCGGCGGCGGGAGACGGCGGTTTCTCCTCTGGCGGGTGGTTGTATGGGTGACGCGACGCGGCATGCGAGCGACGGATTCCAGCAGGTTTTGATTTCTTCGCCGTAAGAACGAAGTCATCCCAGCAAGACAACCCGGAGGGGATTCATGCTTCGCAACAAGCGTTTCGCGTGGACGTTGACGGCTGTCGGAGTTTTCGCGCTCGCGGGGCTCGTGGGGGCCTGTGATCCCGAGGACGACCCCACGCCTGGCACCCAGAACGACGCCGGTACCAAGACTGACGCGGGCACCAACACGGACGCCGGGACGAACACCGACGCGGGCACCAACACCGACGCGGGCACGGAGACGGACGCCGGGACGAACACTGACGCCGGCACCACCACCGACGCGGGCACGGAGACGGACGCGGGTGTGGACGCGGGCACCCAGACGACGCTGCCCCTGGCGGTGGACGGCACCTGGGCGGCCAGCGGCTACATGGGAGCGGGCGGGCAGGGGGGGCTGGTGGACGAGCCCATCTGCCACACGCCCCGTCCGGGCGCGGGCCTGGGCAACTGCCACAAGTTCACCGCCACCCAGAAGGGGGACGCCTGGGCTGGTGTCTTCTGGCAGTTCCCGGAAGGCGCCTGGGCGGACGACCCGCGCGTCGGCTTCCTGGTGCCGGACGGCGCGAAGTCCGTGACCTTCTACGCCTGGGGTGAGTCCGGCGGAGAGGTCGTCGACTTCTTCGTGGGCTATGGAGACACCACCAAGGATGGCTTCACCAAGAAGATCAACGTCACGCTGACCAACGAGCCCAAGCAGTACACCCTCGACATCAGCAAGGTTCGCTACGCCGAGGTCGGCGCGGGCTTCGGCTGGTCGGCGGGCGGGCTGGACGTCAAGCCGCTCGTGCTCTTCATTGACGACATCCAGTGGAAGTGACCTCCCCTTGAGCGCCCCGTGCGCCAACCCAGGAACGTGAGCGGACGATGAGAGCGGGAACGGCGGTGTTGACGGTCGATGCGGCGGGCATGCGGGCGCAGAACAGCGGCCTGCTGCTCAACATGATCTGGCGCGAGCGTCAGATCTCCCGGGCGGAGATCGCCCGGCGCACGGAGCTCAGCCCGTCGACCGTCTCCGCCATCGTCGCGGACCTGGAGCAGGCGGGCCTGGTGCGCAGCATTGGCGCCGGGGTCTCCCGCGGGGGCCGCCGTCCCACCCTCATCGGCTTCTGCGACGAAGCGTTCAGCCTGGTGGGCGTCGAACTGGGCGCCTCCCACGTCACCGTCGTCCTCACGGACCTCCGCGGCCGCGTGCGCACGCAGAGCAAGGCGAGCCACGCGGTGCGCGGCGATCCGGAAGGGTCGCTGCAGAAGGCGAAGGAGCTGGTCCAGGAGTGCCTGGAGGCCGAGCGCGTCCCGCGCCGCTCCGTCGTCGGCATGGGGGTGGCCGTGCCCAGCCCCGTGCACCCGGCGGCCCCGGGCAAGATGTCCCCCCTCATCCTCCCCGCGTGGAAGCACGTGGACGTGAAGGAGTGGTTCGAGACCACCTTCGACATGCCGGTGTTCGTGGACAACGACGCGAACCTCGGCGCGCTGTCGGAGTGCTTCTGGGGCGCGGGCTCCGGCGGCGAGGATCTCACGTACATCAAGCTGGCCACCGGTATCGGCGCCGGTCACATCATCCACGGCGACGTGTACCGGGGCGCCGGCGGAATGGCCGGTGAAATCGGCCACATCCCGGTCGACTCCAACGGCCCGCTCTGCGTGTGCGGCCTGAGGGGCTGCCTCGTCACCCTCATCGGCTCCACGGCGCTCACCGAGCGCGCACGCGAGCTCATGGGCACCCGCGGCCGCAAGGGCCCCACCGTGCGCGACCTGGTGGAGGGCGCCCGCACGGGTGACGCCGCCGCGAAGCAGATCATCGACGGCATGGGCGCCTACCTGGGCATCGCCGTGGGCGGCCTGCTCAACCTGTTGAACCCCGCCATCGTCGTGCTGGGAGGGGAGATCTCCTCCGTGGGCGAGATGCTGCTCGACCCCTTGCGCGCGTCCGTGCGGCAGCGCGCCCTGTCTGTCTCCATGGCGGAGACGCGCATCGTCACGTCGGTGCTGGGAGAGCGGGCCATCGCCGTGGGCGCGGCCACCCTGGTGCTCCAGGAGGCGCTGCGCGACCGCTCCCTCTTTCCCACGCAGCACGTCGGGAGAAGTGCATGACTTCGCGCCGTCTTGTCCTCGCCCTGGCCCTCTCGGGCCTGGGAATGGCTTCGTGTGATCCGGCAGCAGGTCTGGATAACAAGCAAAACGAGCAACCCAAGCCCGTCACGGAGCAGCCGGGCACGGGGTGGGAAGTCGTCTGGCAGGACGAGTTCGAGGGTCCGGCGGGCTCGCTGCCCTCGAAGGAGCGCTGGGTCCCGGACGTGGGCGGGGACGGGTGGGGCAATGGCCAGTACGAATACAACACGTCGCGGGCGGAGAACGCGTCGCTGGACGGCGAGGGCCACCTGGCCATCACCGCGCGCCGTGAGCGCTACGGCAACAACGACTACACGTCCGCGCGCCTGACGACGAAGAACCGCTACAGCAAGGCCTACGGCCGCATCGAGGCGCGCATCAAGCTGCCCACGGGCCGGGGCATCTGGCCGGCGTTCTGGCTGCTGGGCGCGGACGTGGACTCCGTCGGTTGGCCGGCCTGCGGCGAGATCGACATCATGGAGCACAAGGGGCAGATCCCCTCGGTCGTCAGCAGCGCGGTGCACGGGCCGGGCTACTCCGGTGGCTCGAACATCGGCCGCCAGCACGCCGTCTCCGGACCGCCGCTCGCCGAGGACTTCCACATCTACGCGGTGGAGTGGGAGCCGGAGCTCTTGCGCTTCATCGTGGACGACACCGTCTTCTTCGAGGTGACGCCGAAGAGCCTGCCGTCCGGCCGGAAGTGGGTCTACGACCATCCGCACTTCATCATCCTGAACATCGCGGTGGGCGGCTCGTTCGTGGGCCCGCCGGACTCCAAGACGGTGTTCCCGCAGACGATGAAGGTGGACTACGTGCGCGTCTACGAAAGGGCCGCGCAGTGAGGTTCGCCCGCGCGCTCCTGCCGTTGGCGCTGCTGGTGGCGTGCTCGTCCGAGCCGCGCCCCCGGCCGCCGGGCGTGCTCTTCGTCTCCGTGGAGCAGCAGAGCGCGTGGGTGCGCAACTTCAACCCGCTGTTCGCGGGCGCCGGTGCGCGCTGGCCCACCCGGGCGGGCGTGTACGAGTGCATGGAGATCTTCAGCTCCGCGCAGGGCAAGTGGGTGCCGTGGCTCGCCACCGGCCACGCGTGGTCGGAGGACCAGCTCACGCTGCGCTTCAACGTGCGCGACGGCGTCCTCTGGTCCGACGGCAAGCCCTTCACCGCGGACGACGTCGTCTACACCTTCGGCCTGCTCAAGCAGCACCCGGCGCTGGACGCGGGCGGCGTGTGGCGCTTCCTCACGGACGTGAAGACGGAAGGGAAGGGCACCGTCGCCTTCACCTTCTCACGCGTATACCTGCCGGGCTTCAGCGACCTGGCGCATCAGATCATCGTGCCCCAGCACGTGTGGAAGGACGTCGCGGACCCGGTGACGTTCACCAACCCGGAGCCGGTGGCCACCGGGCCGTTCACCCAGGTGACGCTGTTCCGCAACCAGGTCTACGAACTGGGCAGGAACCCGCACTACTGGCAGCCCGGCAAGCCCGCGGTGTCCGCGCTGCGCTTCCTCGCGTTCCCCACCAACGACCAGGCCAACATGGCGCTCGTGGAGGGGGAGGTGGACTGGGCGGGCAACTTCGTGCCGGCCGTGGACCGCACCTTCGTGTCGAGAGACCCCGCGCACCACGCGCGCTGGTTCCCGCTCTACGGCAGCACCGTCTTCCTCTATCCCAACACCACGCGCCCGCCGCTGGATGACGTGCGCGTGCGCAAGGCGCTGAGCATGGCGCTGGACCGCGACCGGTTGGTGGAGGTGGCCATGTATGGCTACACCCGCCCCGCGGACGCCACCGCCCTCAACGACGCGTACACCGGCTGGAAGGACGCGGAGGTCGCCAAGGACACGTGGACGCACTACGACCTGGCCGCGGCGAACAAGCTCCTGGACGAGGCGGGCCTCACGCGCGGCACGGACGGCATGCGGCGCCTGAAGGACGGGCAGCCCTTCGCGTTGGATCTGGAGGTCGTGAGCGGGTGGTCGGACTGGGTGCGGGCGGGGCAGGTGGTGGGCCGCGACCTGCGCAAGCTGGGCATCGGCGTGACGCTCAAGACGTACGAGTTCGGCACCTGGTTCACGCGCCTGCAGAAGGGCGAGTTCCAGCTGGCCATCTCCTGGTCGCTGGACGGCCCCACTCCGTACAACTTCTACAAGTGGCTGTTGTCACCGCGCACGGTGCGGCCGGTGGGCGAGGTGGCCGCGGCCAACTGGCACCGCATGGGCGACGCGCAGGCGGATGAGTTGCTCGTGCGCTTCGAGCGCGCCGGCACGCCGGAGGAGCAGCACGCGCTGATGTCCCAGGTGCAGCAGCGCTTCTCCGCCACCGCGCCCGCCATCCCGCTGTTCCCCAACCCGTCCTGGGGCGAGTCCAACTCCTCGCGCTTCACGGGCTTCCCCACCGAGCAGAACCCCTACGCGCGGCTCGCGCCGCACGCGGAGCCCGACAGCCTGCTGGTGCTGACGCAGCTGTCCCCGAGGGAGCGCTGACCATGGGCCGCTACATCCTCCGGCGAATGGGCTTCTACCTCATCGCCGCGTGGGCCTCGCTCACGCTCAACTTCGTGATTCCGCGCCTGGCTCCCGGCGACCCGGCCGCGGCCATGTTCGCGCGCTTCGAGGGCAAGGTGGCGCCGGAGGCCATGGGCGCGCTGAAGGCCGCCTTCGGTTTCACGGACGCGCCGCTCTACGCCCAGTACTTCACCTACCTGAAGCACCTGGTGCAGGGCGACCTGGGCATGTCGTACGCGTACTTTCCCGCGCGGGTGACGGAGGTCATCGGCACGGGCCTGATGTGGACGGTGGCCCTGGCTGGCGTGGCCGTCATCATCAGCTTCGTGCTGGGGTCCTTCCTGGGCGTGCTCGCCGCGTGGAACCGCGGCGGGTGGCTGGACTCAGGGCTGGCTCCGGCGCTCGCGTTCCTGGGGGCCTTCCCGTACTTCTGGCTGGCCATGCTGGCGCTGTACCTCTTCGGCTTCGTGCTGGGGTGGTTCCCGCTGCGCCACGCGTACGGGCACGACATGGAGCCGGGGCTGTCGTTCGCGTTCGCCGCGGACGTGGCCCGCCACGCGGTGCTGCCCGCGTCCTCCATCGTGGTGGCCACGCTGGGCGGCTGGATGCTGGGCATGCGCAACACGATGGTGGCCACGCTGGGCACGGACTCCATCCGCCTGGCGCACGCGCGCGGCCTTCCGCCCCGGCAGGTGATGCTGCGCTACGCCGCGCGCAACGCGCTGCTGCCCAACGTCACCAGCTTCGGCATGGCGGTGGGCTTCGTGCTGTCCGGTTCGCTGCTGACGGAGATCGTCTTCTCCTATCCGGGCACGGGCTACCTGCTCATCCTCGCCGTGCGCAACCAGGACTACCCGCTGATGCAGGGGCTCTTCCTGGTCATCACGCTGGCGGTGCTCGCGGCGAACTTCGCCGTGGACCTCATCTGCCTCTGGTTGGATCCGAGGACCCGCGCCCATGCGTGACTTCCTGCGAAGGCTCTCCCGCCACCGGAAGGCGGCGGTGGGCGGCGGCCTGCTCCTGTTCTTCCTGCTGCTCGCGGTCGTGGGGCCCTTCTTCGTGATGGACCCCTCGGACCTCGTGGGCCGGCCGCACCAGCCGCCCAATGCGGCGCACTGGTTCGGCACCACCGGCCAGGGACAGGACGTGCTCGCGCAGACCGTGGTGGGCGCGCGCCAGACGCTGGCGGTGGGCTTCGCGGTGGGCGCGCTCGTGACGCTGGTGGGCGCGCTGGTGGGCATCACCGCCGGCTACCTGGGCCGCCGCGTGGACGACGTGCTGTCGCTCACCACCAACGTGTTCCTCGTCATTCCCGGCATGCCGCTGGCCATCGTGCTGGGCGCATACCTGCCGTCCGGCCCGCTGCGCATGGTGGCGGTGCTGACCGTGGCGGGCTGGGCCTGGAACGCTCGCGTGTTCCGCGCGGAGTCGCTGGCCCTGCGCGGGCGCGACTTCGTGTCCGCGGCGGTGGTGACGGGGGAGAGCCACTCGCGCATCGTGTCGCGGGAGCTGTTGCCCAACATGGCGTCGCTGGTGGGCTCATCGTTCATCGGGAACACGCTCTATGCCGTGGGCGCGCAGGTGGGCCTGGAGTTCCTGGGCCTGGGCGACGTGAGCGTGGTGACGTGGGGCACCAACCTCTACTGGGCCGGCAACGACGCGGCGCTGCTCACGCGCTCCTGGTGGATCTTCGTCCCCACGGGCATGTGCATCGCGCTGGTGGGCTTCGCGCTCACGCTGCTGAGCTCCGCCATCGACGAGCTGACCAACCCCTCGCTGCGCGTGCACAAGCCGGCGGCGCTGCCCGCGAGCACAGCCCCGCGCGCGCACCTGGAGAAGCCGGTGCCGGGCGTGCTCCTGCGCGTGCAGGACGTGTGCATCGACTACGCGACGGAGAAGGGCGCCTCCCGCGTGGTGGACTCGGTGTCGTTCGACGTGGCGCCCGGCGAGGTGTTCGGCCTGGCGGGTGAGTCCGGCAGCGGCAAGTCCACCATCGGCTCCGCGCTGCTGGGCCTCCTGCCTTCCTCCGCGCGCGTCGCGCAGGGGCGCATCCTCTTCAACGGCATGGACGTCACCGCGCTGGAGGGCCCGGCCCTGCGCGCGTTCCGCTGGCGCCAGGTGTCCATGGTGTTCCAGAGCGCCATGAGCGCGCTCAACCCGGTGCTCACGCTGGGCGAGCAGTTCCACGACACGCTCGCGGCGCACGGCCGCGTGTCGCGCGCCACGTCCTACGCCCGCGCTCGGGAGCTGCTGGGCATGGTGGGCCTGTCTCCGGACCTGGTGACGGCGTGGCCGCACCAGCTCTCCGGCGGCATGCGGCAGCGCGTGGGCATCGCGCTGGCGCTGGCGCTGGAGCCCCGGCTGGTCATCATGGACGAGCCCACCACGGCGCTGGACGTCGTGGTGCAGAAGGAGCTGCTCCAGCGCATGGTGGAGCTCAAGCAGCGGCTGGGCTTCGCCATGCTCTTCATCACGCATGACCTGCCGCTGCTGCTCGCGCTGTCGGACCGCGTGGGCGTGCTCCAGGGCGGCAAGCTGGTGGAGGTGGACACGTCCGCCAACCTGCGCGCCGGGGCCCGCCACCCGTACACGCAGCTGCTGCTGTCCTCGTTCCCGCACCTGTCCGCGAAGGACGCCGCGCCGCCGCCGGTTCAGAAGGCGCCGGAGCTGTCCGTGTCCCGGCCGTCCACGCGCGTCGCCGCCATCCCCGGAGGTCACCGATGAGCGCGCCTCTCCTGGAGGCGGAAGGGCTCACCCGCAGCTTCCTGGCGGGCGGCTTCTTCTCCCGCGAGCGCAAGCCCATCCTCAAGGGCGTGTCCTTCTCCCTCCAGCCGGGGGAGATCGTCGCGCTGGTGGGCGAGTCCGGCAGCGGCAAGTCCACGCTGGCGCGGCTGCTGGCCCGGCTGGACATTCCGGACGCGGGGCAGCTGCGGCTCGCCGGGCGCGACGTGCTGGCGGACGGCAGCGCGCAGGCGTCGCTCGACTACCGCGGCCGGGTGCAGATGGTGTTCCAGGATCCGTTCGCATCCCTCAACCCCGTGCACACGGTGGCCTATCACCTGGAGCGGCCGCTCGTGCGCCATGGCCGGGTGCCGAAGTCCGGCCTGCGCACGCGGGTGCTGTCGCTGCTGGAGTCCGTGGGCCTGACGCCCGCGGAGGCCTTCGCGAAGCGCTACCCGCATGAGTTGTCCGGCGGCCAGCGTCAGCGCGTGGCGGTGGCTCGCGCCCTGGCGGTGGAGCCGCAGGTCATCATCGCGGATGAGCCCACGTCCATGCTGGACGTGTCCACGCGCAAGGGAGTGCTGCAGCTGCTTCGCGGCCTCACGCAGGAGCGCGGCATCGGCATCCTGTTCATCACCCACGACTTGGCGAGCGCGCGCCACCTGGCCGACCGCATCCTCGTGCTCTACGCGGGCACCGTGGTGGAGGCGGGCAGGGCGGACGAAGTGCTGCGCCAGCCGCGCCACCCGTACACGAAGCTGCTGCTGTCCGCGGTGCCGGATGGGGACGACTTCCTCCAGGCCGCGCTGCCGGTGCGCCCCGCCACGGGGTCGCCGCCGCTCGTGGGCTGTCCCTTCGCTCCTCGTTGCCCGGTGTCCGAGCCTCGCTGCTCCACCCTCACGCCTCCCGACGTCCTGCCGGCCGCGAATCACCTCGTCCGCTGCCACCTTGAAGTTCCGAAAGGAGTTACCGCCGATGCGTCAGTTTCCTCCTGACTTCCTCTGGGGAGTGGCCACCTCCGCGTATCAGATTGAGGGCGCCACCCGAGTGGACGGCCGGGGCGAGTCCATCTGGGACCGCTTCTCCGCCACCCCGGGGAAGATCCAAGACAAGTCCGACGGCTCGGTGGCCTGTGAGCACTACCGCCGCTGGCCGGAGGACATCGAACTGATGCGCTGGATGGGGCTGAAGTCCTACCGCTTCTCCATCGCGTGGCCGCGCATCCTCCCGGAGGGCCGGGGCCGGGTGAACGCGGCGGGCGTGGACTTCTACTCGCGCTTGGTGGACTCGCTGCTGGGCGCGGGCATCGAGCCCTTCGTCACGCTCTACCACTGGGACTTGCCGCAGGTGCTGGAGGACCAGGGCGGCTGGCCCGCGCGCGCCACCGGTGACGCCTTCGTGGAGTACGCGGACGTCATCAGCCGCGCCCTGGGCGACCGCGTGAATCGCTGGATCACCCACAACGAGCCCTGGTGCATCAGCTACCTGGGCTACGGCAACGGCGAGCACGCACCGGGCCACAAGGACTGGTCCAAGATGCTGGCCGCGGCGCACACGCTGATGGTGTCGCACGGCAACGCGGTGAAGGTGCTGCGCGCCAATGTGAAGAACGCGGAGGTGGGCATCACCCTCAACCTCACGCCGGGCGAGCCCGCGTCGCCCAGCCCGGAGGACGCGGACGCCACGCGCGACTTCGACGGCGGCTTCAACCGCTGGTTCCTGGAGCCGCTCTACGGCCGGGGTTACCCGCAGGACGTGATTGAAGACCACGTGAAGGCGGGCCGCATCGCGTCCCCGAACCTGGACTTCATCCAGCCCGGCGACCTGGAGACCATCGCCGCGCCCACCGACTTCCTGGGCGTGAACTTCTATTCGCGCGCCGTCCTGCGCAGCAACCGCATCCCGGAAGAGCAGAACGCGCCGCGCACCGTGTTCGTGCGCCCGGACAAGACGGACATGGACTGGGAGGTGTGCCCGGCCTCCCTCACGCGCCTGCTGGTGCACCTGGAGAAGGAATACAAGCCGGGCCCCATCTACATCACGGAGAACGGCTGCGCGTACTCCACCACCCCCAGCGCGGACGGCCGCGTGCACGACGTGCAGCGCGTGGAGTACCTGCGCGGGCACCTGGCGGCGTGCAGTGACGCCATCGCGCAGGGCGTGAAGCTGGCGGGTTACTTCGCGTGGTCGCTGCTGGACAACTTCGAGTGGGCCTACGGGTACACCAAGCGCTTCGGCCTGGTGTGGGTGGACTACGCCACCCAGCAGCGCATCCCGAAGGACAGCGCCCATCTCTATCGCGACGTCGTGGCCCAGAACGGCCTGGACGTGGAGCAGGCCGCTTGAAAAGGCTCTTCCTGACGACGTGTCTGGCGTTGTGCGGTGGCACCCAGGCCTGGGCCCAGGTGTCCGGTGCGGGCTCGCCCCTCCAGTCTCCGCCCACCGCGCAGCCGCCCTCCGCCGGTCCCGTGGATGCCGCCGCGCCCGTGCCGGGACAGGCGACGCCCGAGCCGCAGGCGCCCGCGGACGCTCCCATCGCTTCGCCGGCGGCTCCGGCCCCGCAGGCCGTCGTGTCTTCGGACGCGAAGCGCACGACGGTGACGCGTGTCATCCACGACGAGCGCGGCTTCAAGCTTCAGGTGGACGGGAAGGACTTCCCCGTCCACGGCGTGAACTGGGGCTACACGCCCATCGGTGAGAACTACCGGTACTCGCTCTGGACGCAGCCGGAGGACTTCATCAAGCAGGTGCTGGCGAAAGAGATGGGGATGCTCCGCGACGCGGGGTTCAACGCCATCCGCCAGTTCGACGACATCCCGCCTGTCTGGGTCGAGTACATCTACCGGAACTACGGCATCCACACGCTGCTCAACCCGCTGATGGGACGCTATGGCCACCCGGTGAACGGGGTCATGGTCGTCAACATCGACTACTCGAACCCGGACCACCGCAAGGCCATCCTCGGCGCGTTGGCGGAGAAGGTGGAGCTCTACCGCGACGTGCCCGGCGTGCTGATGTGGCTGCTGGGCAACGAGAACAACTACGGCCTGCACTGGACGTCGTTCGAGATCGAAGCCCTGCCGGGCCACGAGGACGCCGCCCGCGCGGAGTCGCTCTATTCGCTCTACGGCGAGGCGGCCCGCACGGTGAAGAAGCGGGACACGAACCACCCTGTGTCCATCGCCAACGGCGACCTCCAGTACATCGACCTCATCGCCAAGCACTGCCAGGACCTGGACGTGCTGGGCACGAACGTCTACCGCGGCCCCACCGCGCGCGACCTGTTCGCGGAGGTGAAGGCCAAGCTCGACAAGCCGGTGTTCTTCAGCGAGTTCGGCGCGGACGCCTATGACGCTCGCGCGGGCCGCGAGGACCACGTGGCGCAGGCGGAGTACCTGCGCACGCAGTGGGAGCAGATCTACCTGGAGGGCTACGGCCAGGGCCTGTCCGGCACCGCCATTGGCGGCTTCGTGTTCCAGTGGGTGGACGGCTGGTGGAAGCACGGCCAGGAGTCCAACCTGTCCATCCACGACACCACCGCGACGTGGCCCAACGGCGGCTACGCGGCGGACTTCGTTCCCGGCCAGAACAACATGAACGAGGAGTGGTTCGGCATCGCGGCCCTGGGCCCGCCGGACTCCAACGGCATCAGCGGCATCCAGCCGCGCACCGCCTACTACGTCCTCCAGGCCGTGTTCCGCCTGGACCCGTACGCAACGACGACCAACCCGGACTCCATCCGCGACTACTTCGCGGGCATCCGTCCGTCCGCGCTCACCAGCGGCTACACCTCGTCGGTGGCGCTGGCTCGCACGGAGGAGCTCGGCGCGGTGCGGGTGTCGAACCTGCGGCTGCTGCTCGACAGCTCACTGTCGCGCGGAAGCATCGCGACGGTGCGGCCCAACCAGAGCTCGGCGGACCACACCGAATCCATCTTCTTCGACCTGGCGTTGCAGCCGGCCAGCGGCGTCTACGGCCGCGCGTCGTTCAACGTCGTGGGCAACGTGGCGCAGAACCGGCTCAACAACCTGTTCTACGAGAACCGTGGCACGCCCTCCACGCCGACCTCGGGTGACATCCCGGTGGGCCCTGGCGCCCCGGCGCGTGAGCAGTCCGCGTTGGAGCGCTTCGCCCTGTACCAGGCGGAGTTCAAGTTCGACCGCTCGGACTTCGCGCTGGAAGGCTACTACCGCACCGGCCACTACCACTGGGGCGAGGAGGGTGACTTCTTCAACCTCTACCGCGAGGCGAACTACGGGCCGAACCTGGACATCTACCACGGCAACGCGCCCTTCGGCGTGGTGTTCAGCGGCAAGAAGGCCATGGATGGACTGAAGGTCGTCGTCGGGCCGGAGCTGTACTGGGGCGCCAACCCCTCCGTGGTGGCGAAGTACCGCAACAACGTGGGCCCGGTGAACGTGACGCTGGTGCACCAGGAAGACCTGGCGCAGGGCTCGTCGTCGTCCACGGCCTCCGTGGTGCGCGAGCGCATCGCGCGCAGGACGGCGCTCAACTTCCAGTACGCCACCGGCAAGCTGGTGCTGGACGTGGGCGGTCTGCTCTCCGCGCCCCAGCGCATTGGCGAGACGTTCACCTATACGCTCGCCGCTCCGGAAGGCGGCCCCAGCTACCTCAACAGCGGCTACGACGTGCTCCAGGACAAGGTGCAGTTCCTGGACACGCTGGGCGCCAAGGCGCGGCTCACCTACGACATGGGGCCGGTGCGCTGGCTGGTGCAGTCCTCCTTCCGCGGCCTCGTCGCGGACAGCGGGCCGGAGCAGGGCAACATCATCACCGGCTGGAGCCTGCGCGAGAGCGGCCGCGGCAACCACTACGCGGGTCAGCTGGGCGCGGCGTTGCAGTTCGGCTCCATCCAGGTGTCGCCCAACGTCCTGTACCAGAAGCCCCTCATCGGGCCGAACCCCACCATCTCGGACGCGTACGACCCTGGCACCGGCATGTACTACGCGGGCGTGCGTCCGCGCAGCGTGCTGGTGGACTCGTTCAGCGTGCTGGACAACCGCGAGACGCTGGGCGGCGAGCTGCTCATCACCTTCGACCCGACGCCGGGCACCTGGTTCTGGTCGTGGGACCGCGACATGCGCGAGGACGCGCCGTTCGCCGCGGGCCTGGACATCGTCTACCGGCACCAGCCCACGTCGCGCGACGCGGGCATCGCCATCCTCGCGGACGGCAGCACCATCGCCTTCGGCAGCGCGCCAGTGGCCCGCGATGAGTGGGAGACGTCCCTGCGCCTGGTGGGAAACCCCACCCAGCGCCTGCGCCTGTACGGCACTGCGTACGTGGGCAGCCAGCAGTCTTCTGGCGAGGACAACCGGCAGATCCACCGCTTCGGCCTGGACGGCTCCGCGCTCTTCGACACGCTGCTGCTCGCGGCCCAGCTGCGCTTCAACGACTGGGGTCCGTACGACTACCACCGCGTCTTCAACCTCACCTACCCGGTGCAGTTGGGCGGGGACCTGTCCTACGGCTTGAAGAAGCCGGTGCTGGGCGCGGTGTCCACGCGCTTCGGCCTGCGGGGGCTGGTGCGCATGCTGGATGAGTACTCGGAGGGCCTCAACGATCGGGGCATCACCGAGGGCCTGAAGGGTCGCGAGTACGAGGTGGGCGCGTATGCCATCCTTTCTCTCTGAGGGAACACGCAACATGAGGACTGGTTTCCTGCTGGCCGCCGCCGTGGCCGCGCTGTCCGGCTGCTACGAAGACCCGACCATCATCTACGGCAAGTCGCTGGACGACATGACCTTCACGGTCACCGACCCGGCGATGGGCATCTACCCGAACACCTCCGTGCTGGATGACCCGAACAACCCCTTCGCGCTGTCGGGGGTGGGCACGGAGACGAAGTGGCAGATCCAGTCCGGGGCGGACCCCGTGGCGGCCTACTACTCGTGGGCCACGGTGCTCGCGAACGGGCCGTACGGTGAAGCGCAGTACTACGTGGCCCTCAACCTGGCGGCCATCTACCAGCGGGGCCTGGCGGACCAGGGCAGCCTGGCGCAGACGCGCGAGATGGCGGTGAAGGCCTACCAGTCCGTGCTCGACAACTTCCCGGACGCGGTGACGTACGACGCGTCCGGCACGGTGGCCTACGACCTGGTGACGCCCGCGTACAAGGGCGTCGTCGAGCTGGGCGGCACCGTGGCTGGCGGCTGGGTGATGGTGAAGACCTCCAGTGGTGCGGACCGGGCGGTGAAGCCATGAAGAAGCCAGTGTGGGGCCTGTTGCTGCTGCTCGCCGCCTGCCGCCCGGATCCGGGCCCGGCGGACTACTCAGGCCAGGAGCTGCCGGACGACCAGAACCCCGACGGCGGGACGCAGCCCTCGGACATGCTGCCGGGGCCGTTCCCCTACGAGGCCGGCAAGGCGCGCCTGATGGTGGGCATCTTCTACGAGACGGGCCGCTCGCAGGAGATCATCCTCGACAACATCGACTCCAACTTCTACCTCTACGAGAACACCGTCTACGTGGAGTCGGACCCCGACCACGTCGAGGGCAAGTCCGCCGACCGCATCGTGCAGAACGGCAAGCCGTGGATGGGCTTCGGTGTGCACTGGAAGCAGACGCACAACTTCGATGCGTGGAAGACGCTCCACGTCAGCATGAAGTCGTCCGACGCCGCCTTCGCCAACGTGAAGATCGGCATGACCAGCGGCACGGGCACCGCTGAGAAGGGCAACCCGCTCGCCGTCACCAAATATGGCTGGGCGAACGATGGTGAGTGGCACCACCTGGCCATCCCCGTCGCGGACTTCGTCGCGGCGGGCCTGAAGCTCAATGACGTGTCGTCACCGTTCACCTTCGCAGCCGAGGGTGGCACGACCGGTCAGTTCCTCCTGCTCGACAACCTGTACTTCACCGCGGACTAGGCAGGAACGCAGTGCCAGGAAGGGCGGGCCGGCTGTCGCCGTGTGACAGCCGGAGCGCCCGAGCCTTGTCTTGACGCCGCCGTCACGCCCCCGCGTGCGGTGTCGCCAGGGCAGGGCTGCAGTTGTTTCAGCCGGGCAGTCCCCTTGCGTCCGCCGCGCGTCCTGGCGGTGCGTGCGAACGCGCGTCACGGTGTTCCTACCCAAGGAGTCGTCCCCCAATGTCTGAATCCTTGCCGCAATTGTCAAGCAGGGGCGCAAGCCCATGTCTCCGTGAAGCACCGCGCGTCTGGTTATTACAGGCCTTCGCGGCGGTGCTCATGGTGGTGTCCCTCCTGGGCGCGTCCGACGCCCGCGCGCAGACGAACGTCGCGTTGAACAAGACCACCTATACCTCTTCCGCGGAGGCTCCATTCCTGGGCCAGTACGCGGTGGACGGCGACGGTGGCACCCGCTGGGCCAGCGGCTTCACGGCGAACGAATGGATCACCGTGGACCTGGGCCAGACGCGCACCATTTCGCGCGTGGTGCTCACCTGGGAGCCGGCCTACGCCACGGTCTACAAAATCCAGGTCTCCACCAACAACACCACCTTCACCGACGCGCTGACGGTGAACACCGGCGACGGCGCGACGGACGACCTGTCCCTGCCGGCTGGCACCACCGGCCGCTACGTCCGCATGCAGGGCGTCACCCGCGCGCTGCCCGCGTATGGCTATTCGCTGTGGGAGTTCGCCGTCTATGAGACGGGCGGCACGCCGCCTCCCACCAACACGGACCTGGCGCGCAACCGTCCGGCCACCGCGTCCAGCGTGGAGGCGGACGCCGCGGGGCTCCAGCCGGGCTTCGCGTTCGACAACGACATCAACACCCGTTGGGCCTCCGCGCAGGGCGTGGATCCGCAGTGGATCCGCGTGGACCTGGGGTCGTCCCAGGTGGTGGGCAAGGTGGTGCTGGACTGGGAGGGCGCGTACGGCAAGACGTACACGATTGACGGCTCCAACAACGACACCAGCTGGACGACGCTCAACACGGTGACCAACGGCGCCATCGGCCGCCGGGAGATTCCCGTGTCGGGCACGTACCGCTACATCCGCATGCGCGGCACGGAGCGCGGCACGGGCTACGGCTACTCGCTGTGGTCCTTCGAGGTCTACCAGAACGGGGGCACCACGCCGCCGCCCACTCAGACCACCAACCAGACCATCAAGCTGAACTTCCCGGAGCTGGCGTACGCGAAGATCAACGTGTCGCCCGCGCCGCTGTCGGTGACGCCGGTGCCGGAGGAGGGCAACACCACGCCGTCCGTGCGCAACCCGCCCGGGCCCTTCACCTACCAGCTCACGTTCCCGCCCAACACGACGGTGACGCTGTCGAAGAACCAGTTCTCCCCCACGCAGCCCAACACGGACATCCGCCTGGCGGTGGTGGACTACAACGGCGTGCAGCAGCGCGCGCAGTCCGTCACGGCGCTGGCGGTGCAGGGCGCCGACTGGAACGTGGAGATCTTCTCCACGGGCAATGGCCCCACGGATCCCCGCGACCCCACCATCATCCCGGACCCGTACGTGGCGCCCGCGCCGCTGGCTGTTGCCGGTGCGTTCCGCCTGGCCGCGCCGGGCAACAACGCGATGGTCACCGCGACCCGCCGTCCCACGCTGTCGTGGGCCACGGTGACGGGCGCGACGAACTACAAGGTCTACGTCAACCTCACGCGCAACGACTACGACTGGATGGCGGCGGGCAACCTGTTGGACCGCTACACGCAGGTGGCGTCGCAGACGGGCACGTCCTTCACCTTCACGGAGGACCTGCCGGACCGGTGGACGTACAAGTGGTACGTGGTGGCCACGCTGTCGGGTGGCAGCACGTCGCGCTCGGACATCGGCACCTTCAGCGTGTACCTGCCGGTGGTGGAGACTCAGGCGGACGGCGTCAACCTCATCAACGGCGTGCGCGACCTGAACAAGAACGGGACGATTGAGCCGTACGAGGACTGGCACAACCCCATCTCCGTGCGCGTGAACGACCTGCTGGGCCGCATGACGCTGCGCGAGAAGGCGCTGCAGATGTTCTACGACGCCAAGACGTACCCGGAAGCCGGCTTCCAGATGGGGCCCCTGTCGCCCACGGACATCCCCATGTTCCAGAAGGCGTCCGCGGCCACGCGTCTGGGCATCCCGCACATCGACGCGGGTGACACCATCCACGGCTACAAGACGAGCTGGCCCACGCAGCCGGCGCTGGCGGCCACGCGCGACCTGGACACCATCTACGAGATGGGTGACATCCAGCGCCGCGAGCAGCTGGCCATTGGCAGCCGCGGCACGCTGTCTCCGCTGGCGGAGGTGAACACCAAGGTCCTGTATCCGCGCACGCAGGAAGGCAACGGCGAGGACGCGGACCTGGCGGCGGGCATCACCCGCGCGCTCATCGCGGGCCTCCAGGGCGGTCCGGAGGTGAACCCGAGCTCCATCTGGGTGACGACGAAGCACTGGCCGGGGCAGGGCGCTGGCGGTGAGGCGGGCATCACCTACGACGGCACCACCATCCACTACCACATGCGTCCGTGGCACGCGGCCATCGAGGCGGGCACCAGCGGCATCATGCCGGGCTACGCGGGCAGCTGGCTGCTGGGGCCGGAGGGCTACGGGGCGGGTGACAACCCGGGCATCCTCAACTACCTGCGCAACCAGCTGAAGTACGACGGCGTCATCTGCTCGGACTGGCTGCCGTCGGGTTCGTGGGTGCGCTCCGCCACGGCGGGCTCGGACGTGATGGGCGGCGCGACGCCGCAGGCCATGGCCAACTTCGAGAACGAAGTCCCCGTCGCGCGCATCAACGACTCCGTGCGCCGCATCCTGGACCTGAAGTTCCGCCTGGGCATCTTCGAGGATCCGTACAAGCAGGGCCCGGCCGGCACGTCCCAGTGGCACACCGCGGACAGCAAGGCGGCGGTGCGCCGCGCGTCCCAGGAGGCCATGACGCTGCTCAAGAACGATGGCGCGCTGCCCATCCGCCTGCCGGCGGGCGGCAAGCTGGTCATCGCGGGCCCGCGCGCGGACGACATGTCCTGCATGGTGACCTGGCGTTCGGACTTCCACGGCAACGAGTTCGGCGACCCGACCATCTACGCGGCGGTGAAGGCGCGCGCGGAGGCCGCGGGGCTCACGGTCTACAAAGACAACGCCCCCGCGGGCGTGACGCCGGACGCGGCCATCGTGGTGGTGGGCGAGAGCTACTTCACCCACGGCACGGAGTGGGACAAGGAGAAGCCGTACCTGCCGGGCGACCCGATTGGCCCTGCCCACGACGCGAAGTGGGGCGACCAGTACGGCATCATCAACAGCTTCAAGTCGCGGGGCATCCCCACGACGGTGGTGTTGATCAGCCCGCGTCCGTACGTGCTGACGAACGTGGTGCCCCTCTCCAACGCGCTGATGCTGGCGTACCGCCCGGGCGACATGGGCGGCTACGCGGTGGCGGACGTGCTGTTCGGTGACGTGCTGCCTCGGGGCAAGACGCCCTGGCAGCTGCCGCGCGGCATGAACCAGATCGGCACGGACGTGGAGAACAACCAGTTGGAGAAGTGGGACCTGCCGTTCGACCTGGGCGCGACGGACGCGGAGCGCACGGCCATCCGCCAGAAGATCGCGGCGGGCCAGCCGGTGCCACCCACGTACGGCAACCCGCTGTACCAGTACGGCGCGGGCATCCAGGGCTTCGGCCTGACGGACGCGACGCCTCCGGTGGCGTTCAACCTGCTGACGCCGTCAAACAACCTGGTCATCACCGGCACGCGTCCGGCGTTCACCTGGGCGGCCAGCAGCGACCCTCAGACGGGCATCCAGCGTTACGAGGTGTACCTGGACGGCGGCGCGATGCCGGTGGCCATCACCAAGACGCCGTCGGCGGCGCTGGATGGGCTGAAGCTGGCGAACGGGGTGCACACCTGGTTCGTGAAGGCGTTCAACTGGGCGAACGGCGTCACGCAGTCCCCGACGTTCACCTTCACGCTGAACGACACGACGCCGCCCGCGGCCTTCGCGGCGCTGTCGCCGTCGGCCGGGCAGTCGGTGCCGGGCACGTCCACGCGCTTCATCTGGGAGCAGACGACGGACGTGGGCGCGGGCGTGGCGGAGTACGTCCTCATCGTGGACGGCACGGACCGCGGCCCCTCCATCCTGCGCAGCACGCCGGTGCCGGCGGGCACGAACCTGGCGCGGGGGAAGAATGCCTACGCCACGTCCGTGGAGTTCGGCAGCGCGAACGACGCGGTGGACGGAAGCCTGGCGACGCGCTGGTCCAGCGTGGGCACGGCGACCACGGGTGACACGGAGTCCATCACCATCGACCTGGGGGCCATCTACTCGCTCAAGCGCATCGTGCTGAACTGGGAGGCCGCGTACGGCCGCCGCTACGTGCTGGAGTCGTCGCTGGACGGCTCCACCAACTGGACGGCGCTGCGGACGGTGGACACCGGCGACGGCGGCATCGACGACTGGACGGTGGCTGGCGTGGGCCGCTTCGTGCGCATGCGCGGCGTGCAGCGCGCGACGGCGTACGGCTACTCGCTGTGGGAGTTCGAGGTGTACGGCGTGGGCACGGAGCAGACGACGCTGAACGGTCTGTCCACGGGCTCGCACACGTGGCGCGTGCGCGCGGTGGACGGCGCGAACAACACCACGCTGTCCTCGGGGCCCATCACCTTCACGAAGTAGGGTGATGGCTTGAGAGAGAGGAGGGGCGGCCGGAGTGATGGCCGCCCCTCTTCAGTTTGATGTCATTCCGCGAAGCAGCACTTTGACGATCGCCCGGAGCTGGGGTTCCAGATCTTCGTGGGCGGACTGCGTCACGAGCGTCGGGTGGTGGAACGCGGCCGTCGCGCGGAACAGGAGGTCTGCCTTCTGCCGCGCATTTCTCAGGCCGGAACTACGGGGTCGGCGCGGCGACGGCGGGCGCGCCTTCCGCGGGAGCGGCGGCCTTGGCAGCGGCGGCGGCCTCCTCGGCGGCCTTGGCCTCGGCGACCTTGCGGGCGGCTTCGGCCTCCGCGCGCTTGGTGGCCTCGGTCTGGGCAGAGGTCTTCATGCTGGCGAGGCCCTTCTCGAAGTCCTTGCCGATCATCTGGTCCATGTCCATGACGAGGCACATCGCCTTGCTCATGAAGTTGTGGTTACCGGCCATGGCCCAGGTGACAGTGGTGCCGTCGTCGGCGGGCTTGAACGTGAAGGTGGTGATGCTGCTGTCTTCGAAGGGCTTGATGAACTCCAGCTTGATACGGACGGCCGCGTTGGCGGTGGCCTCCAGGATGGTCATGCGGCCCTCACCCACGTCGTTGTTGCCCACCCACCCATAGGTGGCGCCAACGCCCGACTCCGCGCCGCCAAAGGTCTTCTTCATGTTCGGGTCGAGGTTGTCCCAGGGAGACCACTGGTTCCACTGGTGGAAGTCATTGACCAGACCGAATGCGACGTCGGGCGTACCCGGCACCGTGGCGGTGCGCGTGACGGTGTAGGAATCGGGGCGGGTGGTAATGAAGCCGGCGAGCAGCGCGAGCACGGCGACAACGCCAATGGCAATCTTCTTGAACATGAAGTTCCTCGAAAAGGGTCCCCTGGACGGGGAGGACGCGTCTTAGGCCGCCGGATCGCTCCGGCTCAAGCCCCCCAGCGCGCGGCTTGGCTTGACGCAGCGTGAGGCGCGAGTCACCAGGGCCCACCATTGTACCGGCGGTCTAGAGTGGGCCCATGCGCCTGGCGGTCATAGCGATACTCGCGGCCCTGTTCTGCAGTGGCTGTGCCGGGTGTCACGCCCCACGGAAAGCATCGCTGGGCTGCGACACCTGCCTGCGGGAATCGTGGCCCTCATCGCGAACTCGCCCGCATATTGGGATCGCTTCCAGCACATGACGCGCGGCGAGCAGATCCGCGAGACCGCACGGCTGACGACGAACGTCGTCGCACTGTGGGGAACCGCCTCTGCCACGACTCGCTCGCTGAAGGGGCTGGCCGTGGGAGCCGAGGCCTCCGCGCCAATGCTTTCGCTGTCCGCAGAGGGAGCGCTGGTGCTGGAGCTCGTCTCAGTCCCCGTAGGGCGTGCGACGACAGTTTTGAGTGGGGCTTCCGGGGCGGCCGTCATCCTGTTGAAGTCAAACGCCCCTGGCGGCGGAGCGTCTTCTTCCGGTGGACCGGGGAAGTGGCGGCCCGCGACCGAGCACATGGAGGATGCGGCGCGGAAGTATCAGTCCCAGATCACCAACGCCCTGGAGGGACAGGTCTACGACGTCGACGGCGTCAAGTTCGATGGGTTCACCAACGGCGTGTTGCTGGAGGCCAAAGGGCCGGGCTATGAGAAGTTCCTCGAACTGGCCGTAGAGCAGGGCGGATGGTTCGAGGGATTCACGGACATGGTCCGGCAAGCCAAGCGGCAGCAGCGGGTTGCCCGTGGAGTTCCCCTGGAATGGCACTTCGCGGAGCGCAAGGTCGCGGACTACGTACGAGCGCTCTTCAAGAGAAACGGTCTGGGGCGGATTCCCGTCCACTTCACTCCTCCGCGCTGAACGTCTTCACGGCTGATGACTGAAACCTACTACGCAGGGGTGTACTGGCCCGGAAGGCCCGAGCCGCTGGAGGCCTATGCTCGGCGGGCCGAGGCCCTGTTCCAGCGATTGGCTTCCACGGACCCGAGCCTCGCGACCTGGTACGAGCAGGCCCGTTCCCGGGAGTCCGCGCTCAACAGCCGGGTCAGCACCGATGCTCTTTCGCTTCAGCAGTTGTTCACGAAGACGAAGTACCAGATAGGCGAAGGCGAGCTCTCCTTCGCCGCATGGAACGGGAGTCCGGACGACAGCAGTGTCGTCAACTTCTCCTGCGGGTCTCCAGTGCCGGATGCGGTGGACCTCTGCGTTTGGACTCCAGCCGCACGAGGGCTCATTTCCGAGCACAGAGCGTCCCAGGTGCTGAAGGCGATGGTGCTGGCTTGGGATCCGCAATGGGGTGTCGTCATTTCCGACGAGCACCGGGACGCCGTGTCTGAGTCAGGCGACGCAGGCACGTTCATCGGATGGATGACGTACTTCTCCCGGGACCGCGGTCCAGTGCCGCCGCTTCCAGGGCCCGTGCGAGTCGAGTTCGTGGAGAACCAGGGCACCCTCGTCATCCTGACCCCAGAACGATTCACGCTGGCCAGGTCGGATCATGTCGCGCTCGCGGAAGAGGTGCGGGCCCAGTTGCAACGGGCCGGGTTGCTGGAACCGGTGGGAGCCGCGTCTTGATGCTGACCCCTGCTACCGCGAGACACTTGTCCCTGCTGCGGACGCTGGGGGGGCCGGAGCTGTCTCCGTACTCGCGGTGGCAGCGGCTGGGGTGGGATGCGTCGTCGCGCTACCTGCTGTCCGTCCAGAAGCAGGGCGGGACACCGCTGCGCTGGTGGGACCTGCATTCGGAAGGGGCAACTCCGCTCTTTGCTCACTCTGTATCCCGTTGTGTGGCCGCATGGTTCCTTCCCGGCTCACAGCGCCTCCTGTCCGTGACGGTGCGCGGCACCCTCCAGATCTGGTCCGTCACCGACGGCACGCTGCTGTCCTCGGTGGAGACGGGTGGGTCCGTCAACAATGCGTGTCTGTCCTCGGACGGAACGCGCCTGCTGCTCGCGTCCTCGCAGGGACGTGTCCTGCTCTGGGACCTGGAGCGCAGTTGGCTCGTGTGGCGGCTGGAGGACCCCGCGTTTCTCTACGGCTGCGCGCTGTCGGCGGATGGCCGGTTCGCGGCCGTGGGAGCCGCCGAGGCGCAGGCAGGTGCCGCGACACGAGCTTCCGTACGCCTTTGGGATGCGAGGACCGGCAAGCCCGTGGGGTCACGTACGCTCGACGCCCAGCTGATCTGGAACGTGGCATTCACTCCCTCCGGAGAAGGCCTGGTCGCCGCCAATTCCGGTGGCGAGTTGCTGTTCCTGGGCCTCCCGGGACTGGAAACCGTTCGGAGCATCGAGGCCCCGGCATCCGGTGCGCTGCAGGTCGAGTTCAGCCCCGAGGGTTCATTGCTGGCCGCCAGCGCGGACACGAGCGCGTTCGTGGTCATCGACGTCCAGGAGGGCCGGCGCGTCTTCGCCTATTCGGACCTGGATGACATGCAGGGCAGCACCGCGAACTTCTCCCCCGACGGACGCTTCGTGAGCTGGGGCATGGACGACGGCAAGGTGGGCATCTGGGGCGTGAAGCCCAGACCCTGAGGAAGGGATGGTAGCGTGTCTGCCATGCGTTCAGTCCATTCCTTGGTGCTTCTTGCGTGCCTTGCGGCCTTCACCGCCCAAGCCCAGGTCTATATTCCTACCCCCAGTGGCGCCTATGGCGTCGAAGTCGCGAAGTTCATCGAGACGCAGGAGATTGAGAATGCGTCCGGACTGGCCTGGGCTCCGGACGGTTCCAACCGCCTGTTCGTGGTGATCAAGGGGGGGAAGGTCCGGATCATCCAGAACGGCGCGCTCCAGCCTACGCCATTCATCAATGAGCTGGTGGCAACGGATGGAGAGCAGGGCCTGCAAAGCCTTGCCTTCGATCCGGACTTCGCGACCAACCGCTACGTCTACGTCTTCGCCAGTCAGCCGAACATCGACGTAGGGGGTGTCACCCGCTACATGGCGCAGATTCTGCGGTTCACGGAGGCTGGCGGTGTGGGTGTCAACCGGACCGTCATCGTGGACAACATCCCGCAAAACAAGAGCCACAATGGCGGAGGTCTGGCCTTCGGCCCGGATGGGTTCCTGTATTTTGGAGTAGGGGATGGAGACATCTACGCAGGGGGCAATGACGACCTGTCCCTGATGTCGTCGAAGATCCTCCGCGTCCGCAAGGACGGGACCGTTCCCACGGACAACCCCTTCTACGATGACTGGGGACCGAACAACGATCTCGTCTGGGCCCGAGGCTTCCGCAATCCCTTCCGGATCCGCTTCCAGCCTGGAACCGGGAAGCTCTGGGCCAACGTCGCTGGGGCGGCAGCCGAGCAGATCTTCAGCGTGGGACCGGGCGAGCATGCGGGCTGGTGGCAGTATGAGAACAACCAGCCCCAGGGATTCCTGTCGCCACTCGTCGCCTATACGCCAGGGCTGTGGGACGTGTACTCCTTCACGTCGACAGGTGCCGTGCGCAAGGGCGGGGTCGCGACCTTCACCGTGGAGGGCACCTATCCGGTCTCCTCTCTGCGCAAGGGCAAGAAGGTTCATCTGCGGGATGTGGCGGACCCCAGCTTCAATGGAGTCGGCTACATCACTGGCTTTCCGACGCCCCTGTCGTTCACGGTGGAGCAGGCCGGTCCGGATGCGGTGAGCGGTGGCGGTGGCCTGCAGACAGACCCGATGGGCGATGCCGTGGTCGGTGGCGTGTTCTACGCAGGCTCACGCTTTCCCTCCGACTACCAGGGCGACTACTTCTTCGCCGACTTCGGTGGGTACCTCCACCGGGTGGACCTGGGAGCGGATGGCTCCGTGAAAAAGGTGGAGCTCGTGGTGAACTACGTCCACGAGACGAACTTCACCGACGTCGCGGTGGGGCCGGATGGCGCGCTGTATGTCTCATCCTTCTACGGCACGATCTTCCGGGTCACGCCGCTGCCTGTAGGCCAGGGCGTGATCGTCTCCACTCAGGACCTGGTTGTCCCCGAAGGAGGGTCGAAGACCCTCATGGTCTCCCTGGCCATGCCGCCCACGACCCCGACGTATGTGGCCCTCGTGAGGCGTGAAGAGGACTCGGACATCCGGGTGACCGCCGGACAGCCAATGCTGTTCGACGCGACCAACTGGAGCGTCCCGCAGTTCGTCACCCTCAGCGCGGCCCATGACGCGGACTCGGAGGTCGACCACGCCACGTTCTTCGTCACCCTGGACCAGGGCTTTCCGGCTGGCGTTCCCGGCGTGGAGATCCACGTGCGCACCGAGGAGGATGAAGTCCAGGCGCTCAAGCTCTCCACCACGTCATTCGATCTGGATGAGGGAATGGGCGGCACCTTCACCGTCGGCCTGACCTATGTACCGACGTCTCCCGTGACGGTCACAGTGGCCCGCACTTCGGGGAGCGCGGACGTGACCGTCACCGGCGGCGCCTCCCTGACCTTCACGCCCGAGGACGGAACCGCGGCGAAGACCGTCACGGTGGCGACCGCGCGTGACACGGACAGCGAGGACGACGTGGCCTTGTTGACGGTGTCCTCTCCGGGACTCATCTCGCGGGTGGTCACCGTCATCGCCAGGGACGTGGCTGGGGTGCCGACCATCACCTCCGCGCCCGTGACGCAGGCGACCGTGGGGAAGCCCTATGCGTACACGGTCACGGCGTTCGGGAAGCCCGAGCCGCTGCTGACACTGGTGCAGGGGCCGCAAGGCATGACGCTGGATCCTGTCAGCGGGCGTCTGTCCTGGACGCCGACGAGCGAAGCGACCGTGACCGTCTCCGTGCGCGCCAGCAATGGACAGCTTCCGGATGCAGTCCAGACGTTCCAGCTCCAGGTCCGAGCGTCAGGAATCCCCGACGCCGGCACCGATGCGGGCAGCGTCGTGGATGCTGGCGCCCAGACGGATGCCGGGGCCAATACGGATGCGGGGACCGGAACGGACGGTGGCTCCGTCGCGGACGCGGGCACCCAGCAGGACGGCGGCACGGTAACGGGCCCCAAGGAGGATGATTCCGGCGGGTGCAGCGCTGGCGCCACCGCGCTTCCGGGCGTCCTGGCCTGGTGGCTGCTCGCGGGACTCGTGTGGAGGCCCCGCCGCGACCGGCGGAGCTGAAAAGACTGACAGACAGATGGGAAGGCACGCTAGCGTGCTCGATATGCGATCCATTGCCGCCTGGCTTACCCTGGCATTGCTGACTGCCTTCCCCGTCTATTCCCAGCCAGCCGAGACCGCCCGTGACCTGGAGATCCAGAACGACTGGGTAGACTTCGGGTCGGTGGCCGGCGACGCCACCCGGATGGGATGGGTCCCAGACGGCTCTGGCCGGCTGTTCGTGACGACGATGCGGGGAAAGGTCCTCGTCGTGATGAACGGGGTGTTGCAGCCCACCCCTTTCATCTCCGAGTCGTTCACTCAGGGGCACGAGCAACAAGGCCTCCTGGGCATGGCCTTCGATCCGGACTTCGCGAACAACCACTACGTCTATTTCTTCGCGGCGATGCCGGGCTTCACGTTGCAGATCTTCCGGTACACCGACGTCGGTGGCGTCGGCGTGAATCGCACCGTCATCGTGGACGGACTTCAGGCGGGAGTGCTCGACTTCGACGGCGGCGGGATGACCTTCGGTCCGGATGGCATGCTGTATTTCGGGGTGGGGAATCTCCACGGAAGCAAGGGTGAAGATGACTTGACGAGCGCGGCAGGGAAGATCCACCGCGTGCGCCCGGATGGCACCGTGCCCTCCGACAATCCCTTCCATGATGGGCCAGGCCCCAACGTGGACAGCATCTGGGCGCGGGGCTTCTGCAACCTCTATGGCCTTGTCTTCCAGCCGGGGACCGGACGCCTGTGGGCCAATGCCTCGAGCCCGGACACCATTCAAGTCTTCAGCGTGGGACCGGGCGACCATGGCGGGTGGCCCCACTACAACTACGACCGGCCCGCAGGCTATCTCTCGCCCGTATTCTCTTACATCGCCAATACGGAATTCGGTCCGTTCACGCCGACAGGCGCGGTGCGGCAGAACGGCGTCGCCACCTTCACGCTCCAGTATTACGACATTTCCTCCGCCTGGTATCACAAGGGGACGCGGGTCCAGATCCAGGACGTGGAGGACCCCAGCTTCAACGGTGACTTCTATGTCACAGGGCATCCCTCCCCGCAGTCGTTCACCGTGGATCAACCGGAGCCGGATGCGGTGAGCGGCGGCGGTCAGCTCAAGCGCTGGGTCGATGGCGAGTTCGTCATGGGAGGCATGTTCTATACAGGGTCGCTCTTCCCCTCGAGCTACTCCGGCAACTACCTGTTCACGGACTTCCGCGGAATGCTTCATCGAATCCGGTTCGCGGCGGACGGCTCCGTGGCCACGGAAGACATCATCATGAATTATGAGACGGGCGGCGGCTTCGTCGACGTGAACGTGGGGCCGGATGGGGCGTTGTATGTGCTGAGCTATTACGGCGGAATCAACCGGGTCACGCCGGTGCCGGGAGGCCAGGCCCTGGTTGTGTCGTCATCGGACCTCGTCATCCCGGAGGGCGAAACCCAGACGGTCATGGTCTCCCTCGCCATGCCCCCCGCGGTGGATGTCTGGGTCAAGGTGGCGGTGCAAGGGGCCGACGGTGACCTCTCCGTGGTGGAGGGCGAGTCGCTTCGCTTCACGCGTGAGAACTGGAGCGTCCCTCAATTCGTGACGCTGGGCGCGGCGCAGGACGCGGATGCGGACGTCGAGCACGCGACCTTCACGTTCACGCCGACGCAGGACTTCCCCATGGTCACCGTCCATGCCCGCACGGAGGAGGACGAGGTTCCGGAGGAGCCAGTCAATGACGGTGGCGTCGACGGCGGCGCGGAAGTGGACGCGGGCACCGTCGAGGATGCCGGGACAAGCGAAGACGCGGGAACCCTCGAGGATGCCGGGACAAGCGAAGACGCGGGCACCGTCGAGGATGCCGGGACAAGCGAAGACGCGGGAACCCAGGTGGACGCCGGGGCGGTCGTTGACGCTGGCTCCGCGAAGGACGGCGGCACGGTGCCCGTGCACATGGAGGATGAATCCGGCGGGTGCAGTGCCGGCGCCAGCGCGCTCCCAGGCGTCCTGGCCTGGTGGCTGCTCGCCGGGCTCGTGAGGAGGCCCCGCCGGTCCCGGCGGTAACCCGCCGCGCGCGGCACCTGGGCGATCGGCGACAGGATGATTAGCGTTTCGCCACGGGGAGGTGGACGTGGCGAAGCCGCGCCAGGCGGTCCGGAAGCAGACGCGCACGCCGCATGAGCGGCGGCATGACACCGCGCTGCTCATCATCGACGTCATCAACGACCTGGAGTTCCCCGGCGGGGAGAACGTCCTGCCCTGGGCGCTGCGCATGGTGGAGCGCCTGAGCCCCTTCGCGGAGCGGATGCGCAAGGCGGGCGTCCCGGTCATCTACGTCAACGACAACTTCGACCTGTGGCGCAGCAGCTTCACGGACGTCTACAAACACTGCACCCGGAAGGACAGCCGGGGCCAGCGGGTCGCCCGCGCGCTCAAGCCCCGGCCGGACGATTACTTCATCCTCAAGCCCAAGCACTCGGCCTTCTTCGCCACGTCGCTGGTGCCCCTGCTGGAGCACCTGGGCACGAAGAAGCTGCTGCTCGCGGGCATCGCCACCAACCTGTGCGTCTTCTTCAGCGCCCACGACGCGCACATGCACGAGTACAAGATCACCGTGCTCAGCGACTGCTGCTGCGCGGAGAGCGACAAGGACCACGACCTGGCCCTGGATCAGCTCCAGCGCTTCCTGCGGGTGCGCGTCTGCCGGGGCGACGAAGTACATCTGCAACCCCGCTCGCGCCGCCGCGCCACGCGAAAGCCCCCGCCAGAATGGAAGTGACGGGGGCCGCCTGACACGGTGGAGGTCGGCTCAGACGTCCTTGTCGCCGTCCTCGTCATCGTCGTCGAGGATGTGGCACTTGCCGGCATCCTCGTCGAGCGCCTTGCCGATGAACTCCTTCACCAGGTCGTCGCCGTTGAAGACCAGGGACAAGGAGTTCTGCTCACCGCCCACGTCCTCCTTCTTGTCCAGGACGAGCTTGCCGCCCAGCGCCGTCGCGTTCCCGTCGACGTGCGCGCCCGCGGGCACCCGCACCTCGCCGCCGATGGACACCACGTCGCCCTTCACCTTCGCACCGGGCTCCAGGATGACGCGGCCCCGGATGGCGGCCACGTCGTTGTCCACCACCGCGCCCTTCTTCACGATGACGTCGCCATCCACGGCGACCGCGTCCTTGATCTTCTCCCCGGGCTCGATGACCAGGTTCGTCCCCTGGACCGCCTTGCTCCCATCCTTGACGTTGACGCAGATGGTCTTGGCGGGAGCCTTGGCCGGCTTCTTCGCCGGCTCCGCCGCCAGGGCAGGCAAGGCCAGCGAGCAGGCGAGCAACAGGGTGGGCAGGAACGGGCGGCGCATGGCGGGAACCTCCGGAACGCGGAAGGGGAGCGGCATGCCCTTGCTACGGACGGCCGCCTCCCCCATTGCATCCGGTGCCCTGCCTCAGCCGAGAACGCCCTTCGCCGCGTCGATGGCCTCATGAGTCCCCGCGAGCGCGAGGATGTCACCCGCGCGCAGCACCTCCTGCGCGGTGGGCACGAGTACGCCTGCTTCGCCCCGCCGGATGGCCAGCACCGTGGCCCCCGTCATGCCGCGCAGGTTGAGCTCCGCCAGGGTCCGGCCCACCGCCGCGCTGGACTCGCCGAGCGCCACCGACTCCGGTTCGCCAATGCCGGGCAGCATCTGACGCACGCCGTGCAGCACGTCTTTTGACGGCTCGTCCTCGTCGCCCTTGGCGTGGGACTGGGCCGCGAGCGCCTCCACGATGACCTGCGCGCCCGCGCGCATGTGTCCCTGCAGGTTCGTGGCGCTCTTCCAGAAGGCGAAGCCCATCACGCCCAGGGACACCAGCAGCACCACCGCGCCCGGCACGCCGGGAATGAACGGCTGGGTGATGGCCAGCACCGGCACGCCCACCATGAAGACGCTGGCCAACTGGAGCGCCACCACCAGCACCCGCCGAGGCGCCGCCGCCAGGTCCACCCTGCCGTTGGCTGCCGCCGGTAGCGCGCCCTCCGCCAGCACCACGCCCAGCCGCCGCCCCATCCGCACGATGCCCACGCAGAAGGGCAGGGCCAGCGCCGTGGACAGGCCGATGACGATCCACGGCGTCATCGTCTTGCCCCAGCCCATGCGCTCGTCGATGAACTCCGTCACCTGGGGCAGCAGCACCGACGTGCCAATGACGATGATGGTGATGAACGCCGCGTCCAGGAGCATCAGGAGTGCCATGCGCCGCACGCGCGCGCCCACCGTCTTCTGGCGCGGCGACGTGCGCAGGTTCTCCACCCAGCTTCCGTACAGCGACGCGAATGTCTGCAGTGGCGCCGGCAGCTTGCGGTCCACCCAGTTGGCGATGGGACCGGACGCGCGGATGAGCCACGGCGTGGTCAGCGTGGTGATGGCGGACACGGCCACCGCCACCGGGTAGAGGAACGTGCCCGTGGCCTTCAGGGACAGGCCCAGGCCCGCGATGATGAAGGAGAACTCGCCAATCTGGGACAGGCTCAGGCCCGCCTGCACGGACGTGCGCGTACCGTTGCCCGTGAAGAACGCACCCAGCGACACGCTGAGGATCTTCCCCACGACGACCACACCGGTGAGCACCGCGATGGCCGCCCAGTGCTCGCGGATGAGCGCCGGGTCGATGAGCATGCCCACCGACACGAAGAACACCGCGCCGAACAGGTCGCGCACCGGCTGCACCAGGTGTTCAACCTCCTTGCCCTCGCCGGACTCCGCCACCAGCGAGCCCGCCAGGAACGCGCCCAGCGCCACCGAGTAGCCGAACGTCTGCGCCAGCAGCGCGCCCGCGAAGCAGATGCCCACGCTGGTGACGAGCGTCGTCTCCGGCCGCTGGAGGTTCGTGATGTAGCGCATCAACCGGGGCACGACGAACAGGCCAATGCCGACCAGACCCACGAGGAACGCAGCCAGCCGGCCCACGGTGAACGCCAGGTCCACGGCGGACATGCCGGTCCCGCTGGACACCGCGGTGAGCATGGCCATCAGCAGGATGCCGATGAGGTCCTCCACGATGAGGATGCCCACCACGATGCCGCGCAGCGCGCCCCGGATGTTCTGCTCGTCGAAGGCCTTGGCGATGATGGTGGTGCTGGAGATGGCGATGCAGCAGCCGGTGAACAGGCTCTCCAGCATCGTCCAGCCGAAGGCGCGGCCGGTGATGAAGCCCAGCCACACCATCACGCTGCACTGGATGACGGCGGTGAGCCCCGCGGTGGGCCCCACCTGGAACAGCTTGCGCAGGCTGAACTCCAGCCCCAGGGAGAACATCAGCAGGATGACGCCCATCTCCGACAGCGTCTGCACGATGCCCGGGTCCGCCACCAGCGGAATGGGGACGTGCGGTCCGATGATGAAGCCCGCGAGGATGTAGCCCAGCACCACCGGCTGGCGCAGGCGCTGGAAGAGGACCGTGGTGACCGCCGCGACACAAAGGACGGTGGCGAGGGCTTGGAGGAACGCGTGGGCGTCGTGCATGGGGGCGCCTCTGGAGGTGATGGGCTCGCGATGAGCGGCCCCGCCCGTGCTGCGCGGGGCCGGATCCACAGGAAGTTAGGGCGGAATCAGCTGCATCGCTCGAGGGCAATGGCCCCGGCGATGATGAGCACACACAGCAGTCCGCTCCACAACAGGCGCGCGCCCTGCCACTGATCGTGGGTGGAGCCGCCCTGCTGGGGCTGCTGCGACGGGGGTGAGGTGGGCTCGGGGGAAGGGGATGAAGACATGGAGGAAGGTCTCGCGCGGCCGCGAAGGGCGCACCGCGTGCTGGAAGGTTTGTGTCGTGGGAGCGGCCTGCCCGCCGGGTTCCCAGAGGACACACCGGGGGGCGGAAGCGGACGCGGGCCCGCGAACGAAAGAGGATGCACGAAAGAAACCGCTCAGCCCTGGCCGGGCGGACCCTGCGCCGGGCAGTTCACCGTCCGGGGACGGTCCGCCAGCGGCGTGAGCCGGGAGGGCAGCGCCCGGGCAAGCAGGCCCTCTGCCAGCGCCAGCATCCGCGCGTCATGGCGCGCGAGGATCGCGCGCAGCGTGTCCGGCCGGGGCGTGAAGGGTGTCGGGGGGCGGAGGCCGGCGCCACCGCCATCCACCTGATCTCGCGAGCCCGCCCGCGGGGCGGCCACGTGCAAGCCATGCAGCAGCCCCGCTTCCTCCCACCCCAGCTTCGGGGTGGAAGGCGAGCGCGACACCCCATGCGTCCGGGACGCCGCGGCCTCCAGGTGGGCTCCGCGCGAGGACCTCGAGGGCAGCCCCACCATTCCCAGGAGCCCGGCCAGCACCGCCGCGCACACGGCCGCCGTCAGGGCGAACCTGCTCTCGCGGGGGGCTTCACGCCCGGTGTGGGGAAGGGCCGGCGTCATGGATGGGGGGGTTAAGCGTGTCGCACGGGATGCGACAGTCGGCCGACGACAGAAACGAGCCGACGGAAGGCCTTTATACGCAGCGGGGTCGTCACGCACCTCGGAAAATCGCGCCCTTGGCGACGAAACAGTCCGGTGGTGACGCACCGGGATGATTTCAGCATCGCTCCAGATTGACGTTGCCACCCGTCAGGGGATATCCCCTTCCGGCGACCGAAAATGCGAACCATTCTCAACTTCAACGACGGATTGGGTGCTGCCCCGACGCTGCCGCAAGCTGTGACCGCGCGTGCGGATGCGGCGCGGAGCCCGGTGGGGCTCTTCCAGTCCGCGACCGCGACGGCGGAGGCGGGATGGGGTCGCTGGAGCGGGGCCCTGTTGACCGCGACCGTGGCGCACGTATTGGCGGTGGCGGTGGGCGTGATGATGGTGTCGACCCGCCCGCCGCCCGAACTCAAGAAGCCGGAGCCGGAGCTGGTGCTGATGGCCTACGCGCCGCCTCCGCCGCCGTTGGGGGGGGGCGCGCTGAAGCAGGCGGCCCCGGAGCCCGTGAAGCCGGTGGTGCAGAAGCCGCGCCCGAAGCGGCAGGAACTGGTGGTGCCCGCGAAGGTTCCTGAGCCGGTGAAGGAGCAGGAGCCGGTGGTGGAGCAGGTGGAGACCCCGGCCGCGACGGAAGTCGCCGCGGTCGCGTCGCAGGCGCCCGCGGGGCCTGGCGTGCCGGACGGCGCGGTGGGGGGAGTCGTCGGGGGCGTGGTGGGCGGAGTCGTGGGCGGCAAGGCCGGTGGGCAGGGCACCGCGCCGCCCATCTATACGCCGCGCGAGGTGATGAAGCTGCCGGTGCTGCTGTCCGGCAAGCCGGAGTATCCGCGCCGCGCCCGCGAGGATGGAATCACCGGCGTGGTGATGGTGATGGTCGTGATTGGCACGGACGGCGCGGTGGAGCCGGGCTCGCCGCGCATCCATCGCTCGGTGCCGGGCCTGGACGAGGCCGCGCTCGAGTCCGTGTCGGGCTGGCGCTTCTCGCCGGCCCTGGGACATGGCGGCGCGCCCGTGCGCGTGAAGGTCGTGATCCCGGTGAAGTTCGCCCTGAGGTAGTTCCTTCGCGGTCCCGTAGAAGCCTTCATGAATCCCAAGCTCCGCTCGATTCTCTTCTGGATCCACCTGATCTGCGGCCTCATCGTGGGGCTCGTCGTCGGGGTGATGTCTTTCACGGGCGCGGCGATCGCGTTCGAGTCGCAGATCATCGAATGGGCGGACCGTGACGCCCGTCACGTGACGCCTCCCGCGGAGGGGGCTCCCAAGCTGACGCTGGAGGAGATGCTCGCGAAGGTGAAGGAGGCGAAGCCCGCCGTGCCGCCCTCCGGAGTGACGGTGTACCCCGGGGCGGAGAGCGTGGTGTCGGTGGCCCTGGGCCGCGGCGCCACGGTCTACGTCAATCCCTACACCGGTGAAGTCCGCGAGCCGGGCGCTCAGGGCTGGCGGTCGTTCTTCCACACGATGGAGGATCTGCACCGCTGGCTCGCGGCGTCCGGCGACAACCGCGCCGTGGGCAAGGCCATCACCGGCGTGGCCAACCTGGCGTTCCTGTTCCTGGGCCTCACGGGCCTGTTCCTGTGGTGGCCGCGCAAGTGGAACCTGCGCGCCATGCGGCCCACCCTGTGGTTCCGCCGTGGGCTCAAGGGCAAGGCGCGCGACTTCAACTGGCACAACGTGATCGGCTTCTGGTCGCTGCCCGTGCTGGTGGTGCTGACCACGTCCGGCGCGGTCATCTCCTATAAGTGGGCGTCGAACCTGGTCTTCACGCTCACCGGCAACGAGCCGCCCGCCGCGCAGGGACCCATGGCCGCGGCGCCCGTCGTCGTTCCCACGCCCGCGCCGGGGACGCAGCCCCAGCCGCTGGATGCGCAGTTCGCGGCGGTGATGAAGCAGTCCAACGCCTGGGAGACCATCACCCTGCGTCTGGCCACGCCTCCGGGCGCTGGCGCCCCCGGCGGCCGTCCCGAAGGCGCCCCGCGAGGCGAGGGTGGCCAGCGTGGCGAAGGTGCCCAGCGCGGTGAGGGTGGTCCTCGCGGCGAGGGTGGCCCTCGCGGCGAGGGTGGCCCTCGCGGCGAAGGCCGTGCGGAAGGTCGCGGTGGTCCGAAGGGCCCGCAGGCCAGCGCCTTCACCGTCCGCGAGCAGGAGCGCTGGCCGCTCTTCGCCAACAACACGGTGTCGCTGGATCCGTTCACGGCCCAGACGCTGAAGACGGAGACGTACGCGGACTTCAACAGCGGCCGGAAGGTGCGCACGTGGCTGCGCTTCCTGCACACCGGCGAGGCGCTCGGGTGGGTGGGCCAGCTCATCGCGGCGCTCGCGTCCTTCGGCGCCGTGTTCCTCGTCTACACCGGCTATGCGCTCTCCTGGCGCCGCTTCGTCCCTCGCCGGAAGACGCAGGCCGTGGCGCCCCCGGCCCCGGTGGCACCGCCCGCGGAAACGAATATAAACGCCGCCTGATGTGACAATTCGGTAAACCCAGACAACCCCGAGGCCCGGACCGCGAGAGTGGATCCGGGCCTCATCGTTTTCACTCGGCGGCGTGTGGCATTCGGCTGGCTGATGCCAAGCAGTGCCGTTGCGATCGCCTGTCTTTGGAAATCAGGGTGTTGACGGGAAGAAATTTCTTGTAACGCGAATCAGGGTCCTGCATATGAGAATCATTCTCATTTAGGCAGTGCCTCCCATTCCGAGGGGATTCGTGTCCACAGCCAAGCCCGGTCGTACTGGTATCCGCTCTTCCAATGGCAACCCTGGAGGCGTGCGCGGCACGCTCTGGCCCTGGGGTCCCGCTGCCGTGGGGCTCGCCTCCGCGCTGGCCGCGGGTGGCGCGGTGGCGCAGGAGACGCCGGTGACGGGTGAGACGTCCGCGCCGGTGCAGGAGTCCCGGCCGGCGGAGACCCCCCGGGTGGGCCAGGATGCCCCGGCCCCGGAGCGCACCCCGGAGTCCGCGCCCACGGGCGCGCCGGAGGCGGAGGCCGGTCAGGACGACGCGTACGTCCTGCCGGAAGTGTCCGTGGAGGGCGAGACGGAGAAGTACAACGTCACCGAGCCCAGCCTGGCCCGGCTGCCGCGGCCGCTGGTGGACACGCCGCAGACCATCACGGTGGTGCCCGAGCGCGTGATGGAGGAGCAGCAGGCGATGACGCTGCGCGACGCGCTTCGCAACGTGTCCGGCATCACGGTGACGGCGGGCGAGGGTGGCCGCCAGGGTGACTCCTTCTCGCTGCGCGGCTTCTCCGCCCAGACGGACACGCTGCGCGACGGCGTGCGTGACCTGGGCTGGTTCACCCGCGACACGTTCAACCTGGAGGGCGTGGAGGTCTACTTCGGCCCGTCGTCGGTGCTGTTCGGCCGCGGCTCCACGGGCGGCGCCATCAACCTGGTGACGAAGAAGGCGCGCAAGGGCTCCTTCACGGACCTACGCCTGTCCGGCGGCACGGCGCCGATTGGCCGCATCGAGGCGGACGTCAACCAGGAGCTCTCCGACAGCGTGCAGTTCCGCGTGAGCGCCGTGGGGCAGCTGGCGGGTGTCGCGGGCCGCGACGTCGTGAAGGAGAACCGCGCGGGCATCGCGCCGTCCGCGCGCTTCCAGCTGGCGGACAAGGTCGCCCTGGAAGTGGACTACTTCTACCAGCACGAGGACAGCATGCCGGACTACGGCCAGCCGTACTTCAACGGCTACCCCGTGGGCGTCACCCTGGACGTGCCTCGTGAGAACTTCTACGGCGTGAAGGACAGCGACGCGGAGCTCGTCAACGTCCACATCGGCTCGGCGCGCCTGCTGGCGGACCTGGGCAACACCTTCCGCCTGACGAACACGCTGCGCTACGGCGGCGTGGACCGCTTCGCCCGGCCCACCGCGCCGCGTGGCCTGACGCCGGCCACGGACCCCACCACCATCGGACGCCAGCGCTTCGAGACGTCCACGGACAACACCTACTTCGCGGACCAGCTGGACGTGCGCGGCGTGTTCAACACGGGCTTCCTCAAGCACACCGCCAACTTTGGCCTGGACGTGTCCCGCGAGCAGCGTGAGCTGGGCCGCGTCAACCTCACCACGGCCAGCGGCAACCTGCCCGCGGACCTGTTCGAGCCGGACAACAGCCCGGACCTGTCCGGCGTGAACCGTGTCCCGGGCGCCACCAACTACAGCCGCCAGTGGAACCTGGGCGCGTACGCGTCGGATCAGATCCAGATCGGCAAGTACGTGGAGGTCCTGGGCACCCTGCGCCTGGACAACCTGCACAGCGACTACGAGACCAAGGCCGCGAACGGTGACGTGGCCGCCTTCGAGCAGGAGAACAGCCTGTTCAACTGGCGCGTGGGCCTGGTGCTCCACCCGGCGGAGAACACCAGCGTCTACGGCATGTACGGCACGTCCCAGAACCCGAGCGCGGAGCTGGCCACGCTGGCCAACGACACCGTCACCCTGGATCCGGAGAAGAACGAGACCTTCGAGGTCGGCGCCAAGGCGGACCTCATCGCGGAGCGCCTGAGCGTCAACGCCGCGCTCTTCCGCACCAACAAGCTGAACGCGCGCGTGCCGAACTCGGATCCGGACGGCCCGCCCACCGTGCTGGAGGGCAAGCAGCGGGTGCAGGGCTACGCGCTCGGCATCGCGGGTTCGCCGGTGCGCCGCTGGAACGTGTTCGCCAACTACACGTTCCTGGACGCGAGCATCCGCGAGCACACCAATGAGTTCCTGGTGGGCCAGCGCCTGGTGAACACGCCCAAGCGCAGCTTCTCGCTGTGGACCACGTACGCCATCCTGGACAACCTGTCCGTGGGCGGCGGCGCCACCTACCAGGACGTGGCCCCGGTGAACAACCCGGCCAACGCGACGGTGCTGCTCACCAAGGTCCCCAACTTCTGGCGCTTCGACGCGTTCGCCTCGTACTCCATCAAGAAGGTGGACCTGCAGCTCAACGTCTACAACCTGACCGACAAGCTCTACTACGACTCGTACTACGGCGGTCAGGCCGTGCCGGCGGACGGTGTTTCGGCGCTGCTCTCAGCGCACGTGCGGTTCTAGTCGCGCGCAATTCCCGCCGGGCGTAGGAGGACGTTCATCATGATGGTGCACATCCCGCAGGTGCTCACGCCCGAGCAGGTGGCCCACTGCCGCGCCGTCTTCGACAAGGCGGCGTGGGAGGACGGCCGGACCACCGCCGGCAAGCAGTCCATGCAGGTGAAGAAGAACCTCCAGCTGCCCGAAGGCAGCCCCGCTGCCCGGGAGCTGGGGGACCTGGTGCTGGCCGGCCTGGAGAAGAGCCCGCTGTTCATCTCCGCCGTGCTGCCCCAGCGCGTCTTCCCTCCGCTGTTCAACCGCTACGAGTCCGGCATGGACTTCGGCTCGCATGTGGACAACGCCATCCGGCCCATCCTGGGCACGAACCAGCGCATCCGCACGGACGTGTCCGCCACGCTCTTCCTGAGCGACCCGGACAGCTACGACGGTGGTGAGCTGGTGGTGGAGGACACCTACGGCAACCACGCGGCGAAGCTGCCCGCGGGGGACCTCATCGTCTACCCGTCCACCAGCCTGCACCACGTCACGCCGGTGACGCGCGGCGTGCGGCTGGCGTCGTTCTTCTGGATCCAGAGCATGATCCGCGACGCGGGGCAGCGCTCGCTGCTCTTCGACATGGACACGTCCATCATGCAGCTCACCCGCGAGGTGCCCAAGAGCCCCGCGCTGGTGATGCTCACGGGCGTGTACCACAACCTCCTGCGCCAGTGGGCGGAGCCCTGAGCCGCGTCGGAGCCGTTACTCCGGGCTGACGTGCAGGGTGAGCACCGGGCACGCGGCGCGGCCGACCACCTTCTGCGCCACGCTGCCCAGCAGCATGCGGGTGAGCCCCTTGCGCTGGTGCGTGCCCATCACGATGAGGTCGTACTTCCCGCGCTCGGCCTCCTCCAGCACCACGTTGCCCGCCTCGCCAATCACCACGCGGTGGGACAGGGCGACAGGCGCGGTGCCGTCCACCTTGCGCAGCAGGGATTCCAGTTCCTTGCCCGCGGTGTCGCGCGCCATCGCCTCCAGCGAGGTTGCGTCCCAGCCGGGCGAGGCCACCAGCAGGTCCGGCGCCACGTACTGCGGCGGCTCCCAGGCGTGCAGGACGTCCACCGTCGCGCCGAAGGGGCGGGCGAGTTGCAGCGCGTAGTCCACGACGGACCGGGAACCGTCCTTCAGGTCCACCGGCACGAGGATGCGTGAAGGGCCAGCCATGGGTGTCCTCCTGTGGGAACTATGAACGGTTAATGCCCGACCGCCTCCAGGGCAAGGGGGCGTGCAGGGAGAGCCGAGCAGCGGGGCGGGCACGCAGGGCCATCCGCGCATGGACACCTTCCTGTCCGAGGTCCTGCCCCCCTATGCGCCCTCCCATCGACAACGGTACCGTGCTCATCATCGGCGCAGCTGGCGGCATCGGCCGCGAGCTTGCCCGGCTGCTCTCCCCCCGGGTCAGGACCCTGGTGCTCGTCGCGCGCGACGTGGACGACCTGGGGAGCCTGCGGGAGGAGCTGCTCGTCCGGAACCCCACCCTGGGGGTGATGATCCGCGCGTGCCGGCTGGATGATCCGCGCGCCGTGGACGCGCTGTTCGAGCACCTGGAGCGCCACTACGTCCGCGTGGACGTGCTCATCAACAACGCGGACCATTCCTCCAGCGGCCTGTACGCGGAGGAGCGCTGGAAGCGCATCGAGGAGCTGGTGCATGCGAATGTGCTGGCCCCGGCCATGATCACCCACCGCCTGCTGGGCCCCATGCTGGAGCGCGGGCGGGGTGGCATCCTCACGGTGGGCTCGGGCGCGGCGCGCCTGTTCCTCCCGGGGGCGGTGGCGTTCTCCGCCACGCAGCGCTTCCTGGACGGCTTCAGTGAGTCGCTGCGCCTGGAGCTGAAGGACGCGGGCATCCCCGTCACCTTCGTGGCCCCCGGCCCGCTGGCGCTGGAGCCGCACCTGGAGGGAGAGGTGACGCCGTTCTTCGAGCTGTCCCTGCGCCAGTGCGCCCGCGAGGCCCTGGAGGGCTTCGAGCGGGGCGAGGCGCTGGTGTACCCCGGCCTGGGGCACCGCTGGGTGATGCGGCTGCTGCGTTTCCTGCCGCGCTCCTTCAAGCGGGGCCTGGGGCGGCTGGCGCTGGGCGGCCTCAAGCGGACGCTGCTCCTGAAGCCGACCGGGCCCACCGGAACGGATGCGCCCCCCCAGCCGGTGCTGCTGGCCAGGGGGGAGCCTTCGTCCGCGACGTAGACGATGGGCGACTACAGGCCGATTTCGGCCAGACGCGCCTTCACGCGCGTGGCCTTCACGCCGGTGTTGGCCGTGCCGCGGCCCTGCGAGTTGCCGCCGACGCCGATGTGGTGCAGCGCCACCACCTGGTTCGTGGACGTGGAGATGACGGGCGAGCCGGACGAGCCGCCCAGCGTGTCCGCGTCGTAGGAGATGTCCGTGGTGCTGTAGTTGCCGTTGAGCACCTTGCCCGGCGAGGACTTCTTCGTCGGCACGCAGGACGACGTCGTGTAGTAGTCGCAGTTCTGGTTCACGACGTACACGGTGGCGTTCGTCGCCGCGTTGGCGGTGGCGACGGTGAGGAAGCCGTACACCTGGCCGGGCAGCTGGCCGTTGACGGCCGAGCAGCGCAGCGCCGTCATGTCGTCACCGCTCCACGTCTTGATGAACGTGGCGCACGGGTACCAGACGCGCGAAGCGGACGCGACGCCGTCCTCGTAGTTGAACGACACGCGCGCGCCCACCGCTTCCGACGCGCTGCCCACGCAGTGGTTGTTGGTGATGATGATGTCGTTGGAGACGAGCCACGCCGTGCAGCGGCTTCCCACCGCGGGGATGGAGAGGTAGCCCACCGCCAGGGACTTGGTGCGCTGCGTGCCCGTGAGGGACGTGGCGCTCACCCAGTTCAGCGAGCCCACGATGACGTTGGACTCCTGCGACGCGAGCGGCTCCGCGTCCGGCACGTCCATGGGCTCCACGGAACCACACGCCGTCAGGCCCATCACCAGCATCGCACCCACGAGCTTCTTCGCGGCCATCACTGAATCTCCCCCCGCGCGGCATTGCGCGGCGCGGGGGGCCTACGCACGGCCCGTGCCAGTGCGCCCGTCAGAGAGAGCCCGGCGTCACGCCCCCGTGACAGTGGTGCGTGGATGCTCCGTGCAATCCGGTTGCGTTTGTAAAGAAACGTCACAATCCGCGGCGAATCCCCAGCCATCCCGGGAACTTGCGTGATTTTCCGGGAGTGCCGCTTTTGCGGACATGCGGGGTGCGCCCCTGTCCCAGGCGGAGACAGGGGCGGGGAGGGCGGAATTCTTCAGCCGATGATCATGTCCTCGCGCTCGAGGGTGCCTTCCTCGAAGCGGCGGAGGTTGAAGCGGGTGAAGAGCTCGTCGGAGTCGCCGGAGGTCATCCACTGGGCCATCCGCTCCGCGACGGCGGGGGCCATCATGAAGCCGTGGCCCACGAAGCCGGACAGCTGCAGCAGGTTGTCCAGGCCCGGGGTGCGTCCCAGGATGGGGTTGTTGTCCGGGGTGACGTCATAGAGCCCGCCCCACTGGCGCAGCACCTTCACCTGGCCCACGTGCGGCAGCTGCTCCGTGAGGGCCTGGGCGAAGCGCGCCACGAAGCGCAGGGTGCTGCCCATGTTGGGGCCGGCGGGCTCCTTGGGGTCACCCATGCCGCCCACGATTTCACCGCGCATGGACTGGCTGAAGTACAGGCCCGTGTCGAGCACCGACACCAGCGGCGACAGGAAGGGCTTGAGCGGTTCGGTGCTGAGGATTTCGTGGCGGTGCGGCTCGTTGGGCAGCGTCACGTCCGCCAGCTTCGCGACCTGCGGGCTCCACGCGCCGGAGGCGAGCACCACGGTGTCGCAGGCGATGTCGCCCCGGTCCGTCTTCACCTTGCGCACCTGGCCGTTGCTCGTCTCGAAGCCGGTGACGTTGGTGTACGTCTCCACCTTCACGCCGCGCTTCACGCAGCCCTGCGCGTAGCCCCACAGGAAGGCCCAGGGGAAGATGACGCCGTCCTCCGGGTTGTAGGCCGCCGTCACGCAGTCCTTCATCGTGAGGTCCGGGACGATCTGCCGCGCCTCGTCCGCGGTGATGATGCGCGTGGGCACGCCGTACTTGTTGTGCAGGGCGGCGTTGCGATCCAGGCGGTACGCGGTGTCCTTGCGCTTGGCCAGGAACAGGTAGCCACCCTGGCGCAGCCACACGTTGACGCCCAGGTCGCGCGCGAAGCCCTTCATCAGGTCGATGGAGCGCTTGGCCAATTCAATCAGCGCCGGGGTGCCCCACTGCATGCGCACGCCGCCGCCGTTGCGGCCGGACGCGCCCGCGCACAGGTAGCCGCGCTCCAGCACGACGACGTCCGTCTCCCCGCGCAGGGCCAGGTTGTACGCCAGCGACAGGCCCATGATGCCGCCGCCGATGATGACCACCTTCGCCTTCTGCGGCACCGGCCCTTCCGGGCGCAGCGCGGACGGGAAGTGCTCCAGCTCCTGGGGCACGCCGCCCACGGGCGGGACGGACTCGTCCACGGGAGCGCTGGCGAGCACGCGCAGCTCCGTGGGGTACAGCGGCGGGCGCGGCGTGAAGGGCACCACGCCCTCCGGCTTGAGCGCCGGGGCCTTCTGCTTGAGCAGCGCGGCCACCGCGGCATGGCAGCTCTTGCCCTGGCAGATGCCGGTGCCGAAGCCCGTGTAGCGCTTCACCGACTCCACGTCGTGGTAGCCGCGCTCGATGGCGTGCTCCACGTCCGTGACGGTGACGTCCTCGCAGGTGCAGACGAGCGCCTTGCTCATGACAGCCCTCCCATCAGTGCCTGCGCCGCGCGTGCGCCCATGGCCGCGGCGTCCTTCGCCGTGCCGACCTTCGCCACGTCGCCCGCGACGAACACGTCCGCCGCCTGCGTGCGCCCGTCCGCGTCCGCGTCGACCCGGAAGTGGCCCGCGTCCGCGTCGAACTCCACCTTCGCGCCGCCCTGGCGCGCCAGCTCGAAGCCCGGCGTCACCGGCACGGACACCACCACCGCGTCGCACGACACCTTCTGCTTGCGCCCGCCCTGGGGCGTGAAGCTCAGCGCCGTCACGCCTCGCAGGCCGTGGGCCTTGAGCCCGTCACCCATGACGGCCTTCGGGTGCGCGTTCGCGGGCAGCGGGCCCTTCAGGTCCACCACCGCCACCACCTCCACGCCGCGCTGGGTGAACAGGTGCGCCAGCGCGTGCAGCTCCGGGCCGTGGCCCACCAGCGTCGCCACCTGGGGCGCCACGTCGTGCTTTCGCAGGAGCAGGCTGGCCGCGCGGCCCGCGATGACGCCGGGCAGGTCGTTGTTCTCGAAGGGGAGGGTGGGGGGATGGCCGCCCACCGTGAGCAGGAAGCGCTTCGCGTAGACCTTGAGCAGCCGCAGGTTCGCCGCTTCTTGCGACGCCACCGCCAGGTAGCGGCCGTGCTCGTCGTCATACAGGCCAATGACGGTGGCGTTGCGCACCACGCTGCCCTGCGGGAACGCTGTGGCCTCCGGCACGAAGGGCGCGTTGTCCTCCGGGGCGCCGTGGGCCAGACGTCCGCCCAGGTTCGCGTCGCGCTCGAAGAGCAGGAAGGGCACGCCCTGTCCGGCGAGCACCCGCGCCGCCTCCAGGCCCGCCGCGCCGCCGCCCACCACCGCGACGGAGGTGTGGAAGGTGCGAGGGGGCAGGGGCTCCGGGCCCGCCTGCTTGGGCAACAGGCCCAGGCCGGCCAGCTGCCGGGCCACGCGCGCCATCACGTCCTCCGCCACCGGCACGCCCGCGAACATCTCGTGATGGTCCAGGCGCTTGGGGAAGAACCAGTCGATGGTCTCGAAGATGTCCACCTTCGCGGACGGGTACGCGTTCTGCCGCTCCAGCCGCATGCCCTCCTTCGCGGGGGTGCGGCAGGTGTAGACGTTGGGCAGCCCGTCCACGCGCATGAGGCAGTGCGAGCAGGCCGCGGCGAAGCAGTACGGCCCGCGCGGGCGGTGGTACTTCACGGAGCGGGAGAGGACGTTCTCGCCCGCGGCGATGAGGGAGCACGCCACCGGCTCGCCTTCGATGGCGGGGATGCTCTCGCCCTCGAGGTCCACGGTGATGGCCCTGCCGCGCGGGGTTGCGTCTGGGAGGCGTCGCATGGGTGCCGCGCAAAATGGCGCACCCGACGGAGCCGGTCAAAGCCTGTCAGCGGCCGCCCGCCCACCGTCAACACCCCGTGACGACAGCGCAGGTGATGGCGCGCGAGCACGGCACTTGTTGGAGAAGGAAAAGCCCCACTCCCGGTGCGCTTGGGAGCGGGGCTTCATGATGCGGTGTGGCAATTCGGGTGGCCGTGAGGCCGGGTGCGTCAAACCGGGTGCTCGCTCCGGGGGAAGATGGGCTCCGGCATGCCCCGGCCGCGGTAGCCGAACCGGGTGCGGATGACCGCGCCGAAGGCCAGCGGGTTGAGGATGAGGTTGAGCAGCACGCCCACCACCGGGATGTGGCTGATGAGCAGGATGAGGCCCAGGCCCAGGGCGAGCACCACCGCCTGCGTCTTGCGGCCGCGCATCACCGGCAACCGCGTGCCCACCTCGCTGGCGATGGCCGCGTAGCCCAACGCCGTGCCCAGCATGGAGGCGACCAGGAGGGCGAACGCCACCGGGATGCCGATGAGCGTGATGCACAGGACGATGGTCAGCGGGATGAGGGCCAGCGCACCCACGATGCCCACCCAGAAGTTGCGGGCGGGGTTGGCGCGGATCTCATCGCCCAGCTCCTTCATGCGCGCCGGGAAGAACATCTGCCCCAGGAAGCCCAGGCCGAAGAGGAGCGCGAACTGGAGGATGAAGGACGCCAGGCCCCCGCCGCGGCCGTCGTGGTCGTCATCGTCGTCGTGGTCCACCGACGCGTCGTGGTTCTGCCCGTCCTGCATGCCGCGCTTGATCTCACCGGCCACCATGCGGCCCAGGCCCGCGCCGCCGAAGGACTCCAGGCTGCCCTCCACGATGGCGCCGTCCGCCTTCTGCACCTGCCCGCCAAAGGCGGACACGTCGCCCTCCACCTGCGCGTTGGGCCCCAGGATGACGTTGCCGCCGAAGGCGTGCGCGTCTCCCTCCACGTGGCCCTGGATCTCCAGGTTGCCGCCGAAGGCGACCGCGTCGTCCTCCACGGTGCCCTTCACGATGAGGTTGCCGCCGTACACGACGGCGCTCTCCACGGACTCGCCCTCCTTCACCTCTAGGTTCTGTCCGCGCGCCACCACGTCCCGGGCGCCGCGCTTGCCCTTCTTGTGCTTGAAGCTGTCGCGGAAGCTGCGGATCTCCTCGCGGATGCGCTGCTTGGCGGCTTCGGCCTCTTCCTTCGCGGCCTGCTTGGCCTCATCGCGAGCGCGCCTCGCCTCTTCGCGGGCTTCCTCACGTGCCTCGCGGGCCTCCTCCGGCGTCGCGTCCTCGTCCAGGGTGGGCGGAGCGGGAGGCGCCGGCGGCGCGGGCGGGCTGGCGGCGATGACGGGCGGAGCGACGGGCGGCGTGGGGGCGTTGGCCGTGGGGCCTACGCCGGACTCCTTCTCCTTCGCGGTCAGCGGGCGCAGCGTGAAGATGGAGCCGTCCTGCTCCAGGTGGAGCGAGTAGGCGCGGGCCACGGTGCGCAGGGCCTGCTCGGCGCTGATGCCGCGCAGCCGCACTTCGGCGGGGGTGTCCAGGTCGCCGGTGACGACCAGGTTCAGGCCGCCCTTCTCCGCGATGGTCTTGAGCGCGTCCCGCAGCGAACCGCGGAAGCTCACGTCGATGGTGCGGGCCGGCGCGGTGGCGGCAGCGGCGGGGGCCGGGGCGCCTTCCGCGAGCGCCACGGGGGCGCCGAGGAGGAGGGTCGGAAGCAACAGGCGGGGGAGGATCTTCATGGTCACGCTCAGGCTTCGGAGAGGGACGGAGGAGGGGAGCCGGCCAGGCGCTTCAGGCCGAACAGCGACGTGAACACGACGAAGGCGACGATGCAGGCCACCGCCAGCCCCGCGGTGCTCCACAGGGCGTGCGCACCGCTGAACAGGCCTTCCACGAACGCGCGGCTGTCGCGCACGCTGGACGCGAACGCGGTGCCCATGCGGCCGAGCGCCCTGTCGTTGGTGAACAGGAAGCCCAGACCCACGCCCAGGGACGTGAGCAGGATGGCCAGGCCCGTCCACACCTCGCGGCGCTGGGGCACGGGGCTCTCCGCGACGCGGGCCATCACGTTCACGACCAGCGACGGGGGCGGTAGCGGATCCGCCAGCCGGAACAGATCGTTCTCCAGCAGGCGGTGGTCCTCCATCACGGCGGCGCACGCCTCGCACTCCGCGGCGTGATCCAGGGCGGGACCCTCACCGGCCTCCAGCTCCGCGAAGAGGACCTCCAGATCAGGGCAGGGGGTGGGGCTCATCGCGTCTCCTCCTCGGCGGGCGCCATCTTCTTGCGCAGCTTTTCACGGGCTCGGAACAGGCGGGCCATGATGGTCCCGGGCGCGCAGCCCATGATCTGCGCGATCTCCTTCGTGGTGCGCTTCTGGACGTAATAGAGGGCCAGCACTTCACGGTCGTCCACGGAGAGCGTCTCCATGGCGGCCTCCAGTGACTGCCGCTCCTCACGCGCGATGGCCCCGTCCTCCTGGGACACATCGTTGCTGGGGAGCACCTCCTTCATGGGCTCCAGCTCCTCCGTGCGCACCTTGGTGCGGCGGCGGAGCAGGTCCAGGCAGAGGTTGCGGGTGATGGCGAGCACCCAGAGGTCGAACGGGCGCGAGTCGTCATACCGGTGGAGGTTCTGGTACGCGCGGAGAAGGGCCTCCTGCGCGACCTCGGCGGCCTCCGCGTCGCTCTGCAAGAGGCGCAGCGCCAGGCCGTACACCGGGCGCTGCACGCTGCGAACGAGCGCTTCGAAAGCGGACGGGTCCCCCTTGCGGGCGGCCTGCACGTCCGCCTTCCAGGGGAGCGGGGCGGCGTCCTCAGCCATCAGCATTCCGATGGCCATGGGGAGCGAGTCGAGGGCAAGAGCGTTCACACCCTGGACTACGGGCGCGGCCAAAGGCCATTGCGCCGCCCTCGATCATCACTTCCGCTTCTGTTTTTTCGCGGACTTGGCGGCGGCAAGGCGCTGCTTTTCGGCCTTTTCCGCCCGGCTTTCGGCCTTCACCTGCTTGCGCTGCTTCTGCTTCGCCCGGAAGCCCAACGGAATCTCCGGCTCGGGAGCAGGCGAGGGGGCGGCCTTGACCTCATCCAGGTCCGGCAGCTCCTCGCGGGGCTTGCGGGCAGGACGGCCGATGCGGCTGGGGGGACGGGCGTCCTTCGCGGGCGGTGCGGCCCGGTCGTCGCGACGGGAGGTGCCCGGACGGGCGGGGCGCTCGGACGTGGCCGGACGCTCGGACGTGGCCGGACGCGTGGTGCGCGGGGTGGCCCGGTCCGCCAGGGTGCGGTGGCGGGAAGGTCCTTCCGAGGCACGCGCGACACTCCGGGCCTCTTCCACCCGGACCTCGTCGCGCTCGGTGGTGACGAGCCGCGGGCGCTGCGAGGTGCGGATGTCCTCCTTCGAGTCCTCCGTGTACTCGAAGTGGAACAGGCGCTTGATGACCAGCGTGGCGTACGCGCCCGGGGGCAGCGTGAAGGCCACGTTGACCTTGATGTCGCCGCGGTTCACGTCGTCGTTCTGCGTGCGGCCCACGACGAGCTTGTGCGGGAACATCACCAGCGGGCGCTCCTCACCCTTGAAGTAGAGCATCCGCTCCGCGCCCTTGATGCGCAGGTCGGCGAGCTTGAGCTTCTCCTTGCCCAGCACCCACGCCATGGCCTCCGCCACCTTCGGATCCTCGAAGGTGGAGTCCGGCCCCACGAGCGGGAAGGTCTTCTCGCGCAGCGTGTGCAGCACGTCCGGGGTCGCGTCCCGGAAGTGCAGCAGCGTGCCGGCCTGGTAGCGCATGGGGAACATGGCTTCGCGCGGCAGCATCAGCTGGAGGTAGCGGCGGACGCCCTCGTTCCAGAGGAAGCTCTGGTACTCGAAGAGGATCATCGCCCGGTAGTCCGAGTCGATCTGCAGGAACGCGCGGAGCCAGTCGCCCGGGTGCTCACGCAGGGAGCGCAGGATGCGGTGGTACTTCTTCGCGCCCTCGAAGGGCACGCGCGCGTCCCACTTGCCCCAGTTGTCGCGCCAGAAGCCCTTCACCTTGGCGTCCTCGGTGCGGTCCAGGTCCGAGGGGCGGGCGAAGTAGTTGTGCAGCGCGGCCTCGAAGTCGCCTCGGATGAGGTCCTTGGCGATGAAGCCCTGGCCGTGCTTGAGCGCGCCGAAGCGCTGGCTGTCGAAGTAGTTCACCACTCCCAGCCGGTTCACCTCCGCGGCGGCCAGGTTCAGCGGCGCAAGCGAGTCACGCGTGAGGGCACGCACGGTGACGGAGAAGCGGTTGGAGGTGATGTTCCTCGCGGACAGCGGCTTGTCCGTCCGGCCCAGGAACTTCAGGCGCAGATCGGGCTCCTGCATGTCCACGTCCGCGCTGTCCACGGCGATGATCTGCTCGGTGCGGCCCTGCTTGTCCTTCAGGCCGCAATAGCTGATGGCGCCGGGCTTGAGGCCGAACGCGTCACGGATTCGGTTGACTGCGTCAAAGGTGGACAGCTTCTGCTTGTCCATCAGGTAGACGCGATGCTTTCCGCTGGCGACTTCGTCGAAGCGGTAGGACTCCTTCACGGAGAAGTCCTCGGGTTTTTGCTTGATTCGCACGATGCCCCCTTACCACGTGACCGCCCGGATTGAAGCGTTCGCGCTGGAAATGGGCTTAACCTGCAACCCCATGAGAAACCTTCCCGCTCTGCTCCTGCTGGGGCTCGCTGGGCTCGCCGCCGGGTGCGCGACCCCGTTGTCCACCATGCAGACGGCCAAGACGCTCTCACCGGGCCAGGTCCAGGTGACGGGCAGCATGGGCGTGTTCGTCCCGGTGGGGACGCTGGCGTCGGTGGTGGACGTGGGCATCGACCAGGGGCTCGAGGCGAAGCGGGCCATCGAGGAGGACCGGCCCTACAACCTCACGGAGGAGGACCAGCAGCGCCTGCTGACGGCGGGCCTGGCCCTGGCGGTGGCCCCGCCGGGGGTGAACCCCGAGCTGATGGTGCGGGTGGGGCTGCTGGACGGCTTCGACGTGGGCGGTCGTTACAACGGCAACGCGCTGCGCTTCGACGGCAAGGTGCGCCTGGCCCACGGCGGGCCGGGGCCTCGCCGCTCCTATGACCTGGCGCTGGGGCTGGGGGTGTCCAAGTACCTGTTCTCCGGGGCGGTGATGGACGTCCTGGAGGTCGTCCAGCTGGGGGACTTCAGCCGGACCGACGTGGAGGTGCCGCTGTACCTGAGCGCCGAGTACGGCGACGTGTTCAAGCTCTACGGCGCCCCCAAGTACGTCTTCAGCCACACCCGGTTGGACGCCCAACTGGTGGACTTCTCCCAGCAGGGCAAGCCGGTGACGGGCTTCGACGCGAGCCTGCCGTCCGTGGTGAACAGCCACTTCGTGGGCTCCACGGTGGGCTTCGCGGTCGGCTACAAGTACGTGCACTTCTACGCGGAGCTCACCGGGGGCTACGTCTTCTGCAACCCCCACGTCTTCGGGCAGAAGCGGGACCTGGGCGGGATGACCTTCCTGCCGTCCGTGGGCCTGGGCTTCCGGGCCCCCGAGCGCCGCCCGGCCGCGTCCGTGAACCCCGCCGCCCCGGGGACGGTGGCCCCGCCGTCCATATGAGCCACCCGACGGGGACGGGGACTGACCGGCCGTGCAGGGCGTTGGTGGGCTGGAACCGGGGGGGCTTCGCGAGCGTTCCTTTGGGGCGGAAGGCTCTGGTAGTGTCCGGGCCGGTGAGGATTCGCGCGTGAACCAGGCACCCGCCCCATTCCCGCCCAGGTCCGGGTCGCACCCGCGCGGGCCGCACCTGACGGGGCGGTTCGCGGACGGGTCGCTGGGGGAGTTTCCCCTGGGCCCCACCACGTCGCTCGGCCGCCATCCCTCCAACACGCTGCGGCTGGTGGACCGAGAGGTCTCCAAGGAGCACGCCACCATCGAGAAGGTGGGGCGCGACTTCGTGCTGCGCGACCTGAACTCGTCCAACGGCACCTTCGTCAACGGGCGCCGGGTGACGGGGGAGATGCGCCTGAAGGACGGGGATGAGATCGCCCTGGGCTCCTCCAGGCTCGTCTTCCACAGCGGCGAGGCCCTGCCCGGCGGAAGCAACCCGCCCACGCTGCCGGGCGTGACGGTGGTGGCCAACGCCGTCTCCATGCCGGCCTTCCTGGCGCAGATGGACCAGGTGCCGCAGAACTTCCGTCCGGCCGACCAGGTGACGGACACCGCCGCGCTGCGCCGGGACTACGAGAAGCTGCGCATCGTCCACGAGTTCCACCGGCAGGTGAGCCTCAAGGGCACGCAGGACGACCTGTTCGAGCAGATTCTCAAGGTGGCCTTCGAGCTGCTCGCGGCCGACCACGGCGTCATCCTGAAGGTGGGTCCGCAGGGGGAGTTCATCCCTGCCGCGGTGCACCACCGGCAGGGCAAGCAGGTGAACGTCATGCTGTCGGACACCGTGCTCAAGCGCGTGGTGGAGACGGGCAAGGCGGTGCTCACCGCGGACGCCATCATCGACGAGCGCTTCTCCGCCGCGGAGAGCATCGTGGCGCAGGGCATCCGGTCCGCCATGGCGGTGCCGCTGCTCGTCAACGGCGACATCATGGCGGTGCTGTTCCTGGACAGCCGCCAGCAGATCAACGCCTTCTCGGAGAAGGACCTGACCATCCTCTCCGGCATCGCCGCGCAGGCGGGCATCGCGCTGGAGAACGCGGCCCTGGCGGAGCAGATCCGCAACGAGGCGGTGACGCGCGCGGAGCTGTCGCGCTTCCTGTCCAAGGCGGTGGCGGACGCGGTGATCAACGGCGGCACGGAGGACCTGCGCCAGAGCCGGCTCGCGGAAGTGAGCTGCCTGTTCGCGGACATCCGTGGCTTCACCACCCTGGCGGAGAGCGACTCGCCGCAGGAGGTGGTGTCGATGCTCAACAGCTTCTTCACCGCCATGGCGGACGTGGTGTTCCGCTACGAAGGCAACCTGGACAAGTTCATCGGGGACTGCGTGATGGCGGTGTGGGGTCCGCCGTCGTCCCACCCGGATGATCCGGCCCGCGCCTTGCGCGCCGCGCTGGAGATGCAGGACGCCGTCACGGAGCTCAACCGGCAGCGCGTGCTGGATGGCAAGAAGCCCATCGAAGTGGGCATTGGCGTGAACACCGGCCAGGCCGTCGTGGGCTACATGGGCAGCGCGGAGCGGCACGAGTTCACCGCCATCGGCGACACCGTGAACACCGCGTCGCGGCTGTGCGGCATCGCGAAGAGCGGCGAGGTGCTGGCGTCGGAGGCCACGGTGCGCAAGTCCGGGCCGGGCTTCGACGTGGAGGAGTTGCCGGTGCTGCAGCAGGTGAAGGGCAAGGAGAAGGGCGTGCAGACCTTCCGCGTCCACGGCGCGGAGCTGACCACTTCCACCTCCCGCAAGGTGCGCTGACGGTGCGCTCCTCGTCCATGACGACGACCCAGTCGTGCCCCAACTGCGGCACGGTGCACGACACCCGGGTGTACGTGAGCGGCCAGAAGGTGACGTGCCGCTGCGGCATCCGGTTCGAGGTGCGGCGCGCGGACGTGTCCGGCATCCACCGCCCGGCCGAGCCGTCGGGCATCCGTCCGGCCGACAAGGTCCACGACGAAGCAGGCAACGCGGTGACGTTCACGCCGCGCACGGCGGATGAACCGCCAGAATCGACTTCACCTTCCGCCGCTCCGGGTGTTGGCGCGGGCCGGGAGGACTCGGTGGGACAGGAGATGAGGGCCGGCTCCGTCCCAGGGGGCAACGAGATGAACATCCCGCGACCGGATGGCGTGGGGAAGGCGGACGAGGGCGAGGTTCCCGCGGGGGCGGTGTCTGCCTCCGTCGAGGGCCGCGACGCGCCTTTGTCTGGAGTGGCATTGCCCGCGACGGGCCCGGTGGCCGCGGAGGCGGTCGGGGCCACGCTGGTGCGCCCGGAGTCGCTGGGGGTGAAGGCCCCGCGCGCGCCCCTGAACACGGGCATCCGCGACATCGAGACCGCGGAAACGATTCTGACGGGCGCGAAGCCCGAGCTTCCGGGCCTGGAGCTCCTGGAGGTGCTGGGGCGCGGCGGCATGGGCGAGGTGTGGCTCGCGCGCCAGCGCTCCCTGGGCCGCACGGTGGCGGTGAAGATGCTGCCGCCCCGGCTGGCGAAGGACGAGGAGTTCGTGTCGCGCTTCGACAAGGAGGCGACCGCGCTCGCGGCCCTGAGCCACCCGAACATCGTGCAGATCATCGACCGGGGCGTGCAGGGCGAGCACTACTACTTCGTCATGGAGTACGTGGAGGGCCAGTCGCTGCGCCACGCGCTGAGCGGCAGGGACCCGATTTCGCCCGCGCAGTCGCTGAAGGTGCTGCTCCAGGTGGCGCGCGCCGTGGAGTGCGCGCACGCCAAGAACATCATCCACCGCGACCTCAAGCCGGAGAACATCCTGCTGGATGGGCGGCTGCACGCGAAGGTGGCGGACTTCGGCCTGGCGGGCATCCGCGAGCCGGATTCGGAGAAGCAGCTCACCGCGACCGCGGTGGCCATGGGTACGCTCAACTACATGGCCCCGGAGCAGCGCCGGGACGCGAAGAACGTGGACGGGAGAGCGGACCTCTTCTCCCTGGGCGTGATGATGTACGAGGCGCTCACGGGCGAGCTGCCCGTGGGCCGCTTCAAGCTGCCGTCCGAGCGCGTGGGAGGCCTGGATCCGCGCCTGGATCCGGTGGTGGAGCGCCTGCTGGAGACGGACCGCGAGGCCCGCTACGCCACCGCCACGGAGGTGTGCGAGGCGCTGGAAGAGCTGGTGACGGCCTCGTCGTCGCCGCACGTGGTGGCGCCCGCGTCGGCGCTGGCGCGTGCGCGGACCTCGCACGTGGCTCCGATGAAGTCCCCGACGGCCGCCGAGTCCGCCGTGCTGGACACGATCCACGCGGGCTGGGGCCGGGTGCGCACCGGCCTGTCCGTGGTGGGCGGCCTGGCCGTGCTGGGCCTGGCGGTGCGCGCCTTCGTGGGGCCGGTGAGCCTGCGCCTGGGCGACGAGGAGTACGGCCTTGGCCGCCCGAAGCCGCCCCCGCTCACGGAGCTGCACTTCCCGGCCAACACGGAAGGGGAGGTGTTCTCCGGCCTGAGGCTCACGCCGCCCGAGGCCGGCTCGGCCAGCTCCACCCTGGAGCTGGGCTTCGGGCCGGGCGAGGAGGAGATCAACGTCCACAGCGGCACGTGGACGATGGACCAGGGGGAGCTGCGCGTCGTGCAGGCCGGCCGCGAGGCGGACGGCAAGCTGGTGCCGCGCGCGTACCTGGCGCACCGCTACTTCACGAGCGACGACTTCACGGCCGAAGTGCTGATGGACGTGAACCCGCTGGGGAAGCAGTGGTCGGTGGAGGAGGACGGGCAGCACTTCGGCGAGCTGGCGTTCCGCATCCGCGACGTGCAGGTGTCCGTCTTCGCCATCCCCGACGCGGGCATGCGCCTGTCGTGGCGCTACTTCTCCCCGGAAGACGGGCATGAAGTGGTGGGCAACAGCGCCGAGGACACCAAGAACCTGGTCCAGGACGAGATGCCGGTGCCGAAGCAGGGCCCCTTCCTGGTGAAGCTCCAGCTCAAGCGGCAGAAGAGCGGCGTGCGGGTGGACGCCTTCCTCAACAAGAAGCTCTTCGCCTCCAAGGTGCTGCCGGGCTTCGAGGGCCGCGTGGGCAAGCTGGCGCTGGGCTGCCGCAACCTCGAGTGCATCTTCGATGACCTGAAGGTCGTGGGGCCGCTGCAGGAGCGCCCCGTGCGCCGCGTCCCCGGCGAGTAGTCCGCCGCGGCCTTCCGGCAAGGGGATGGGGCTTGCCGCCCCGTCCGCCCGTTCCCACCTTGCTCCCGCCGGGCTCCGTCGTCTCGGGGCCGTCCGGCACGCGGGCGGGGGTGGGGCATGGCCGTGGACCTGGGGCGCGTGCTCCTGCTGCCGCTCTGTGGCGTGGGCCTGGCCCTGCTGCTCTGGGCGACCTTCACCCTGGGGCGGACGCCCACGGACGCGCGGCCTCGCTGGATGCTCGCGGGCTTCGGGGCGCTGGCCCTGGGGCTGGTGCTCTTCGTCCCGTGGATGCGCGGGACGCCGCTGGTGCCCGTGTCGCCGGACGTGCTGGTGAAGGCGCTGGGCGCCGTGCTGCTGGTGCTGGCCGCGGGGGTGTCCGCCCGGGGGGCCCGGGTGCGCCTGCGGGCGGATGCGCTGCGCGGCGCCGCGCCCATGTCACTCGATGAGGCGGTGGAGGCCCTGCGCGCGGGGCGGCCCCCGGGCTTCGGCGTGTACCGGGGCCAGCTGGATTCGGTGGAGACGCTGACGTCACCGGGCGGCGTGCCATGCGCCTTCTACGACGCGGCGGTGCACGCGCTGGGGACGCATGGCCGCAAGGGTCCGCTCCTGTCTCGCGAGCGCGCGTACTCGCCGGTGCTGATCCTGAAGGGCGAGCGCACGCGGGCCGCGGTGGGCTTCGCGCCGTCCGCGCTGCTCGCGCCGGTGGAGGTGCGCCGGTGCCTGGCGCCGCCCGCGCTCACCCGGGAGGAATTGTTGGGGGTGCCCGCGCAGGCGCTGTCCTGGGAGCGCGTGGGCGTCCCCGGGGAAGCGTGCCTGGTGGTGGGGGAGCTTCAGCGCGGGTCCCGCGACGGCACCTACGAGCTTCGCGGGCGCGGTGGGCGTCCGGCGCTGATGGTGCTGGGGGAGGGCGCCACGGGCACCGGCGGGGTGTTGTCCCGCCGGGCCTGGAGGCACTTCGCGGCGGCCGGGGCGCTGTCCCTGGCCGCCGTGTTCATGCTCGCCCGGACCCTGTGAGGTCCGGGCGGGGGGCTCCGGCCCTGGGGGGCGCCGGAGCCGGGGACGGCGGAACGACTACCCCGGATCGATCTGGCAGTTGTTCGGGCAGTTGTCGAAGTTGTTGGTGTTGCCGTCGTCGCACGTCTCGCCGAAGTTGTACTGGGTGATGCCGTCGCCGCAGCGGGCGTTCCAGATGCAGGTGAGGCTGCACTTGCCGTAGCCCGGGCCGTTGAGGTTGCCGTTGTCGCACGTCTCGCCCTGATCGACCGTACCGTTGCCGCAGGTGGACTTGCACTCGGTGCGCTGGGTCTCGAAGTTGTTCAGGGTCAGCCTGTACGAGGACTGGGACGTGTGGCGCTCCGCCTGGAACACGACGACCTCGTAGATCTTGCCCTTCACCAGGCCCAGGCCGGACACGGTGGCTGCATCCGCCAGGGACACCGTGCCGGAGGTGGCTCCGTGCACGCCGCCCAGGTCCAGGGCGAGCTTGCGGTTGATGAACACCCAGACGTCGTCGTCACCCAGGAACGTCAGCACCTCGTTGCCCTTGAACTCGAACCAGTAGCGCGTCTCGCTGGTGAAGCTGAAGTTGCGCTTGATGCCGTTGTTGTCGTTGAGCCGGTTCTCCTTGCCCAGGCCCACCCAGCCGCTGTCGTCGAGCGGGAAGAAGGTCTGGTCGTCGAACACGTAGGAGTTGTTGGCCTGCTTGTCGAGCTTCAGCGTGCCGACCTCGGTGACGTTGATGTTGGCCGTGTCGCGGTACCACTGGTCGAAGGCCGTCTTGCCGTGGGTGGTGCCGGAGGACACGCCCTCCTTCGCATAGACGGGCTTGCCGTCCGCGCCGAGGGCGGCGAACTTCGCGCCGACGATGCCCTGCTCCGCGCCGTTCGCGTCGTCGAAGTCCGGGTGGATGGTGGCGGGGTAGTTGCCACCGACGGGCTGACCCTTGCCGCGGAAGTCGCGGTAGACGACCGGGATCTCCACCACGTCCGGCAGGGTGCCCTTGACGTTGAAGCAGGCGAAGCCCGCCTCCAGCTTGCAGTCGGACGAGCAGCCGTCGTTGGAGCGGGTGTTGCCGTCGTCGCACTGCTCGGTGGTGTCACCGGGGAGGATGACGCCGTCGCCGCAGCGGGCCTCGCAGGTGCCGTTCACGCACCGGGGCTCCAGCACGCACAGCGGCGAGCAGCCGTCGCCCATGTCGTGGTTGCCGTCGTCGCACTGCTCGGTGCCTTCCTTCTTGCCGTCGCCGCAGGTCGTCTTCGCGCACGGCTGCCCGATGGTGTCGCACTTGTAGCCCTGCTCCAGGCGGCAGGTGTCGCTGCAGCCGTCGCCCTTGATGAGGTTGCCGTCCTCGCACTCCTCCTCGCCAGCGATGATCTTGTCACCGCACTCGGCGGCGCGGCAGCGCTGTCCCTGGAAGGGGCAGGACCAGCCGGTCTCCACGGCGGAGCAGTCCGCCTTGCAGCCGTCGTTGGACTCGTTGTTGCGGTCGTCGCACACCTCGCCTTCCTCGACGATGCCGTTGCCGCACGCCGTCGCCACGATGCAGGGCCGGCCCGACACGGGACACTCGAAGCCGACCTCGACCTCCTTGCAGTCGAACGTGCAGCCGTCGCCGCTCACGGTGTTGCTGTCGTCACAGGCCTCGCCCTTCTGGACCTTGCCGTCACCACAGACCTGGGGACCCGGGTCGTACGTGCCGCCGTCGGGCTGCTTGGTGGGGTCGCCGCCGTCGGGACCCGCGTCGCTCTGGCCCCCGTCCGTGATGTTCGTGCCGCCGTCTTCGTCCGAGCCTTCGTCGCCGGGACACGCTGTCAGTGTGAGGAGGAGGGAAGCGAGCAGGACGCTCGCAAGCCGGGGGAGCAGGGGGGAATGTTTCAGCATGAAGCAGATGCTGAAAGCCTGTGACCCCAGGTGTCAAATGGATCAGGTGTTTTCTCACCCAGCCGGTGCGTAAAAATGAAGAAAGCCCGTACGGGTGTACGGACTTCCGTGTATCGCCCTGTCTCGCGGGGCTACATCTGTTCCAGCTCCTGACCCTTCGTCTCGCGGATGTACTTCGCGGCGAAGAAGATCGAGAAGACGGCGGCCGCGGCATAGAGGCCGTACGCCCAGCCGAGTCCCACGGCCTGCAGCGACGGGAACGTGGCGGACACCAGGAAGTTGGCCAGCCACTGCGCCATGGCCGCGATGGACAGCGCGAGCGCTCGGATGCGGTTGGGGAACATCTCGCCCAACAGCACCCAGACGATGGGCCCCCACGAGAAGCCGAAGAAGACGACGTAGAGGTTGGCGGCGATGAGCGCGGTGGTGCCTGCCGCGCCCTGCAGCACGGGCTTGCCCGCGGCATCCAACGGCGCGGTGCCGAAGAGGTACGCCAGCAGGCCCAGCGTGAGCGCCATGCCCACGGAGCCGATAAGCAGCAGGGGCTTTCTTCCAACCTTGTCCACGAACGCGATGGCCACGAGCGTGGTGAGGATGTTGGTGACGCTGGTGATGACGGTGATGGCCAGCGCGTTGTGCTCGGAGAAGCCCACAGCCTGCCAGAGGACGCTGGAGTAGTAGAAGATGACGTTGATGCCCACGAACTGCTGGAGCATCGCGAGCACGATGCCGATCCACACGATGGGCAGGAACCCGAAGCGGCCGCCCTTCAGGTCCGCCAGGTGCGGTGTGTAGTTCGTGCGCAGCGAGCGGCGGATCTCCACGACCTTGGCGGGCGCGGCGTCCCCCTCGATGTCGCTCAGCACGCTCAGCGCCTCCTGCTCACGGCCCTTGGCCACGAGGAAGCGCGGGGACTCCGAGATGAAGATGGCGCCGATGCCGTAGAAGAGCGCGGGTGGCAGGCCGCTGAAGAACATCCACCGCCACGCGGTTAAGCCCAGCCAGGTGGGGTTGGAGGCGGAGCCCGCGTAGAGCGCGATGGCGAAGTCCCCCAGCAGGGCCACGAAGATGCCGGACACGATGGCCAGCTGTTGCAGGGACGCCAGGCGGCCGCGCAGGTACGCCGGGGCGATCTCCGCGATGTACGTGGGCGCGACGACGCTGGCGAAGCCCACCCCCAGGCCGCCCACCAGCCGCCAGAAGCTCAGGTCCCAGAGGGAGAACGCGAGCCCCGATCCGATGGCGCTGATGATGAACAGCCCCGCCGCGAGCATCATCGCGCGCCGGCGGCCGTAGCGGTCCGCGAAGGGCCCCGCTGCGAAGGCGCCCGCCGCCGAGCCGATGAGCGCGGAGGATACCGCCAGCCCCAGGCCCAGGCTGCTCGCGGCGAACTCGGCCTTCAGTGCGACGACCGTGCCGTTGATGACGGCGGTGTCGAAGCCGAAGAGGAATCCGCCCAGGGCGGCCACCACGGAGATGCCGATGATCCTGCCAGTCCGCACCTCCCGATGCGCCGGGGGCCCGCTTGAATGGGCATCGAGGACATCCGCCATGACGTGCTCCTTCCCCTCGGACGGGCACGTGTCCGGCCCTCGCGGGTGCGCACAACGGCCCTGAGGAGAGGTGCTCCCGGTGTCCGCCGAAAGGCACTCCCGGGCAGGCCGCCGCCCCGATGGCCGCTCGTTGGGGGGCGGGGCTCGGGCTTCGAGGGCGATTCGAAGTTCAGCCCTCGTCCGCCAGGCCGTACTCCTTGAGCTTGCGGGCGAGCGTGTTGCGGCCCATCTCCAGCGTGCGCGCGGCCGCGGTGCGGTTGCCCTTCACGGCCTCCAGCACGCGCAGGATGTGGCGGCGCTCCACCTCCGCCAGCGGAAGGAGGAGCGGTGCGTCCGGTGTGGTGGCGGGCACTTGCGGCGCGTCTGGCTCGGTGGGCGAGGGCGCCCGGTCCAGGGAGGGCAGGGGCAGGTGCTCCTCCAGGATTTCGCCCTCGGACAGCACCACGGCGCTTTCGATGCAGTTCTCCAGCTCGCGCACGTTGCCGGGCCAGCGGTAGCGCTTGAGCCTCGCGAGCGCGGTGGCGCCGAGGCGGGGCACGGGCAGGCGGTGGCGCTTCGCGGCGGTGGCGACGAAGTGACGGGCGAGCCGCTCGATGTCCTCCGCGCCGCGCTCGCGCAGCGGGGGCAGGAGCAGCTCCACGACCTTGATGCGGTAGTAGAGGTCCTCTCGGAACCTGCCCTCCGCCACCATGCGCGGCAGGTCGCGGTGGGTGGCCGCGACGATGCGCACGTCCACCTTGACGGCCTGCGTGCCGCCCACGCGTTCGAACTCGCGGTCCTGCAGCACGCGCAGGAGCTTGCCCTGCACGGCCTGGGGCAACTCGCCCAACTCGTCGATGAAGACAGTGCCGCCGTCGGCCGCCTCGAACTTGCCGGGCATGCGGTGGTCGGCGCCGGTGAAGGCGCCCTTCTCGTGGCCGAAGAGCTCGTTCTCGATGAGGGCGGCGGGCAGGGCCGCGCAGTCCACCTTCACGAAGGGCTTGTCGCGCCGGGGGCCATTGACGTGGATGGCTCGCGCGAAGAGCTCCTTGCCGCAGCCGCTCTCCCCGCGCAGCAGCACGGTGGCGTCCGTGGGCGCGGCCTTCTGCACCAGGCGGTAGAGCGCCTTGAGCGGCGGGGCTTCTCCGATGATGCGGTTGAAGAAGTAGCCCACCGGGGCCTGCGGTTGATCCTTCGCGCGCTGGAGCTCCTGGTAGAGGCTGGTGCTCTGGAGGGCGGTGCTCACCTGCGCCGCGATGTCGGTGAGCTTCCGGGTGTCGTCCTCCGTGAAGGGGCCGCCGCCCAGGCGGTTGAGCACCTGGAGCACGCCGTACACGGCGCCCGCGGCGTCGCGCAGCGGCACCGCGGCCAGGCTGATGGTGCGGTAGCCCGTCATCCGGTCGATGTCCGCGAAGAAGCGGCGCTCGCCGCGCGGATCCGGCACGTGCACGGGCTCGCCGGCCTCCGCCACGTAGCCCGCCACGCCCTGGCCCAGCTTCACGCGGATCTGCGCGACCTCCGGCAGGTGCGCCGCGCGGCTGAACAGCTCGCGGCGCACGGGGTCCAACAGCCACAGCGTGCCCCGGTCCGCCTGGAGCGTGATGGCGATGCGGTCCACGAGCGTCTGTAGGAAGGCGTCCAGGTCCACCTCGCGCCCGACGAGGCCACCAAGGGGGAGCAGGACCTGGGACACATCCGGCGGGGACGAGGGCATGGCGGCGGGCAGCGGCGGAAGAGAGAAGGGCGCTGGAGACAGTCTATCGCACGGCTCCGGGCTCGCGGCGCTCATGCGCCCGCCGCGCGGCCCAGGAGCATGCGCTGGCCTTCACGCGCGGGCTCGGTGAAGGGGAACAGGCCGCGCGCCTCCTGCGCCATGTCCTCCAGCAGCTCGTCCGCGTGGGACGGGTCGTGGTGGAAGAGGAAGAGGCGCCCGGCGTGCAGGTCCTTGGCCACCTTGGCCGCGTCCATCATCGTCGAGTGGCCCCAGCCCTTCTTGGACATGCCCTTCTTGCCCTCGTACTCGTCGGGCGTGTACTGCGCGTCCAGGCACAGCGCGTCCGCGCCCTCGAAGTGACGGGCCACGTCCGGCGTGAGGCGCTCCGGCAGCTCCACGTCCGTGGCGTACACGAAGGAGTGGCCGTCCGCTTCGACCCGGTAGGCCATGCAGCCGTCCGGGTGGGGCACGTCGATGGGCGTCACCTTGAAGGGGCCCACCTCCACGGTGCGGCCGTGCATCGCGGCGCCGAAGGTCATCTTCGAGCGCATGGTGGACAGCGGCACCGGGAACTGCGGCGGGCGCATCTGCTGCGACAGCGTGGACTCCAGCGCCTGCGCGCCATTCGCGCCGGGGCCGTACATCGTCAGCGACGTGGTGGGCAGGTACGCGGGCGTGAAGAAGGGGAAGCCCTGCACGTGATCCCAGTGCAGGTGCGAGAAGAACATCGTCGCCTTCTGGGGAGCGCCCTCGCGCATCATGACTTCGCCCAGCGTCCGGATGCCCGTGCCCGCGTCGAGGATCAGCCGCTCGCCCTGGCTCGTCACCTCCACGCACGCCGTGTTGCCACCGATGCGCGAGCCCGACACCGCGATGCTGCCCCGAACGCCAAAGAAGCGGATTTCCATGGTGAGTCTCCTGATGCTCCGACACCCGCTGGGGGCGCCCTGACGTGGAGGGGACAGAGCACGTCCGGTGCCAGCGCCAAGGGGTTGGAATCATTGGAGTGACGGGGGTGGGGCAGGGCGGGCTGCTCCATTCTGGAGCGCTCCGGATGGGGCGGGCGGTCCAATCCGGAGCGGCCCCGCGCCGTGGGGGATTCCTGGTAGACCCCGGGGCCATGCCAACGATTGCGTTCTGCACCATCAAGGGTGGCGTCGGGAAGACGACCTTGTGTTCGCACGTGGCGGCGGCGCTGGCGGACGCGGGCCGCCGGGTGCTGCTGTTGGACCTGGATCCGCAGGCGCATGCGTCGCTGGTGCTGGGCCTGGAGACGCGTGAAGGCCCGTGCGTGGCGGATGCGTTCGGGCCTCGGCCGAAGCACAAGTTGGATGAGATCGTGGTGGCGTCGCCGAAGCGGCAGGGGCTGTTCATCGCGCCGGGGGCACCGCGCATGGCGGCGCTGGAGCGCGAGTTGTTCGGCTGGGGTCATCGGCTCCAGGCGATTCCGCGCGCGCTGAAGACGCTGTCATGGACGCCGGACGTCATCATCGTGGACACGCCGCCGAGCATCGGCGCGTTCACGGAGGCCGTGCTGTGCTTCGCGGACGTGGTGGTGGCACCGGTGCCCACGGGCGCGTTCGCGCTGCAGGGCCTGGGCGAGATTGAGACCGCGTGGCGCGACGTGCGCGAGCAGGGCGGCCAGCTGGTGGCCGCGGTGAACCTGTGGGATCGGCGCACGCCCGCGACCAACGAGGCGATGGAGGAGGCGCTGAAGGACGTGACGGTGCCGGTGCTGAAGGCACGCATCCCGCGCTCGGAGTCCATCAACCAGGCGGGCCTGGGCTACGAGGTGGTGTTCGACGTGAGCCCGAACGCGGCGGGCGCGGAGGAGCTGCGCGCCATGTCCCGCGAGCTGGCGAAGCTCGCGGGGCTGCGCTGACGCATCAATCCAGTTGTCCGATGGTGCCCGTCCGCAGGGGCCCGGCGCGCCGGTAGGTGAGCAGCGCCACCCCGTTGGGCGTGATTCGGGACGCGGCCAGTTGCAGCATGCGAGGCTGCGTTCCCGCTCCGAAGAGGCGCCGGCCGCTGCCCAGCGTCACGGGGATGACGTGCAGGTGCAGCACGTCCACCAGGTCATGCGCCAGAAGGGTCTGCAGCAGGCCGCCACTGCCATGCACCTGGAGCTCGCGGCCGGGCGAGGCCTTGAGGCGGCGCACCGCCTCGACCGTGTCCGCCTCCAACAGCGTTGAGTTCGCCCACTCCACGCGGCGCAGGGTGGTGGACGCCACGTACTTGGGCAGCGTGTTGAGCGGCCGGGCGATGGGGTCGTCCGGCGTCGTCACGCGCGGCCAGTAGCCGGCGAAGATTTCGTACGTCCCGCGCCCGAGCAGGAACGCGTCCGCGCGGGAGAAGATGTCGACGATGTGCGCCCCCATCTCCTCGCTGAAATGGGGTTGCACCCAGCCGCCATGGGTGAAGCCGCCGCTCGTGTCCTCCTCCGGACCTCCTGGGGCCTGCACCACTCCGTCCAGCGTCACGAACTCCGTCACCGTCAGTTCCATCGTCGCATCCGTCCCTTCCGGGCAGTCCCATTGCCCGTCCAAATTGGCGACGAATGGGCCACGTGCGGATCGACATGCCTGTTCGGGCGGGTGCCACCGGAGAGGCAGGCATGCGCTGGCTCAGGGCGCGTGAGCGCTTCTCAGTCCAGATCCTCCAAGGCCAGTTCTATCTGCTCGCGGTAGAGCGGCACTGACTCCACAGCGAGGAGATCCCCCAGCAGCTGTCGTGCTCCGGCCTTGTCACCCGCTCGCACGAGGTCTCGCGCCTTCATCTCGGTGATGTTCAGCCGGGTGGAGCCCTCGCGAATTCGCCCGCGCGCCTCGCGCAGCAGCGCGGTCGCGGTGGCCACGTCCTGGATGGCTGCCTGAGCGTCGGACTCGGGGATGGACACCTGCTGAGCCGTGCGCAGCAGCAGGTCGCGAACCTCGGGAGTGAGCACCAGCGCTTCTCCCGCCTCCACGCGCGAGGCCAGTTCCCTCACCGGGTCCCAGTCGATGTCCTCGGTCATGCTCAGTGACCACCCTTCCTCTTCCGGCACTTGTCCCGGGGCCAGTCGCCCTGTTGTCCCTCGCAGTACCGGAAGCAGTCGTAGCAGGAGCCTGACCAGTGGTCCTCCTGGCATTGCACGTAGGTCTCCAAGCAGGCGCGTTTCCACTCCGGAAGGTCTCGAGAGAGCTCCTCGGCGGCGCGGGTGAACAGGAGGATGTCCTCGGCCTCCAACTCCGTGGCACCACAGCGAGCAGGATTGCCTGGGTGAGTCTTCACGCAGCAGCTGACGGTGGAGTCCTGGGGACCGCACTGCGCCTGGGCCAAATACACCGCGGTGGCGCTGGGCTGGGGGGCGCTTACCCGCGCATGGGCGCCGCCACCACAGCCCACACCCAAGAACGCGAGGGCCGCCACGAGCATCCCCATGAATCGAGTGTTCCGATTTAGCATGTATTACATGCCAGTCTTTACTTGAGCCGACTTCGCGCCAAATGGGTGCGCTTGAATCGAGACGCCGACGTTTTCCGTTGCCCAGGGCGACGGGCCTGTACTGGCTCAGGGCGCGGGCAGGCCCGGGGCCAGCGCCGAGCGCACGTTGGCGTCGGTGAAGGTCGTGCCCCAGACGGCGTTGATCTCCTGGGCGATGAAGGCGGCGCCCGGCTGGAGCGTTCCCAGAGAGGGTTCGAACATCAGCACGCGCGGATCGGTGAGCTCCAGCAGGCGGGGCACCACGTCGCTTACGTCGCGGCCCTGCTCCTGGGAGGCGCGCACGCCCTGCAGCCACGTGCGCACGGTGCCCTGTGCGTGGGGGACGTAGAGGGGTTGCTCCGCCGCGCCCAGCGTCACGAAGAGGTGCCCCAGGCTCAGCGTGATGACGACGCCGCCATGCGCGCTGAGCAGCGGTCCGTGGTCCGGCGGCAGGGTGTTCCAGTCCACGGCCGGGAGGTTCTGGAAGTACATGGGCGTGAAACGCTGCGGGGCCTGGGCGACGAGCACGCGCGTGTGCTCCACGGGGATGAGGGTGTCCCAATCGTCGTGGAGGATGAGGAACGGCGTCTGGACCGTGCTGGCCAGGTGGGCGGCGGTCCAGCGCGTGTAGTCCGTGCCGGGGGTGACGGGGTCGCCGCCGGTGGTGGCGTAGATGCGGCGGAAGTAGGGCTCGAAGAACTGCTGGTAGCGCGAGCGCATGGCCGGGTCGCTCACGCGCGCCGGCACCCATCGACTCACGTAGTCCACCTCCGCGGCGAAGTCGGACAGCGGGGACAGGGCGACGCCCACGGCGGGCACCACGGTGGAGGGGGCGTCCGCCGCGGCGTAGAGCGCCTCGTAGCCGCCCCAGGAGCCGCCGAAGATGCCGATGCGCGTGGTGTCCACGTTGGGGGCCTGGGCCAAGAAGCGCATGCCGGCGTTCATGTCGTCGCGGTCATTCTGGAGATCGCCGCCCGCGTAGAAGCGGCCGAAGACGGCGAGCACGCCGAAGTCATGGAACAGGTGGATGAAGGCCTCGCCCGCGATGAGCTCCGGCGTGGTGGGCGTGAACGCGATGGGGGACGAGCCCGGCCCGTAGTGTGGCTCGCTGTCGTCCGGGTGGATGCCGGCGCCGCGCGTGGCCCACTTCGCGTCCACGGCCTCACCGGTCCAGGCGATGCCGTCGTAGGGCTTGGTGAGCACCACCGTGGGGGACACGCCGGGCTTCCGGGGCGGGAACCACTGCGCATAGGTGGCGGCGCGGCCGGGCACCTCCAGCTTGAGCAACTGGTAGGGCCACGTCTGACCCGCGGCGTTGAGCTCCCCGGCGCCAAGCTGCGTCACCTGGACCGTGCCTGGAGCCGTCTGCGTTTCTTCCGGGATCTGGCAGGCGTTGGTGGACGGGCTGGGGTTGCTGCAGCACGCGGTGGGGAGGGTGCCCAGGAGGGAAAGGGCCAGGAGCGTGGTCGGGAGGAAGCGCATGTCCCAGCAGACACCGCGGCGCGGAAATTCTGAAAGCGTCCCCGTCCTTTCCGGACGAGGATGGCGGCACATGGACTACCAGGCGGTGTTGTCGGAGGTCTGGGACGCGGTGCGGCCGGTGGTGGGGCAGGGCCGCGTGGCGACGTACATCCCGGCGTTGGCGGCGGTGGACCCGGGCCGCTTCGGCATGGCGCTCGCGACGGTGGAGGGGGACGTGTACGGCGTGGGGGACTGGCGCGAGCCGTTCTCCATCCAGAGCATCTCCAAGGTGTTCACGCTGGCGCTCGCGCTGTCGCGGGACGGGGACGCGCTGTGGAAGCGCGTGGGCAAGGAGCCGTCGGGCAATCCGTTCAACTCGCTGGTGCAGCTGGAGTACGAGCAGGGCATCCCACGCAACCCGTTCATCAACGCGGGGGCGCTGGTCATCACGGACCGGTTGCAGCGGCTGACCGGGGATGCGCGCGGCACGCTGCGGGACTTCCTCCGCGCGGAGAGCGGCAACCCGTCCGTGGACTTCGATCCGATCATCGCGGCGTCGGAGGCGGATCACGGCCACCGCAACCGAGCGCTGGCCCACTTCATGGCGAGCTACGGCAACATGGAGAGTGCAGTCCCGGAGGTGCTGGAGCACTACTTCTGGCAGTGCTCGCTGGCGATGAGCTGCGCGGACCTGGCCCGGGCCTGTGGTTTCCTCGCCCGGCATGGGCAGCGCGCGGACGGGTCGAGGCTGCTCACTCGCAGCCAGGCCAAGCAGGTCAACGCGGTGATGCTCACCTGCGGCACGTACGACGCGGCGGGGGAGTTCGCCTACCGCGTGGGCCTGCCGGGCAAGAGCGGCGTGGGCGGGGGCATCATCGCCGTCATCCCGAACCGCTGTGGCCTGTGCGTGTGGAGCCCCGGGTTGGATGCGCGGGGCAACTCGGTGGCGGGCGTGGAGGCGCTGGACCGGTTCACGACGCTGACCGGCCTGTCCATCTTCTGAAGGCCGCGGCTTCAGCGCAGTCCGTCCAACAACGTGGCCAGCTTCTGGGGCTGGGACGCGAAGGGCGAGTGTGACGTGTCCAGTGTGTCCACGGTGAAGGCGTTGCCGGGTGTGAAGGCGTCCGCCTCGCGGATCATCAGGTCCTGGAGCGCGGGGACCAGGGCGCGGTCCTGGGCGCAGCGCAGGTAGCTGCGTGGGATGCGGCCCCAGCGCTCCTTCGTGGCGCCGACCTTGCCAATCCACAGGGACACCGGGATGTCGGGCGTGAGCGTGAGCGCGAAGGGCAGGAAGGCTGCTTCGTCCACGTCATAGTAGAAGCCCGTGCGCAGGGCCTCCCGGTACGCCGCATCACCGCGCGGATTGATCCGCACCGCGCCCAACTTCGCGGCGTCGCCAATGAAGAGTGACGCGCTGTAGGGCGTGTGGGCCTCGGGCAGTGCGCCGTAGCCGCTGGCGCTCTGGAGGCGCAGCGGGACGTAGGCGCTCAGGTACACCAGTCGGCCAATGAGGTGCGGGGCCTTCTCCGCCGCGCGGGTGATGACAGTGCCACCCGCGCTGTGGCCCACGAGCACGGGCTTTGCGCCGCCCTGGAGCTTCTCCAGCGCGGCGACCACCGCGTCCGCGCAGTCGTCCAGCGTGACGTCGGCCAGGGGCGAGCGCTCCTCCTTGAAGCGCGCCGCGTCGCCTGTGAGGTAGGACACGGGGAAGCGCGCGTTGAGTCCGTGGCCGGGCAGGTCGATGGCCACGACCTGGTGTCCCTTCGAGGTGAGCGCCTCCGCGACACGCGTCCAGTGCAGGGCGTTGTGCCACGCGCCGTGGACCAGAAGGAACGTCCGGGGCCTGCGTGGCGCCTTCGCGGGCGTGGCCGCGAGCCCGAGGCCTGGCAACAGCCCCGTGCCCACGAGGGCTGTCTTCATCACGTCACGACGGTTCATGAGGGACTCCTTCGTTGGGGGGAAGCAGGGCCATGAGCCGCTCGCGCAGGCGGGCGAGGTCGAAGAGCTGTCGCTCCACCTCCGCCAGACGCTCCCGGTGGGCGGCGAGCGCGTCCGGGCAGATGGCGTCCGTGACCTGCCGGAGCATGCACGGCGGGAAGGTGGCGATCTCCTCCAGGGAGAAGCCCAGGCGGATCATCCTCGCGACCTGCATGACCTGGGGGACGGCGACCTCGTCGAAGTCGCGGTAGCCGTTGTCGCGGCGGTGGGAAGCGACGAGCCCCGCCTTGTCGTAGTGGCGGATGGACCGCGCACTGCTGCCCGTGCGCCGGGCGAGTTCTCCGATGTTCATCCTGCGCTCCTGAATCCGGATGCCAGGACCCCCAACATCCATGGGGCCCCTCCCGGTCGAGCCGGTTCAAAACCTGTCCTACTGTCGGACAGGTTTCCGCGGTCCGCTCCCGGCGGGCAGACCCGGTCGGGTTCTTTCCTTCTCATTCCTGAAGACTCCATGGCCGAGAGCTTCGGGCCTGACACTGGTGTCAAGGTCAAGACCCCGGCGGGGGAATGTGACCGCGATGTCCCCACGGGATGTCCGACCGCGATCTACGGTGCGCCGCGTGAGCCCGTCTTCGCCCGTGCCCCGTCCGCGTCCCGCACTTCTCACGCTTGCCTACCTGGCCTTCGTCAGCCTGGGGTTGCCGGACGCGGTGCTGGGGGTTGCGTGGCCGTCGCTGCGCAGCGCGTTCGGCCTGTCGCAGGCGACGATGGGCGCCATCCTGGGGACGGCCGCGGTCGCGTACTTCATCTCCGGGTTGCTCGCGGGCCGGCTGATGCGCGCGATGAACCTGGGGCTGCTGCTGGCGCTGAGCACCGGCTCGGTGGCGCTGGGGCTCACGGGCTACGCGACCGTGCCCCTGTTCGTGCTGTTCCTGGCCGCCGCCTGCTTCATCGGCTTCGGTTCGGGCGCCATCGACTCCGCGCTCAACAACTACGCGGCCCAGAACTTCGGACCCAAGCACATGAGCTGGCTTCACGCGGCCTACAGCGTGGGCGCCGCGGTGGGGCCGGTGTTGATGACCGCGCTGCTTGCTCGGGGGGCGGGTTGGAGGACCGGCTATGCGGTCCTCGCCGTGGTGCTGGGGACGCTGGCGCTGACGTTCCTGTTGATGCGCCGGTTGTGGGACGCACAGGTGGCGGCGCCCGGCGAGGAGCCTCGCGCGGAGGTGCCCACCGCGTCCGCCATGGAGGCCGTGCGCCGGCCCCGCGTGTGGCTGCAGATCCTCACGTTCTTCTTCTACACGGGCGTGGAGGTGACGGCGGGCCAGTGGAGCTTCACCGTGCTCACCGAAGGCCGGGGCCTGCACACCGCCGCGGCGGGCACCTGCGTGAGTATCTACTGGGGCAGCCTGCTGGTGGGACGCGTGCTGTCAGGCTTCGTCGTCGAACACATCGGTCCGGTGCGGATGCTGCGCGCGAGCACGGTGCTGGCGGTGGTGGGCGCGGCCCTGTTCGCGATTCCCGCCGTGCCGCCCGCGCTGGGGCTCGCGTTGCTGGGTCTGGCGCTGGCGCCCATCTTCCCGGCCCTGATGTCGGTGACGCCGCGCCGCGTGGGCCTGGATGTCTCCGCGCACGCGGTGGGCTTCCAGGTCAGCGCGGCGACGGCGGGCGTGGCGGCGATTCCCAGCCTCGCGGGTGTCATGGCGGAGCGATGGGGCCTTCAGGTCATCGCTCCGTACATGCTCGGGGTGGCCGTGGTGCTGGCCCTTCTGCACGGCGTGCTGTCCGCCGTGGCGGACCGTCCCCAACTCTCCCGCTGAGCGCGGACCTCAGCTCCCGGCCGGAAGCTCCGCGCTGCGCAGTGTCTTCGGGCCCTGCTCCGTCCACTGCGACAGGCGCAGCGTCGCGCCTCGCGCCGAGGCGTGCGGCTCCACCTCCACGAAGGTGAAGCGCTGCTCCAGCTTCGCGTGTTTCTGTTTCGCCGGGTCCAGCGACGGATTGACCTGGAGCTCCGCGAGGTATTCGCCCCATTCCTCGTCGGAGGCCTCCGGGGCGGGGAGCCGCAGGAGGGAGATCCACGTGCCGGTGTTGGCGTAGAGGGGGCCGTTGCCCTCGTGCCAGCGGGCCGCGTGCGTGTGGCCCATCACCACCGCCTGCGGGTTGTACTTCTTGCCCAGCCGCGCGGTCTCCGCGAGCTCGTCCTTGCCGGGCTCCAGGGCGAAGTAGTCCGTGCCGGTCCTGCCAGCGACCGCGCGGTGCAGGCGTGCGTAGAACGCGAACCCCGCCTTGGCCAGCTTCAGCCGGGCACGGCCCAGGGCCTCCGGGTTGTCGAAGGCGTTGAGCTTCTCCGGGTCGAGCACCGACAGCAGGGCGTCCACCTCGTCGTCCTTCAGGTCCACTCGCGCCAGGCTGCGCGCCAGGTGCACGTCCGCGTCCGACCCGCCCACCGCGTCCATCGGTTCGAGCGCGAAGGCCGGCGCGAGGCCCCGGTTGTCCAGCAGGCGCCGGATGAGCGTGAGCGTCCCCGCGTTGAAGAGGACCCGGAGCGCGTCGGGCTTCACGCCGAGCGCCACCATCACCGCGCCCTCGAAGTCCGGCTTGAGCAGGTCCATGTACCGCATGCGGTGCTGGTGCTTGAGCGGGTTGAGCAGCGTCTTCACCAGCACGGAGCCCGGCGGATAGCGGAAGCGGTTCGCTCGCTCCGACGATAGGAGCGAGTCGTAGTCGATGCGGTTCGCCACGTCGGTGTGCTCGCCGTGCGTCACCAGCACGCGCGAACCGCCGACCTCCAGTTGCAGGGGGGCAGTGCCGTCCCGGAACTCCAGCCGCGAAGCGATGTCCTTGGGCTGGCCCAGCGCGGAGCGGATCACCTCCTGGACGTCCGGAAGCGCCAGCTCCAGGTCGTGGTTGCCCACCACCATCGTCGCCCGGCCCCCCGCGGCCAGCACCCGCCCGAGCGCCTTCAGCGCGGGCGCGGTCGCCGCGGACGTCACCAGCGCGCGGGCCTGCTCCAGTGTCCGCTTCGGGTCCACCGCCAACGGGTCGTCGTTGAGCAGGAAGTCGAAGCTGTCCCCGTTGAGGACGACGTGGGTGGGCGTGCGGGTGAAGGAGTCGAAGAGGGCGGGCAGCTCGACGGCACCCGCGAAGATGTCGTAGGGGCCACCGTTGCCGAGGTGGAGGTCGCTGAGAATGAGCGTTCGCATGGGTCGATGCTCCTTTCAGGGAAGCGACTGCAGGTCGTTGTGCCGGATGCTCACGGCGGGATCGCCGAGCACCACGTAGTTGCGAGCGTCGTTGCGTTCGATCCACCGGTGCAGCAGCTCGCGAGGCTGGAGCTTGCCGTTGGACGTGTTGGCATCCAGGTGCGTCAGCAGGATGTTGTTGGCGGCGGAGAACCGGTCGCGGAAGTCGCGCAGCGCGTGGCCCACCGGCACTCCCGCCATGATCTTCCAGAGCGTGTTGCGGAACGGGTGGATGGTCGTCTGGGTCATCTGCAGGGGCTTGATGGAGAAGCCCCACGCCCGCTCCACGTGGCCGATCACCGCCAGCGCGCCGCCGTTGGGATGGGCCAGGAGCCGCCGGGGCAGGGCCGCGACGAAGGGAGCACTCGCGAGCGCGTCACCGCTGCGCGAGGCATGGAGCGGGAACTCGTCGTTCGCGGGCGTGCCCATGCCGAAGCAGGCGAAGAAGAACGCCACCAGGCCATGGAGCCGCGCGTCGTCCTGGATGTCCGACGCCGCCACGTAGTGCGCGGGGGCCATCGCGCCAAATCCGGCCCAATCCTGGCTCAGCAGGGCGCCCTGTTTCGTGAGCTGGAGCGGATCGTTCGCCTTGAAGCCCACGCCATGGGACGCGGTGAAGAGCACCGCTGGGCGCACGTCGCGGCCATGGAGCGCGGCCAGCAACCATTCGCGAGTTGCGTCATCCTCGATGGCCTCACGGCTGGCGAAGCGGGCCTTCGCGGCGACCGTCTTCGACAGCTGGGGAGGGTGATCCAACGGCGCACCACGGGCGAGCGGAGCGACGAGGTTGTCCGCGCTGAGCTCCGTCGAGCGGTCCCCAGGGTGCTTGGGTCCCCACCAGTTCACCTGCCGGTGATTGGGCACGGAAGCGCCCGTCTCATACGCCACCACGCTGTCCGCATAGCGCCCGTACTCCGCGGGCGTGTCGAAGGAGAGCCGGCCCACGGCGTACGACAGGGAGAGCGAGTGCTGCACGTCGAACGGGATGACGTCGGGCCCGCCCACGAGCAGGAGGTAGTAGGGAACGATGCTCGGCTCCACGTCGCCGATGGGCGCTCCGTGCCGCTCCAGGAACTGATGCGCCGTCTCACCGGGCTGGTAGGTGAGGACGTGGCACCGGTCCGCTTCTTCCATGCGCTCGCGCCGATGGGCGATGAGCGGCTCCAGGCTCTTGCGAAGCTCCTCGGAGGCGGACGCCGGGAACACCACGCCCCAGCCGGCCTTCGTGTAGTCCTCCGGAGGCGCGTCGGGCGGCAGGCCGAAGCTGAGACGCATGGGGAGGAACTCAAGCCACTTCCTCCACGCTTCGAAATACGCGGCCTCACCCCGAGGCTCCGCCACCTCCGCGGCCGCGGGCAATGCGATGGGCGGCACCAGGTACTGCCCGGTGACGCCATCGATGCCGTTGAAGACCAGCGGATCTTCCGGGCTGGCGATGGGGCGCTCCACGTTCACCTCCTCCTCGCCATCCTAGGCGTCCCTGCTGACCTGGAAAGAGCGGACAGGGGCCCGGCTGTCAGGCCCCTGGCGTTGGCGGCGGCGGATGTCGCGTGGCGGGCTCGCTCTCCGACCCCGAGGCCGACCTGTCACCTGGTCCACGGTCTCCTCGTCCTCTTGGGCAGGGGGCCGCCCGTTTCGTGGTGGCAATCCCTTATGCCGCGTTCGGATCCCGCTGGACTTGTGGCGTGCAGGCGCAAGTCATTGTGGAGTGTCTGACTTTGACCTGATGCGTCTGGCATTGCGGGGCGTGTCTGTGTTCACGTCCGCTCCGCGTCCGGCGCACATGGCTCCCCTCGCCATGACCGTCCGGACGCGAGGGAGAACACTCATGACGAAGAAGCCCAGTTTCCAGGATGTGGTGGAGGGCTGGCTGGCCGGCAATGAGGAGTCCCAAGGCATGACCAACCCCGCGGGACCGCTCTTCGTGGGAGGTGAGCGCACCGAACAGGCGCTCACCGAGTCCAACCTGGTGGCGGACACGGGCTGCAGCAGCTGCACCGCGTCCATCGACGTCCACTGTTGTTGATGCCAGCGGGCGGCTCCCGTCCGCCCGTCTGAAGCATCCCTCCGGCGCCGCATCCCGGTGCCGGAGGGCCTTCCGAGAAATCCCCTCATCCGGTCCCCACCCCCAAGGGAGCCCCACCCATGGTGCATGAGCAAGCGTTGACGGTCACCGAAGTCCCGCCCGCCGGGTGGCTCGCTCGCCCCGTGAACGTCTTGCTGGCGCCGCAGCTGGAGACGCTGTCGGAGCGGCTGGCTCGGATGGCGGACCTCTCCGCCCGGGAGCGCGAGGTCGTGGAGACAGCGGCCCGGCAGGCCCTGGGCTTCAGCGCCCAGCTCAAGCTCAACCGGGTGTTGCTCCTGGAGCTTCACGCGGCGGGGTTGGAAGGGTGGCTGGACGCCACGGACTCCGAGGGCCGGTGGAACCAGTTCCTCGACCGGGCGTGCACGTCCGGCTTCCACGCGCACCTGCGCGAGCGCTATCCGCCGCTCCTCGACCGGTTGGCCACCGTGGGCCGGCTCCATGCCCAGGCGGTGTTGCGGCTCGCGGAGCGCTTCGTCGCGGACCGGGACGCACTGTCCGCCTTGCCAGGCAAGCCTCGCGGCGCGCTGAAGCGGCTGCGGCTGGGCGAGGGCGATGCCCACCGGGGCGGCCAGACGGTCGCGTTGCTCGAACTGGAAGAGGGGCAGGTGCTCTACAAGCCCCGGTGCATGCGCGTGGACCGCGCGCTGGAGGGGCTGCTGTCGAGGCTGCTCGCGCCGGATGACGCCGCCACGCGCATCCGCGTGCCGTCCGTGCTGGTGCGCGCGGGCTATGGCTGGGCGGAGTTCGTGGAGCACCGCTTCTGCGAGGGCGAGACCGAGCTCGCGCGCTTCTACCGGAACCTGGGCCACTGGCTCGCGGTGATGCGCCTGCTGGGCGGCACGGATCTGCACTCGGAGAACCTCATCGCGCACGGGCCCGTGCCGGTGGTGGTGGACGTGGAGAGCCTCTTCACCCCGGACCCGCCCGTGCCCCCGGCGGAGCGTGGGCTGGCGGTGGACCTGGCGGCGAAGGCCATCCGGGGCACCGTGCTGCGGACGGGACTGCTCCCCGTGCGCAGCGGAGGCCCGGGCCTGGGCGGATTGGACATCTCCGCGGCGGGTTCACTCCCGGGCCAGCAGCCGCGCATCCACGTGCCCACCATCGTGGGCGGCGGCTCGGACGCGGCCCACCTGGGCATGACGTGGGTGGAGCGTCCGCCGTCGAGGAACCATCCCAGCCCGGAGCCCGTGCTCGCGCGGCACTGGGATCAGGTCGTCGGCGGCTTCCGGGAGCTCACGTCGCGGATGAAGTCGCTGGACGCGGACGGAGAGCTGCGCCCGCTGCTGGAGCCGTTCATGGGCGCGGTGGTCCGGCGCATCCTGCGGCCCACGCAGACCTATTCGGAGCTGCTGCGCATGCTCTGGCATCCGGCGTCACTGCACGACGCCCCGAAGGCCCGCGAGAAGGCACACGACGTGATGCGCCGCAACGCGGAAGTTTCTCCCGGTGCTCCGTCCTCGACGCCCGTCATCGAGGAGGAGCTCTCGGACCTGTGCGTGGGCGACATCCCCGTGTTCACGCTGCCCGTGACCCGGAGCGTGATCGACGCCACGGTGGAGGCGTGGCGTTCCGTGGATGAGTCGCTGGAGGAGATGACCATCCAGAGCACGTTGATCAGCGCCTATCTCAACGAGAAGGCCCTGCCTCCACGCGTCCCCGCGCCTGTCACTTCAGCGCGCAAGGAGCGCCTGGATGCGCGGCGCCGGGCCCAGCTGTCCACGCTGGTCCGCCGCGTGCGCGACGCGGCCGTGCGGGGTCCGGACGGCACAGTGACGTGGATCAGCCCGGTGCTCGCCGAGTACGGCTGGGCGGTGCGGCCCCTCTCCGCCGAGCACTACAGCGGGCAGGGCGGCGTCGCGGTGGTGCTGGCCCAGTACCTGCGCGAGGTCCACCATGGCCGTGCGGACGCGGTGGAGGGACTGCCCGCGCTGCTGGAAGGCACGCTCGCGGTGCTGCGAGCCACGGAGGACCGCGTGCCGGTGAAGTCGCCGGGTGGCTTCTCCGGGCTCGCGTCGCAGGTGTGGATCTGGTCCACGCTGCACGACCTGGGCACCGTCCCCGGCGCGTTGGACCGGGCCCGCGAGCGCGCGGCGGTGCTGACGCCCCAGGTGCTGGATGCGGACGGACTGCTGGAGGTGCTGGGCGGCGTGGCTGGCGTCATCGTCCCGCTGCTCAACCTGGTGGACCAGACGGGCGAATCGAAGTGGCTGGACATCGCGGCGCACGCGGGGCAGCGGCTGGAGGACACGGCGCGGAGCGTGGCGGGGGACGCGCGGTGGTCCACGTCGATGTTCCCGGAGCCCATCGGCGGCTTCGCGCACGGCACGGCGGGCATTGGCTGGGCGCTGGCTCGGCTGGGCCTGAGCGCGGCGGGGACGGCGGCGGACCGGCGCCGGTGGCGCAGCCTGGCCGAGCGCGCCTTCGACTTCGTGGACGGGCTCTACCGGCCGGACGTGGGCAACTGGACGGACCTGCGCCGCCCGGACGCCACGGATCAGCTGACGACCTGGTGCCACGGGAGCACGGGCATCGGCCTGGCGGCGGCGGACCTCTTCGCGCGCACGGGACTGCCGCGCTACGAGGACCTGTTCCAGCGGGCCCGGGCCGCGGCTGTGCGCGAGGGCTTTGGCTGGACCCACACCCTGTGTCACGGCGACCTGGGATTGTGGGAGCTGATGGAGACGGCGCGGCGGCTGTCCTCGGAGCCGCTCGGGCAGGAGCGGGAGACGCTGGACGCGGAGCTCATCTCCGGCCTGGAGGCGCGGGGGCCGGTGGCGGGGCTCGCGCGTGACGCCTTCTCGCCCGGGCTGATGGCGGGGCTGGGCGGCGTCATCCACACACTCTTGCGCATGCACCCGGAGAGCCGGATCGCGTCGCCGCTGCTGCTGGGGCGCGCGCGGGACCTGGACCCGGACGCGGTCTGACGCGTGCGTCACCGGCCCGCCCATGACGGGTGGCCGGTGACGCGAAAAGGACGTCAGTCGCGGGTGTCGCGGCGCACGGTGACCTTGCGGCCGCGCAGCGTGGAGCCCTTCAACGCGGAGATGATGCGCGCGGCTTCCGGCTCCGGCACCTCCACGATGGAGTACATGTCCGCGATGTGGATCGCGCCGATGCGCGAGGAGTCGAGCCCCGCCTCGCCCGCGATGGCGCCCACCAGGTCCGCCGGCCGCATGCCCGCGGTGCGGCCCGCGCCGATGAACAGGCGCGTGACGTTCCACTCCGGCGCGCGCGGGGGACGCGCGGGGGCCCGCTCGGCCCGTTCGCCGCGCTCAGCCCGTTCGCCGCGCTCGGCTCTCTCTCCGCGCTCGCCCCGGTCGGCGGTGCGGGGGCCTCGCGCCGGGCGCTCGGCGTCTCGGTCCGCGAACTTGCCCGGAGGACCGGAGCGCTCCGTGCGCGAGAACTTCCGCTCCGCCGGCGCGGACACCTGGGGAATGTCCTGCTCGGCGGAGTCCTTGCCCTCGTCCTCCTTCTCCTGGAGGAGCTTGATGGCTGCGGCGGCCACGTCCATGACGCTGAACTCGCCGGACAGGTCCTCCGCGATGCCGCGGAACGCGTCCAGCTCCCCGCCCACGAGCGCCTCGCGAAGCGACGAGCGGATCATCTCCAGCCGGCGCGCGCGCAGGTCCGACACGGTGGGGACCGCGGTGACCTCGATGCGCTGACCGGTGAGCCGCTCGATGTTGCGCAAGAGCCGGTGCTCGCGGGGCTCCAGCAGGGTGATGGCCACGCCCTCGCGGCCGGCACGGCCCGTGCGGCCGATGCGGTGCACGTAGGCCTCCGGCGCGTTGGGCACGTCGAAGTTCACCACGTGCGTCAGCCGGGGGATGTCCAGGCCGCGCGCCGCGACGTCCGTGGCGATGAGCAGGTCCGCCGCCTGCGACTTGAACTGCTTGATGACGCGGTCGCGCTGCTCCTGGCTCATGCCGCCGTGCAGGGCGTGGGCGCGCCAGCCCCGGCCGTTGAGGGACGTGGTGAGCTCATCCACCTCCGTGCGCGTGCGGCAGAACACGATGGCGGCGGTGGGGGACTCCAGGTCCAGCACGCGACCCAGCGTGGCGATCTTGAACGCGCGCGGGACGATGTAGGCCGTCTGCCGGACGCGCGGCATCTCCCCGGCCTCCAGCTTCTCCTTCTCGATGCGCACGCGCACCGGCTGGTGCAGGTGGCGCTCCGCGATGCTGGCGATGCGCGGGGGCAGGGTGGCGGAGAACAGCGCCGTCTGCCGCTTCTCGGGCGTCTCGGAGAGGATGGCCTCCAGGTCGTCCGCGAAGCCCATGTCGAGCATCTCGTCCGCTTCGTCCAGGACCACGGTCTGCACCAGGTCCAGCTTCATCGTCTTGCGGCGCAAGTGGTCCAGCGCGCGGCCCGGCGTGGCGACGATGACGTCCACGCCGCGCTTGAGCACGCGCAGCTGCCGGCCAATCTCCTGGCCGCCGTAGAGCGGGAGCACGCTGACGCCCAGCTTCTGGCCGTAGCGGTGGATGGCCTCGGACACCTGCATGGCCAGTTCGCGCGTGGGCACGAGCACCAGCGCGGAGGTGCTGTGCGGTCCGGCGGCGCCGGGCTTCAGGTGCTGGAGGAGCGGAAGCGAGAACGCGGCCGTCTTGCCGGTGCCCGTGGCGGCAATGCCCAGCAGGTCCTTCTGGGCCAGCAGCGGCGGGAGCGCGGCGGCCTGGATGGGGGTAGGCTCTTCGTAGCCGAGCGACGTCAACGCTTCGACGAGCTCGGGCTTGAGCCCGAGGGCTTCGAAGGTGGGGGTTTCGGGGGCAGCGGGAGGCGGGGGAGCTTTCACACGGCGGCTTGTACCACTTCCGAGCCCGGGCGGAGGACTTGGGACGTCGGGTACGTCCGGGGCTGTACGAAGGACCGGTCCTTCCGGGCTTTCACGCCCCGCCGCGAAGGTGCGGAGCCAGGAGCGCCGCGACGGCCCCTGTCCCCAAGGACAGGTCCGAGGAGGACAGCACCAGCCGCTGCCGCCGGCCGCCGTCCAGCGACGAGCCCTCCAGGAGGGAAGTAAGGCCCCGGGGGCCACGGTCCAGGTCGAGGACCAGCTCCAGCGCGTCCTCCTGGGGGAAGGGCAGGAGGGCGAGCGAGCGAGGCGGGCCGTTCCACTCCGGGCCGGCGTGGAACTCCAGTTCCTGCACGAAGGGCTCGTCGCGACCCAACGGGGACCCAGCCTCACAGTACGAGTTGCGCCACTGGAAGCCCAGCTGTCGCACGGCCTCAATCACGGTCTGGAGGGACGGGTGGGGCAGGACGTGGACGCGGTCGCTGTCCTCGGGGTTGAGGGCGTTGTCGATGTCGAGCGCCGTCTTGATCCACACGGGCGTGCCGCGCTCGGTGATGGGCGCGTGGGCGGGGATGCGCAGGGAGAAGGGGATCTCACGCTCCTCGCGGGGCTGGAGGGTGAAGGGGTTGGCGACGCGCCAGGTGCGCACGACGGCGTTGAGCGCGCTGAGGCGGTCGTTGTCGCGCTGGAGGTACTGCGCCATCAGGTGCAGGTCGATGCGATCGATGCGCTGGGGCGTGTGGCCGCCCTGGACATGGACGAGTCCACGCAGGTCGCCGCCCGCGCGCACGGTGTCGTGTTCCAGGCGGGTGTCCACCCGCGCGCTGCCAATCCCGAGGCGGGCGAGCATCTTCATGAAGGGCATGGGGAACGGCATAGGCCGGATGGACGCCGCACGAAAGCCTGTCCGTCCGCCTGCCCATCATGCGGCCCCTGCACCGGAGGGACGGGCGCGGCTTGCGGGGTGGCCTGGCGCGTCACCAGCGTAGGGCTTCACCACGGGAGAGGTGCATCATGGCGCAGGGGACATCCAGGCGGGTGCGGTACGCGGTGGTGGGAGCGGGCAACCTCGCGCAGGTGGCCATCCTCCCGGCGTTCCAGCACGCGGAGGAGAACTCCGAGCTGGTGGCCATCATCTCCTCCGACAAGGCGAAGCGGGTCACGCTCCAGGAGAAGTACGGCGTGGAGCACGTGGGGGGCTACGAGAACTTCGAGCAGGTGTTGCGCGACTCGAAGGCGGACGCGGTCTACCTCGTGTTGCCCAACACCCTGCACCGGGCCTTCACGGAGCGTGCGGCGCGCATTGGCGTGCACGTCCTCTGCGAGAAGCCAATGGCGACGTCGGTGGAGGACTGCGAGGCGATGATCCGCGCCACGAACGAGAACGACGTGAAGCTGATGGTCGCGTACCGGCTGCACTTCGAGGAAGCGAACCTCCGCGCCATCGAGCTGATGCGCTCAGGGCGGCTGGGGAATCCGCTGGTGTTCACGGGGACGCTGACGCAGCAGGTGCGCAAAGGGGACATCCGCACACGAGTGGACGTAGGAGGCGGGGCGCTGCTGGACGAAGGGCCGTACCCCATCAACGCCGCGCGCTACCTCTTCCGCGACGAGCCGCGCGAGGTGTTCGCGTTCACGGGAGGAGGCAGGGATGGGCGCTTCCACGGCGTGGATGCATCCGCGTTCGCGCTGATGCGGTTCCCGAACGGACGGGTGGCCCAGTTCGCCATCAGCCACGAGGCCTCGGCGGTGTCGAGCTACCGGTTGGTGGGGACGGAAGGCGACCTGCTGGTGAAGCACGGCTTCGGCTACGGCACGGACATCCAGCACGAGCTCACGGTGGGCGGAGAGACGGAGACGCGGACGTTCAAGAACAGCGACCAGTTCGCGCCGGAGCTCGTCTACTTCTCGAAGTGCGTCCTGGAGGACCGGGATCCGGAGCCCAATGGCATTGAAGGATTGGCGGACGTGCGCGTCATCGTCGCGTTGCAGGAGTCGGCTCGCACGGGGATGCCGGTGAAGCTGGCCCCGTTCGAAAAGCCGAAGCGGCCCACGCTGGAGCAGCTCATCGTCAGGCCGCCGGTGGAGCCGCCAGAACCGGTGAACGCACCGGCTCCGGCGGAGGGATAGAGAGGCGCCTCTACAGGCAGAGATAGGCCCCGCAGACTCCTTCCCCGGAGCCACAGTCCGAGGTCGTGACGCAGAGCTTGCAGCTCACGGAACAGATCCTCGCCTTGGGGGCCGCGCTTGATTCCGTGCCCTCCGCGGTGGCGGTGGGGACCATCGCCAGGGCCGTGCCCGCGGCGAGTCCAATCAACAACGCGATGCCAGGAATTGCCCGCTTCAGTCGCGACGGGTTCATATTTCCTCCCATGTCTGGTCTGTGAGCCAAGGACAGTCCTATTTCCTGCAGGCAGGGATTGGCAAGTCGCCGCGTGGCACTGACAGGCCGCGGATCGGCGCGCCAGGATTTCGGCTTGGTGAAGATCCCCTCGCGCGTCATGCTCCCGCGACTTTCCAACTCGACCGCAGGAGCACGCAGTGGAAGACCATCAGGAGTTCGCGCGTCAGGTGTTCGCGTCGCAGCCCTTCAGCCAGTTCATCGGCGCGCAGCTCGCCAGCGCCGGGCCTGGGACCGCGGAGCTGCGGCTCCCCATCGTGGACCATCTGAAGCAGCAGCACGGCTTCGTCCACGGGGGCGTGCTCAGCTACCTCGCGGACAACGCCATCACGTTCGCCGGTGGCCTGGCGCTGGGCGGCAACGCGCTGACCTCCGAGTACAAGATCAACTACCTGAAGCCCGCCGTGGGCTCGCTGCTCATCGCGCGGGCCCACGCGAAGGCCGCCGGCAAGCGGCAGGCCGTGTGTCAGTGTGAAGTCTTCGCCGTGAAGGATGGCGCGGAGACGCTGGTTGCCCTGGCGCAGGGCACGGTGGTCTCCGCCGCCTGAAGGCGCATCAGAACCCGAAGAGGCCGGACACGCCGTCCTTGATGCTCTTGCCGACGTCCTTGGCCTTGTCGGCGACCTTGTCCGTAACGTCCTTGGCCTTGTCGGCGACCTTGTCGGTGACATTCTTGGCCGTGTCGCCGACCTTGTCAGTGACGTTCTTCGCCGTATCGCCAACCTTGTCCGTGACGTTCTTGACGGCCTCGCTGGCCTTGCCGTTGGTGAGGTTGTCGACCGTGCCCTTCAGCTTGTTGAAGTCGATGGTATACGAGGTGCCGACGCCGACGCCCACGCCGAGCGCCGCCTTGGCCTTGCCGCCGATGGTGAGCTTGCCGTCCTCGAAGGCCACCTTCGCGTCCACCGCGGCGCCCACGCCAGCGATGGCGCTGCCCGTCACGGAGCCCTGCACGGGGCCGAACTCACCGCGAGCCGTGGCGCTCGCCTCGGCGCCCACCAGCGCGCCCGCGCCGACCTCGGCGCCCATGTCGCCGTTCTTGGGGTTCAGGTCGATCTTGGCCTTCGCATCCGCGTTGGCGCCCACCAGCGCCTCGCCGTGCACGCCGCCGTAGACCTTGCCCTCCACCTTGTCGAGGCCGATGTCCTTCAGGTCCTTGCCGAAGCCCGCGTCACCGTGGAGGCTGGCGATGTTGGCCTCGGCGCCCGCGCGGCCGCCGATCTCCCACGGCATCACGCGGTAGGACGCATCACCCTGGACCTCGGCTGCGCTCGCCTCGATCTGCGCGCCGGTGCCGTCCTGGGTGAAGCCCGTGCCGGTCTTGAACTCCGCCGCGTCCTTCTGCCACGACACGTACTTGCCGCTCTCGTTGCCCGCCACCTGACCGGGGCCCGTGTTGCCCTGCGTGACCTGGCGCCCGTCCTTCTTGTCCGCGCTGGCCTGGGCCTTATCGCCCTTGCGCGAGTCCATGAAGATGTCCTGGCCCCACTCCTTGCTGAACTTCGTCTCCGGCTGGTTCTTGTCAATGAAGCCAGGCTTCTTCTCCGTGGCCGAGGACGGGCCGGCAACGGCGGGGGAGTTCGAGGCGGGCGTGGACGCGGGGCGGTTGGAGACGCGCATGGGGGACCTCGGGGGCCAGCGAAGGAGGGGAGACTGAGGGATTTGGAAGAAGGGCCGGAGTGCGTCCGGTCCGTGTGCTGAATCCCTAGAGCACGGCGCGTGCCATGCCTCCGTCGGGGCTGTCTTCCCTCTGAAGCGCGTATTTCGAGGGGTGCCCGGGCGGCCTGAAACTGGTGATGCGGATCATCAGCGCTGGTGACTCGTGTCACCAGGAGGCCCGCCCCGCGTTTCATGACGCCGCGTCACAGGTGACGTGACGACCCACGCGTTTTTCGCGAGGGCCGCGTTCCGCATATTGCCTTCCGTTCCGGGGCGCATCGCTCCGGCCTTCACGAGGACGGCAAGACCATGGCGACGAAGATCGGAATCATCGGCAAGGGGAACGTGGGCGGCGCGCTGCAGCGGGGCCTGGCTCGCGCGGGGCACGAGGTGAGGGCGGTGGGCAAGGACCCGGCGGCCGTGCGTCAGACGGCGGCGTGGGCGGAGGTGGTGTTCCTCGCGGTGCCCTTCGGCGCGCTGGATGACACGCTCCGCGCGCTGGGCGACGCGGTGAACGGCAAGGTCGTGGTGGATGTGACGAACGCGCTGACCGCCGACATGCAGCTGGCGCTCGGCTTCACCACGAGCGGCGCGGAGGAGCTGCAGAAGAAGGCTCCCCAGGCGCGCGTCGTGAAGGCCTTCAACACGGTCTTCGCGCAGCACATGGACCAGGGACAGGTGAAGGGAGAGAAGCTCAGCCTGCTCGTGGCCTCGGATGACGCCGCTGGCAAGGAGCGCGTCCTGGGCCTGGGGCGCGACCTGGGCTTCGACCCGGTGGACGCGGGACCGCTGCGCAACTCCCGGTGGCTGGAGTCGCTGGGCTACCTCAACATCCTGCTCGGCTACGTGCAGAAGCTGGGGCCGGACATCGGGTTCCGCCTGGTGCGCTGATTCAGCGGCGCTTGCGTCCCGTGGCCAGCGGGGCCCTGGAGGCGAAGAGCTCCGCCACGAAGTCCAGGAACACACGCACCTTGGGCACGGCGGACTTGTGCCGTTCGAAGAGCGCGAAGACGGTGCGTGGCTCGGGCTCCAGGTCTTCGAGGATGAGCTCGAGCTCGCCCCGGGAGAGGTGTTCGGCGACGTGGTACTCGTAGGTCTGGATGATGCCGAGCCCGCCCAGCGCGGCGTGCGTGAGCACGTTGCCTGAGCCGGCCATGAGCCTGCCCCGAGCGGCGAAGGTGACCTCGCCCCCAGGCCCCTTCAGCCGCCACGGAAGGGGGCCTGTGTTCGACAGGTACGCGATGCAGGTGTGTTCCCGCAGCGATGCGAGCGTCCGGGGCCTGCCATGCGCGGTGAGATAGCCGGGGGAGGCGACCAGGATGGAGCGCGCGCGGGCGAGCTTCCGTGAGACCAGGTCGGAGTCACGCGTCGGCGCGAGGCGGAGGACCACGTCGACGCCCTCGGCGGTGGGGTCGATGATCCGGTCGCGGACCGTGAGGTCGATGGACACGTCCGGGTAGCGCTCCAGGAACCGGGGTAACGCGGGCCCGACGACGTAGTCCGCGAGCGGGATGGGGACATCGACGCGCAGGCGGCCTCGCGGCGTGACGCTCGTCCGCGCCAGGGTGGCGTTGACCGCTTCGAGTTCCGCGAGCATGCGCGTGCAGTGCTCGTGGTACACGGCCCCTTCGTCCGTGAGGCTGAGGCTGCGGGTGGTCCTGTTCAGGAGCCGGACGCCCAGCCGGCCTTCCAGCCGCGAGATGATCCGGCTCACGCCCGAAGGAGTCAGCCCCAGGTTCTCGGCGGCCCGCGTGAAGCCGCCCAGGTCGACGGCCTTGATGAAGACTTCGATCTCCGAGATGGAGTCCATGTTGCCGCCAGCTCACAGCCATTCATGACCTGGCGTCAATGGGATGCATCCATGCAGGCGAGCGCCCCGGCCTCAGGTGGGGCGCGCCCACAGTTCGCGGAGGTCCGTCGGCAGCTCGCCAGCGATGTCGTCGCTTTCCCCCTCGGAGATCTGCGCCTGGATGGCGCTGAAGACCGCGCGGACGATGGGTTCTGCGTTCTCGGCCTCCACGCCCAGGTCCGTGGAGACCATCGCCAGCATCTCCGCCCGGCCGAACTTATGGGGCGGCGGCCCGGCTTCGTGGCGGTCGCACCGCACCAGGAGCTCGCGCAGCTTGTGGGGCAGCTGGGCCTCCATGTCGTTGTCCTCCTCGCCGAAGAGGCGCTGCTCCAGCACGCACAGCACGGAGAAGGCGGCTTGCTGGGCAGCCTGCTCGTCCTGGAACTGGCCTACGTCGCGCAGGTACTTGAGGAAGGCCTTGTAGGTCTGCGACGTGCGGGACTCGTGGCGCATGCGGCGGCGCTCGTCGAGCGGGATGTCCGTGCTGCGGTGCGTGGGGCTCCCTGCCTGCTGCCCGGTGCCGGGGATGTCTTGCGCTGCCATGTCTGATTCCTCGTTCCTCGGAGTGGGGTCCGACCCCAAAGCTGGAGCGCTCGCGAATCCAGAGGAAGGCACGCGCCGCCCTGCGAGCCGCCCGCTTCCCGTGGGCGGGGGCTGACGGGAAGCGCTTGCTCCCACCACCCGTCATCGCCCTTGCATTGGTGCAAGCGCATCCGAATCTCTCCAGTGAGGTGCCGTCATGCGTGAAAGCCTTAAACCCAGGGGAGAGGCCCTTCGAGGCGCAGCCCGCAGGATCGCGGCGCGGAGGGCCGAGGAGCCGGACACGCCCATGATCCAGATCATCACGGAGGCCGCCCGCCACTTCGACCTCTCACCGAGCGAGGAGCAGATGCTGCTGTCGGACCTGCTGCCCGGCAGTGCGGAAGCGCCCCAGCCCTGACGCGGTAAGGCGGATGTCTGTCATTGGATGGGGGGTCGTGAGTCGGACGCGACCACGATGGGCGGTAAGCGATTCAGGCCTGACTCAGGAAGGGAAGCGAGTCTGGTGAGAATTTTCCTCGCAATCCATTGCATGAATTTCAAGCATTGGCTGTCTGGACAAGGCTCCCGGGAATCGTCTATCTGATTCTGGGGAAGCGATTCCCCTTCCTTGGGGGCTGTCCATGAAAGCTTGACGGTGGTGGCTGCGTTCGCGGTGTCGGCGCTGGGCATGGGTTCCGCGCACGCGGCGACGCTGACGTTCACGGTGCAGAACAAGATCACGACCAGCGCGATCACCAATTCCTACTTCAACGGCTGTGCCGCGGTCATCCCGGCCCTGACCTCGGTGGCGGCCAACTCGACGTCCGGGGTGTACCAGACGGACTGTGGCACCAACTCCGCCGTCTACATCGAGTACACGAGCGGCAGCAAGACCTGTCGCTTCAACATGAGCAGCATCTGGACCCCGCCCAACCCGATCCTGGGGACGTCCGGGTACTGGACGCCCGCGGGGAGCGCCACGTCCAAGGGCAGCACCACCGCCACGTGCAAGACGACGCTGGTCGGGCTGGGATCGAGCGGCAGCTACACCTGGGCCCTGTCGATGCAGTGATGCGCGGGCGTGGACCTGGGAGCCGTCCTGCCTGTGCGGCGGGGCGGATCTTGTCTTTGCGGGGGAGGACTGGAAAGCGCGTGAGGCCCTGGAGTAGATGAGCGCCCATGAACCTGATTCGACTGTCGGTTGTGGGCGTGGGTGTGGCGTTCCTGGTTGCGGGCTGCGGGGGCCGCCGGAGCAACGCCAAGGTGGACTTTTCCCAGATGGGGCCGTCCATCAACTCCAAGCGCTATGCGAACCTGGAGAAGATCGCCGCCAAGGACCTCAAGTGCGACCAGGAGCTGACGCCGCAGTACCTGGGTGAGAATCAGTACCAGATGATCGGCTGCAACGTTGAAGGCGTCTATGAGCTGAAATGCAAGGTGGGGCAGTGCTCCTGGGTCCCGGACGTGAGGGCCCGCGCGGAGTTCGACATGGGCTGTTCACGGTTTGATCTCAAGACGTCCAAGCTGGATCGCGTCACTGCGGGCGTCGTGGGCTGCGGAAAGCGCGCGACGTACCGACTGCTCAAGGAGGGCTACGGCTATTCGTGGGTCTTGAACTCGCCCGTGGCCCAGGATGAGACGCCTGCTCCCGCGCCTGCTGCGGCTCCGGTGCCCGTGCCGGCGCCCGCGGACGAAGTGCCGGTGCCGACCGAGCTTTGACGTGTACGGATGGGAATGCCTCAGGACGCGCCCACTTGAGACATGTCTCATTTCCTGAGAAATGTATTATGAGCACAAATGTCGTGTTTCTTACGGTCTCGTCGGAAATAATTCACGAGACCCATGAAACTCTACGGACAGATAGAAACCTCGGAGCCTGGCAGCCTGGAAGCATGCACGGTGCTGCTGGGCCAGTCGCCCAACACGCCCCTCTTCACCGCTGAGCTCACGAGCCCGCAGGGTGGGTTCTTCTTCCAGAAGATCACCGCCTCCGCGCTTCCCTTTCCCCTTTCGCTCTATGTCCTCCGCTCGGGGGTTTCCGTCGTGGAGCACACCTTCGCCGACAAGGCCGCGCTGAACGCGGTGCTGGTCGCGGAGAGCAAGCCCGCCGCGGCGGACCGGCTGGTCATCCTCCAGCTGCCGGCGCTCGCTCCCGCGGTGAAGGTGGCCCCGCGCACGTCGGTCACGACGATGGAGGCCGCGACCGCTTCCCGGCTTGAGCAGAAGGCCCCTCTGTCGCCCCTCACACCTACCGCGACAGCGCCGAAACTGGAGGAGGTGGAGTTCATCTCCGTCCTGGGCGCGGTGGAGAGCTCCGCCGGCTCCGTCTCGGGGTACACCCTGGAGATCTCCTGTCCGGACACCATCGCTGGAGACAGCGAAGTCACCCCCATCCACCAGGAGTTCCTGCTCGGGCCCACGGGCGCCTTCCAGTTGACGCTCGCCATCACCGGCCGCATCTCCAGCAGCCCTCTCACCTTCGTGGTGCGCACCCCCAACGGCCTGCCTACCCGGCTCGTCTCTCCGACGCACCTCACCGTGAGCCAGGCCGCGAAGATGTCGGTGGTGAAGGTGCAGGTGGAGCCGTTCTCGCCCAACGTCCTCGTGCCGAGCTCCAGCGCGCCCACCACCCGTGCCCTCAAGGGGCGCCTGGTGGACCCCACGGGCAGGGCGCTGACGCGGCAGCAGATCCTCTTCCAGGCACTGCGAGGAGACGGGACGAGCCCCCCGCTCAAGGTGTCCCTCGCCGCGGTCACCACGCACAGCAGCGGCAACTTCTCCGTGGTGGTCCCCAACGAGCCGTTCCTCGGGGCCCACGCGGTGGTCTCCTCCCGTCCCGACGAGGAGCTCCCCATCGTGCTCAACGCGGATGGGACCTTCCCCGCGTTCACGCTGCTGGTCGTCGCGACAGGGAGCACGACCGAGGCCGCCAGCGGTGAAGACGACTGCGCCTGCAATGACCCGACCCCGCGCCTGCCGGGCACGGAGGAGCTCGTCGCCAACGAGTCCAGCTACTCGCAGGATATCGGCGGCTCCTGCGTCAACTTCACGGTCCCCAACCGGTCGCTGGAGGAGTTCAGCCACTACGCCATCGTCCGCACCACGGACCCGCGCGGCCAGCTCGTCCCCATCCGCGAAGCCCCCGCCTGGGAGTGGAATGGCGACACCTCCGACCCGGCCGGCTACGCCCGTCATCTCCACCGCACCTTGCGGCAGACGCTGGGGAGCAAGAACCCCCTGCGCTGGGACGACGACGCCACCGACTATGAGCTGTATCAAGCCGTGTCGCTGGCGCACGGCCACGTGCTCCACTTCAAGCAGACCTTCAAGGCGGACGGCTACTCGATGGGGGACCTGCTCTACTCCCTGCCGCTGGCCCCCGGTCAGAAGAAGCAGCTCGTCATCTACGACTGGAACCGGGAGGACGGGGCCTCGCGCGATGAGGCCACGGTGGCCGAAGAGGGGCTGACCCACAGCCTGTCGAGAGACCGCGACATCGACGAAATCCTCAGTGGGACCGTCCAGGAGTCCATGCGGGGTGGCAGCTCGGCCAAGACGCGCGGCTTCTCCTTCGGCCTGGGGGGCGCTGGCAGCGGCAGCAAGAACGGCGTGGCCGTGGGGTTGTCCACCGGCTTCAGCATCTCCGGCGGTTCGGGGACGTCCTCCGCGTGGCAGGACAACACCCGCGACATGACGTCCAGCCTTCACAACCGGCTGCGGGACGCCACCATGCAGGCGACGTCCTCCGTGCGCAGCCAGCGCTCCACCGTCGTCACCAGCGCGAAGCAGGGCGAATCGCTCTCCGTGCAGACCGAAGTGGTGGCCAACCACAACCACTGCCACGCGTTGACCATCCAGTACTTCGAAATCCTCCGGCACTTCGTCATCGAGCAGCAGGTGGTGGACGTCCAGGAGTGCCTCTTCGTCCCCTTGATGATGAGCCTCTTCACGGACGCGAAGATCCTCCGCTGGCGGGAGTGCCTGTCCGAGCACCTGCTCTACTCCCTGGAGACGACCCGGGGGCAGGAGCTGCGCCGGGGCTTCGACGCGCTGGATCGCATCGCGCGGAACTACCAGGGCACGGACTTCCCCCGCCGCGTGGAGTCCTCCGGCGCGGTGACCTTCCTGCCCTACAGTGAGGAGTCGATCGAGGAGTTCTCGGGTGAGCTCCAGCTCCGCCTGACGCTGAGCCGGCCGGCGGATCAAGCGGATGGGTCGATTGACGCGGGCGCCTGGGCCACCCTGAGCCATGTCTTCCTGGGGCTGGACATCCGGGGCATCAGCAACCTGTTCGTCAAGCTCGCCATCGAGGAGCGCGAGCGCACCTTCCAGACGCAGCACGCCCCCGCGCTCGCCCGCAACTTCGTCGAGCAGCTTCGCTTCGAGGCCATCCTCGCGGACGGAACGACGGTGAAGGACCTGCGGCTGGACTGCACCCTGCTCACCGACTACGCCCCGGGCCGGCTGTTGACCGTCTCCGTGCGCTCCACGCGGACCACGGACATCAAGGCGCTCAAGGCCGGGGTGGCCCAGCAGCCCTTCACCGGCACCCCCGCGGACCTCAAGCGCAGCCAGATTGTCGGACTGCGGCTGAACTCTCCCAGCCTGAGTCTGTCGGGCAGCTTCGCCGTCGTCGACCGGGGCACGCTGCGCTACCGCACGCCCCACTTCAGCGGGACGCTGGTGAACAACCAGGCCATCCGCAACGACATCGGCTTCGCGGATCAGATCTACCTGCCCACGCCCATGAAGCCCGAGGAGCAGCGCAACCCCTGGCAGGAGGACCAGCGGCTGGCCCAGCAGCTCCGGGATCACCTCAACCAGGAGAACCTGGAGTACTACCACCACGCCATCTGGTGCCACGGCATCACGCCGCACCGCCGGTACATGATGCTGGACCGCATCCATCTGGCGCAGGACGAGTTCAACTCCATCTATGCGCAACGCGGGGTGCTGGGCCGCTCCCTGGCCTCGCTGGTGGAGAACCGGCTGCTGGGGGTCGCGGGCAACTCGCTCGTGTTCCCGGTGGCCCGTGGCCTCAACCTGGACCCCACCTACGAGATGGGCACCCCGGACCAGAGCGGCAGTGGGGCCATTGCCCATGCCTCACTGCTGGAGCACTACCAGACGGAGGCCGAGCGCGAAGGGGGGCAGGGCGCGGTCTTCCGCCTGAGCGTGCCTACGCCCGGAGTCTTCGCGGAGGCCGTGCGCGGCGCCTGCAACGCGTGCGAGCGCATCGATGACACGCGCTTCTGGAGATGGGAGCAGTCGCCCTCGGACGAGCCCACCGCCATCAACCCGGTGAGCACGGACAGCCGCTACCAGGCGCCGCAGAGCACCACGCCCACCGCGCTTCCGCAGCCCATCGTCAACATCCAGAACGCACCGGCCGCGCCGGATCCCTCGGGGGTGGGCTCGCTGCTGACCGCGCTCACCCAGGTGAGCCCGTTCGCCAACCTGACGGGCCTGGACCAGAACCAGCAGAACGCCCTGGCGGCGATGACCTCCAACCAGGAGACCGCGCGGGCCTTCGGAGAGATGGCCACGAAGCTCGCGCTGTCGGCCCAGAGCAGCCGCAACTCCGCTGTCCTGAACGAGCAGATCGACAAGGCCTTCCCTGTCGCCAGAGCCCCGGCGAAGAACCAGGAGTGGAAGGAGCGGTTGCTCAACGCGCAGCTCGGCGGCGATTCCCAGGCTTCGAGCTCGAAGGCGTCGCCGCTGGATCAGCTGGACCTGAGGGAGACCATTGACGCGGTCCGTGGTTCGCCTGGCATGGAGGTGGACGTGCAGCCGTCCAAGGTCGCGGTTCGCAACCGCTCGGGCACCCGAGGCGCCAGCTCCGCGACCTCCACCCCGACGGTCTCGGACGAGCAGGAGCAGCAGCCCCCGACGGAGTGGCCGTTCATCGAGGGCTACTCGCAGATCACGGCGGCCTACCCGCGGCTGACGCAGATCCTCGAAAGCTCCAGCGTCTTCCGTCAGTCCGTCATCGAGCCCTTCGCCAACCGAGGCGCCGCCGACTACGTCCCGTTGATCATCGAGGTCACTCCGACCGCCACGCGCGGCATCGATGGTCAGTGCATCATCGAGGTGCGGGACCCTGCCGACACGACGACGCCGGGCGGATCCTGGATTCCGCTTCACCAGCTCACCCGGGACCTCGCCGGGTTCGACATGTCTCGCGACGTGCGGATCCGCGTCCATATCGCGATGAGGGGACAGGCCACCACGCACCCGGGCGGCATCCTCTTGATCATCTCCCATGAGTGGGCGCTGCATGGGCTTAGCAACCGCGAGACGATTCTCCACGCCCGGAGCGGTAACTGGACGCTCAATGATCTTCGCGACTGCTACATCGCCGATATGGTCAGCCATCAGGACCACCGGCAGATCGCCTCGAGCACCAATGCGACGTACGAAGCGGTGAACGATGAGCTGGAGCAGTTGCTTGCCGATATGGACCCGCCGGTCACGGTGAGGATCAAGCCGTCCTATGTTGACGAGGGGACCCGGCTGCTGCCGCTGCCCGCCCGTGTCGTCGCGCCCCAGAACACCCGGATCCACGCATTGAACCGCCAGCACAACCTGTACACGGCCCACCAGATGTTCGCGTTCGAGCGCGACATGGAGAAGATCTACAAATACAATCCGGCCCATCCCATGAGCTACCTGCGGTCGGCCACGCCGGCCGACGCCTTCCCGTGGGAGTACCTCGATTCCGACCAGGGTCGGCGGTAGGGGACGCCGGGGCCGCGCCAGCGCGGCCGGGCGGGTGCTCCGGACTCTTCGCATCAGGAGAGGGGCCGGAGCAGCGGATGCTTGCTCAGGCCTGTGACCAGGGTCTTCAGCTCGTCATGGAGGGCAGGGGCCTTGAGCAGCGCGCCGCCGGTTCCCTGGCCTGCACTGAGCAGAGGATTCAACGGCTCCAGGTGGTAGCCCATCGCGCTGGATGATGGGCCGGGCTTCCTGGGCGGCGCTCAGGTGGCCCGCGAGTCGATGCCTCCCTCGACCATGCGTTTCACGGTGAGGTACAGGGCCTCGGGTGAGCCGTCATTCCTCAAGACGGCGTCGAAAGAACTTCGGTCGAGCCCCAGGAGCTCCATCTCCGTGGCGTGACGCGACAATGCACCTGGAGCGCCCGCGCCGGGCCGTTCAATCAACCAGATGGTGGCCCCCAGCTCCCGCGCAGCCCGCCATTCCGCCTGGGTCCGCAAGTCCGTGCAGACGACGCGTCCTCCCGCGCGACGGATGGCTTCGACCCGCATCCGGAAGGGCCGCAGCCAGACCTCGGGATCCAGCTCCAGGCAGGCCTGGCCGAATCGCTGGTAGAGTTCCCTGGGCGCGCGGCCGAACCGTGGGTCCACCTCATTGCGGCGCTCACCCCAGAGCTGGGCGGGATCGAGCTGAAGCAAGCCCATCAACGCCGCCTTGATGGGGTCCGCGAGCGCGACCCGCTCGAAGCCATACTGTTTCGCCAGGAAGCCGCCCAGTGTGTCCTTGCCCGCACCGGAGACTCCCGCGAGACATACAAGACTGGAGGCCGAGTTCATGACTCACCTCCGAACGCGTAGTGGCCGTCGCGACCGATGAAGCGCTCCATGGAGAACTGGACCTGGGACCATGCCGCATCCAGGCCGCACTGGAGGATGGGGGCGCTGTAGCGATGACCTTCCTGGACGTTGTCGAAGAACCGGCCTGCCGGGTCGATCATCGCGTAGCTGCCGCGCATGTCTTCGTTGTCTTCAGGCACCAGGATGATGCCGTCGCGCTCCAGACAGCGATGGCGGTCGACGAAGGCTTCGAAGTCCTCCCGAGAGCAGTGCAGGGCTTCTACCTTGCCGGTGTTCTGTCCCTCGACGCTGAGGACGCGCAACAGCTTCCAACGTTCGGGCCGCAACTCCTGGAGGAACGCCGTCTGGTCCTCACCCGCGTTCAGGTTCGTGACGACCGTGTTCACCTTGAGGCGCATGCCCGCCGCGCGGATCCGCTCCGCGAGGGACAGGTAGTGCTCGACCGGCAGCGCCTTGCCCTGGACGGCCCGCCCCAGTGCGGCATGCGTCTGCGGCGATACGCTGTCGATGCTGAGCGTCACCCAATCCATCACGCCGCGAAGGCGTGCGAGGGTGTCCGCATCTAGCCGGCTGCCATTGGTCACCAACATCGTGGTGGCCCCCTTTGCCTTGGCGGCTGCCACGAGGTCCGGCAACCACGAGCAGAGCAGGGGCTCGCCTCCCGCGAAGGTGATCTTCTGGAAGCGGAGCGCCAACAGCTCCACGAGCCTCAGCGCCTCCTGCTTGGGAAGGTGCCCCTTGGGGAGCACGTCCTTGCGGACATCCTGGAAGGTGGCGAAGCAGAACCGGCAACGCATGTTGCACGGCTCCCACAGGTGGAAGTTGACCGAGGGCGGCATCACCTGGGCGGTGGCCGGGAACGGCGTGGCGGACAGCGAGTGCATGAAGCCTCCAGAAACCGCCCGTGTCAGGCAGGCAGTCTGGTGCTCCACTCCCTTCAGCGAATTAAGTGTGACCGAGAATCGTAAGTCACTGACATTGCTGGAGAAAAATGGTCCGTAATTGATCCCGGGCTCGCTGGGTCCGCTTGCGGACGGCGTCGGGAAAGATCCCGAGCCGGGCGCCAATCTCGTCGTCGGACAGCTCCTCGAAGTAGCGCATCTGGATGATCTCCTGATGCTTCTCGGGGAGCGCACAGATCGCATCGTGGAGGGTCTGGTGAGACTCGAGCTGAATGTACTGGTCGTCAGGCCTGATCGTGCACTGAGGTTCCAGTGACTCGTCGATTGAGCACGAGCGGATCACACGGCCGAACCGCTTCATGGCTCCGTACTGAACCGAGCGGAGGAAGAACTGCTCGAAATCATCGGGAGGGCGCTTCCTCAGGCAGATGTTCAGGAGGATGGAATGAACCAGGTCCTCCGCATCGGAAGTGCCAACCAGCCCCTGTGCGATCCGGCGAGCCTTGGTCATCATCTCCCGTTGCTGAAATTGCTTCTCCAGGCAGGAGCGCGTGTTGAGTGTGACCGTGGAATCAGCGGAGGCCGTGAAGGAGGCCCCTGTGACGCCTTCGTATCCATCCTCTGGCGCTGCGTAGACAGGCGCGGGTCGTGAGGGTTGGGCGGCAAGGAGCGCCTGCCGCGAGCACTCCCAGGACAACGAATCGCAGCGGGCCGGACGCGCGGACGCCACGGTCTGGGCACGGGCCGGGAGGGCCTCGGCGAGAGAGTCCACGCTGGGAATCAGCCCCGTGGCCGCGAGCGCCGCCAGGGTCAAGCCCCCGGCTCCAAAGGGCGAGGCCTGGGCGATTCGCCATGAGAGCCGGAGCATCCCTACGCTCATCCGGAACAGCAGCACGCTCACGGTGATGAGGGTCCAGACCGAGAAGGCGATGACGATCGCACCGGACAGCACGGGCAGGGCAAGGCGCTCACCTGCATCGGGGATGGCCCACTTGCACGCCAGGAACAGCAGCAGTCCCACCAGGGCCCAGGGCGAGCGTATGAGGAGGGGCGGCGGGCCCACTCTGCCAGCCAGACGCCGGTATCCGTTCCATCCGGTGATGGCCGCGAAGGCGATCAAGGCCATGCCCAGGAAGATGACCGAGAGTTGAGCCGCACCCTCGAAGATACCTGCCGAGAGCGCCCCCATCCGCTCAAGGAGGACCGCCGCGATCGCGAAGCCCATGAGCCCGGTGGCTCCGATGCCCACGAAGACGCCGGGGATGACGACCTTGATGGAGAGGATTGCGAGTGCCAACGCCACCAAGACCAACTGCCAGCCCGCGGTCCGTCGGGGTGGCGGTCCGGACTCCCCCTGCTGTGCCATGCGGCCTTCCTTCTAGGAACAACAGCCGCATCGTACGGGCTTGTCTGGCGGAGGGGAATGGCCCGTTGTCTCCCAAGGGCATCCCTCATTCAGGGTACGCGGCCTCCACGGCCCCTCCGGTAGTATGCATTTCGTCAACTCAACCCCTTGTAGTTGGATGCCATCCAGGCGGAGGTGCACCTTGCAGGAGATGGTTGTAATCCTTGTCGCTTCGTATCAGCAGAGTGACGTGTGGGTTTCCAGCGGTGAGTACCCCAGCGTGGAGGCCGCCCGGTCAGCCGATGTGTGGGATGGCAGGACCTCCTCCTTCTCCAAGAGCCGCTGGCAGTGCGTGGAAGAGGAGGACAAGGATGGGGGCATTTTCAACGACATGACCAAGCAACGTGAGATGTCCGCGAAGATTTGTCGTTTGGTGTGGAGTGGCCAGTGAGAAGAATCATCGCCATTGCCGTGATTGCCTTCGCAAGCACTGGATGCCCGAGCAAGCTCACGCGAAGGCATTCGCGTGCGATTTCGGAAGGCATTCCGAAAGACATCAATCGTTTCTCCTTGTCGCTCTTCGTGTTGCCTGTCTCTCAGGCCGAGCCAACACAGAAGTCGTTCTTTGACCTCGACGGCCGAGGGCAGGCGGCAGCGATCGAGGTGGCCGGCATCGAGGGGAAGAAGGAACGCCTCGACAACGTCAAGACGCTCGTCGGAATGAGCGTCAAATCGCCGGTGGTTCAGGGAGTCAGCCGGCTGGATCGGCCCAAGGCTCGATTGGTGACAAACCTCATCCATCGGCCGTTTTCCTCCGGAAACTACGATCCGGCGGATCGAATTGTATGGGCGGAGGTTCGCATCAATCTCATGACCGATGCGTACTCAATCATCGGGTATGACAAGGTCGATACCGGCTATGAGACAGTGGACCTGGGAAAGCTCACGCGGACAGCGAACTGGAGCGTGGCTGGAACGGTTGGAACAACCAACGAGGCGGCTGCCACGGTGAGTCCGGTCGAGGGAGCCTCGACTTCAACGAAGACGACTGGTGGGGCATCGGTGACGGCTGGGGCAGGTGAAACGTTTGGCGAAGAGGTGGCACTGCGGCGCCGTTACACCTCCCTTGCGGTGTCGCTTGCCCCGAATGGTCGCTCCATCGGAATTCTCCGCGAGGGCATTTCCGGAATCGATCTGACGGGCAGCACGACGATCGATTTGCAGTTCCGCGCGGCCAAATCTGAATCAACCCAGGTGTTCGCGGTGGAGGTGCCCAAGAAAGCCGACGAACGCATTGGGTTGGCTTCTGGGAAGGCAACCTATGCGCCTTGTAATCAGTTCCTGCTCTCTGGAACCGCAACTGCCGTCGTTCGCCATGTTCATTCCGAAGACGCCAGGACAATCAGTGAGCATGATGACTGGGTGGCGTTTGAGTGGCACTCCGCGCCAGCAAAGGGTGAGCGGGCTGTGTACTCGTTCGAGATGGATCCGGTCGTGCTGTATCGAATCAAGACGCGTGCCAATGACTACATCAAGGTGCGGGAGGGAGGACGCGCCGTGGACCTTGTCATGACTGATGAGGCCGAGGTCTTCAAGATGCGCACATGGCTGGCTGCGGCCTTCAATCAACTCAGCGCGCTTCAAGATCCAATGCGGCCATTTGTCGATGACAGCGACAGTCAGTTGGCGTTCAGCACGGATCCAGGCTTTGTGGTGGAGCGCTGGGTCATGAACGAGAAGCGATGCCCAGCCAATGCCAGCAAGGCAGGTTCGAATTCGCCTCCCGCCGATAAAGCCGCGGCTGACTGAGTTGGAGGAGTTGCTCAGTCCTTCCAGAGGATCTTCCACGGGTGCTTGCGCAGGTCCGTGACCAGGGTCTTCAGTTCGTCGTAGAGGGCAGGGTCCTTGAGCAGCGCGCCCCCGGTTCCCTGGCCGGAGTCGAGCTGTCCGAGGATCCGGTCCGCCTTGGTGGCGATCTGCTCCAACTGGCCCGCTGCCGCCGTGAAGCGCTGGAGGGCCAGCTTCACCTGCTGACCGTCCTCGGGCGTCAGTGGGCCTGTCACCGCCGCCAGTCCGTCCAGCGTCGTACCCGCGGACTTCGTCAGGCCGGGGAGGTCCTTTCGCATCAGGGCCGCCACGGCGGAGGCGTCGTCCAGGAGGCGGGCTCCCTTGCCTCCGGGCTGCATGGACTCCTTGGCCAGCTGCGCGAGCTGCCTCAGGTCCTTCGACGCCGCTGACAGCTCCGTGGCCAGGACCTTCACGTTGCCCTTGTTCTCCGTCAGGACCTCGTCCAACGTCTTCGCCAACCTCGATACGTTGGCGGCCAGGCCAGTCACGGCCTCCGGGTCCTTCTCCAGCATGTCCGACAGCAGCGTCACGAACTTGGAGAGCTGCTCCGACAGCAGGTCCAGTCGCGGCGCATCCACGCCCCGGAGCGCTTCTTTCTCCGGCAGCGGCGCGTCCGCGTTTCCCGGGTTCAACTCCAGATAGGGCTCACCCAGCAGGCCCACCGTTCCCACCGTCACCCTGGCGTCCTTGCGCAGGGCGCCCCTCGCCGCAGGCTCCACGGACAGGTCCATGCGGACGGGGAGGGGGAGGCCCTTCGCGTCCCTTCGGTCCGCCAGGAGATGGATGGTGTCCACCTTGCCCACCTGGACGCCTCCCAGCTTCACCGGGGCTCCCTGCACCACGTTGCCCGTGTGCGCGAAGTCCACCTCCAGCTTGGCGCCTCGGCCCAGCGTCAGCTCTCCCATCAACCAGAGCAATACCAGCACTCCCACCAGCGCCGCGAGCACCAGCGCTCCGACCTTCAACTCCAGCCGTTGCTCATCCATCCGTCGCGCCCTCCATGAACGGCGCTGTCAGCGTTCGCAGCTCCGGGGCAGGGGACTCCAGGAAGCCCTCCGGGCTGCCCAGGTACGCGCTGCGCCCCTTCGCCACCACCAGCACCCGGTCCGCGATGCCTCTCAACTGCCGGTAGTCGTGCGACACCACCAACGCCCCAAGGCCCTGCTCCTTCAACGACGCCAACACCGCCTCCACCTGCATCGCCGCCCTCCGGTCCAACCCCGTCGTCGGCTCGTCCAACAGCAGGTAGCGCGGCTTGAGCACCAGCGCCCTCGCGATGGCCGCCCGCTTCTTCGCCCCGGGCCCCAGCTCCGGCGGCAGCCGGTCCGCCCATTCCTTCAGGCCTACCTTCTCCAGCGCCGTCTCCACGGCTTCCTCCGGGGCGCTCGGATCCGCGAGGCGCACGTTCTCCCTCAGCGTCCTCCAGTCCAGCAGCGCGGGGCCCTGCACCAGGTACGGAGCCCTGCGGCGCAGGGGCACCAGTGTCCTCTCCGGCTGCGTGTCCACCCGCTCCCCGAACAGCGTCACCTTGCCGGCTTCGGGCTTCAGCAGGCCCACCGCCAGCCGGCACAGCACGCTCTTGCCGGAGCCGCTCGCTCCCGCGATGAACGTCAGCTCCTTCGTGGAGACCTGCGCGCTCAGGCCGTCCAGGACGCGGCGGCCCTGCTCGAAGGCAATCGCCACATCTTCAAAGACCAGCGTGTCCGGACCGGTGTCACTCACAGGCGCACGAACTGGAACGCAAGCGACACCGTCAGGTCAATCAACAGACATCCCAGACTGGCTGCCACCACGCCGTCCGTCGTGGCCTCGCCCACCGCCTCCGCTCCGCCCCGGGCGTTCAACCCCGCCACCGCCGCCGCGAGCGGGATGTACAGCCCGCAGGCCACGACCTTCAGCCCTCCGACGAGCACGTCCCACCCATCCACGTACCTCGCGTCCATGAACGCCCGGCCGTCGATGTTCAACGCCACGCTCGCCACCAGCACCGCTGACGCCGTCGCCGCGATGGTCCCCAGCACGCTCAGGAGCGGCACTCCGACCAACCCCGCCACCACCCGGGGCGCCACGAGGTCCGCGTAGGGATCCCCCGCGGACATCTCCAGCGCCTCCACCTGTTCATTCACACTCATCGTGGCCAGCTCCGCGGAGTGGCTCGCGCCCGCTCGCGACGCCGTCAGCAGCGCCGACACCGCGGGGCCCAACTCGCGCACCAGCATCTCGAAGTAGGCCGGGCCCAGCACCGCCACGTTGCCGATCAGCTTCTTCGCCTGCGCGTTGGCGATCATCACCAGCACCGCGCCGAAGAAGGCCATGCCGGACATCACCAGCCACACGCTGCGCCCGCCCAGCTCGTGCACCTGCGCCAGGGTTTCACGCCACGGGATTCCCTCCCGCGCGCCCGCCCGCACCGTGCGCGCCAGCATCACTCCCGGCGCCCCGAAGAAGAGCAGCACGCGCTTCATGCGAGCACCTTCGACAGCAGCGACGTCAGCAGGAAGTCCAACAGGAAGATGGCCGCGCAGCCCAGCACCACCGCGCTCGCCGCGGCCTCGCCTACGGCGCGGGCTCCTCCCTTCGCCCGGAGCCCCACCGCCGTGGACACCAGCGAGATGGCCAGCCCGAACGCTCCCGTCTTCACCACGCCCCCGAGGATGTCGGAGGGATTCAGCATCTGCGCGAACGTCCCGAAGAACACCCGCACCGGCAGGTCCAACGTGAGCTTCGCCGCCACCGCCTCGCAGAGGATGGACACCAGGAACGTGAACGTGCTCAGCCCCAGCATGCTCAGCTCCATGGCCACCACGCGGGGCGCCACCAGCAGCGCGAACGGATCCAGGCCAATGCCTCGCAGGCCTTCAATCTGTCCGCCCACCTTCAGCGTGGCCAGCTCCGCCGCGTTCCTCGCGCCGATCCGCGCCGACATGATCAGCCCCAGCAACAGCGGGCCGAACTCCCACAGCACGCCGTAGCCCGCGGCCCATCCCAGGAAGGCCCTCGCCCCGAAGCGCTGGATGTAGAGCGACGCCTGCACCACCACGATGACGCCCGCCAGCGCCGCCGTCGCCAACGCCAGGGGCAGCGAGCCGTAGCCGAACTGCACCAGCCCTCGCGCCAGCTCGCGCCGCTCCAGCCTGCGCAGACCCCAGGCCGTGCGGCCCGCGACCAGGGCCAACGCTCCCACGCCGCCCACCGCCCGCATCGCCGAGCGTCCCAGCCAGGCCAGGGCGGTGGTGCTCACGGGTGCTGGGACCGCGGAGTCATGCGAGGGCCTCGTCCGGCGCGCTTTCGAGCTGCGGCGCCGGGGCCCCATCGTGCACCAGTCTGCCGCTTCGCAGGTACAACCAGCGGGGCAGGGGAAGATCCACCGGCGCTTCCGGCGCCGCCACCAACAGCGTTCCCTGGCCAGCGACCTCCAGGAGCACCCTCGCGACCTGACGCGCCGTGCCGGGATCCAGGCCCGCGAACGGATCATCCGCCAGCAGCACCGCCGGCCTCGCCGCGATCGCCCTCGCGAGCCCCGCGCGCTTCTTCATGCCGCCGGACAGCCGCTCCGGCAGCGTGTCCGCCGCGTCCGCCAGCCCCACCGAGCGCAGCACCGCATCCGTCCGCTCGCGGGCCTCGTCTTCCGGCACGCGACGGCGGAGCAATGGCTGCATCACGTTCTGCCGCACCGTCAGCGAGTCGAAGAGCGCGTCCGTCTGGAACACGAAGCCGAACGACGCCTGCTGCGCGCGCCGCTCCGGCGCCGAGAGCCTGGAGACGTCCTGTCCGTCCCACGTCACCCGACCGGAAGAGGGGCGCAGGAGGCCCGCGAAGGCCTTCAGGAGCGTCGTCTTGCCCGACCCCGAACGTCCCAGCACCAGCGCCTGCGTGCCGGGCGGGACGTGGCAATCCGTGGGCTCCAGCACGGTCCGGATACCGTAACGGAGGGTCAGGGCTTCGGCGCGCAGGTCCATGGTGGGGCGGTCAACGCGTCGTGACGAAGCTGGCGGCCGCGCCCCGGTCCCCCGAGGTGACGACCCCCGTGGGCGTCTTCCCGTCCAGGGAGCGCAGGGCCCGGGCTGGAGAATTCACGTCGGTGTAGACGACGCTCCACTCGTTGCCGTTGAAGAAGAGGACGGACCCTCCGGTGCCGCCCGCCTCGATGGTCGCCACGTAGACCGCAGTCTTTCCAAAGGCCACGACGTCCTGGAGGTCGCGGCTCGTGTAAGGCGAGGGCAGGGGCTTCATCGCGCTCCACAATCCGTCGGTCCGTTCGAAGGCCATTCCGTTGTCGCCCACCGCGTAGGCGTAGTTTGCGTTGACGACGTGGACGCCTCGCAGTTCGCCCGTGAGTGTCGTGGAAATCGCCTCTTCTCTCCAGGTGGAACTCGCCGCGTCGAACCGGAACGCGACGGGCCTGGCGCTCCTGCTTCCCACGGCCAGGAGCGTGTCCGGGCGGCCCGCGGCGCTGACGGCGCGCAGGCTTGCGTCCATCTGGTTCGCCTGCGTCTGTTCCGGAGCGGCGGGAGGCGTCCACCGGAAGCTCCTGCCACCCCCTGTGACTCCGTAGAGCGTCGGCGCTCCCGATGGATTCTCGATACCGATGAGGCCGTTCACGACCTGGGGGACGTTGTTGGTCTCCAGCGTGCACTCGCCCGCGTTCACGGTCACCCGCGCGAAGCGGCCGGAGTTGTTCTTGCCGCCCGCGAGGAACAACTCTCCGGAGGCCGCGACCCACGCGTCCTTCCAGTCACCGTCGCAGGTGACGTACCGGCCCCCGGTGAAATCCATCTGGGATCGGGCCAGCTTGCCGCCATCACCCGCGACCCAGATCGTCGTCGTTCCATCCGTCGCGGTCGCATTCCATTTCGTGCCGTCGGTCACCACGGGCGTCCGCCAGTCCAGGTTGCAAGCCAGGCCATTGTCGGGCCCACCGCTGCAATCGTTGTCGATCCGGTCGCAGACCTCCGCCAGGTCCGGTGAGCGGAAGCGGGAGCTCTCGTCACAGTCGGATGGATCCCTGCTCGCGTTCGCGGGGATCGGTCCGCACTTCCGGCCCGCCTCCGTGCCCGCCTTTCCGTCTCCATCCGTGTCCACGTAGTAGGGAGCGGGGACGGCGGTGTTGGCGCAGACGCTGCCCCCATTCGTGCCGCCACAGGCCGTCACTCCCTCACAGTCGAGCGTGTCACGGCACGTCCTGCCCACGTCGAACGACTCGTCGTTCACGCCATCGCAGTTGTCGTCCTTGCCATCGCACCGGAACTCCACCTGATCCGGGTGAACCAGAGGGTCGCGATCGTTGCAGTCGCCGGTGCGTGACGCGGTCAGCGCGGGCCCCTCGCATGCCACCACGCGGGGCGGCAGGAGCCCGTTGCCGTAACCATCGCCATCATCGTCCGCGTACCAGGGCTTGGGACCGCCCACGGTCTCGTCGCGGTCGTTGCAGTCCGTGCCGCCTTCGGACGAAACGACGTAGCCGTCGCCGTCGCCGTCCGTGGCCGCCAGCAGCAGCTCCACCGGTGTGATGCCGTCCTTCGCGAGGCTCGCGGTGGCCTCCGCGATCGCCACCCGGGCGCCTTCGCAGGACTGCTCGTGTGCCTGGGCCAGGAGCTTCACGTCGTTGCTCCAGCCTGCCTGCCGGAACACCGCCACGGACAGCGTGCCCGGAGGCGCACCGGCGGACACGTTCACGTCCTTCGTGACGTGCCGGGACACCTCCGCCTGATCCGTGACGGTCAGCGTCACGCACCCCGGCCGAAATCCTTCGTAATGAACCTGCACCTTCAGGGCGGCGGACTTGAGCTCATCGCCCTTGGAGCACCCCGCGAGGGTGCTCGCGAGCACAGCGACCAGGAATAAACGCATGGGACACGCATTCTGGGGCGCGCCCACACCCGGAGTAGGGCGATGTCGCCACCCGTCGGCAATTCAACCCGAGAGCCTTCTTCCCCGACCCTTAGTCCGCTGCGCGAGGCATCGTCCAGACACGCACCGCTCATCACCCCCCAGATGACGGCTTCCGTGTATAGGGGCCGCTGACCTTTCAACATTGGCCCGTTCCACCGCACGCCTTATGCCTACCGTCCGCCGTGCCCTCTTCGCCGCGCCACTGGGTGCCTGCCTCTGCGCGCTGGCCCCGGACGCCTTCGCCCAGACGCCTCCGGCCCCGTCTCCGGCGCCCGCCACCGAGGCTCCCGCCAGCGCCTTCCCCAAGCCGCCGATGCCGTCCGGCGATGCCGCGCCGCTGACGCTGGAGCGCGCCGTGGAGCTCGCCTCGCAGAAGAACGAGGCCGTGCTCGCCGCGGGGCAGTCGGCCGAGGCCGCCCAGGCCCGCGTCGCCCGCGCCCGCGCCTTCTTCCTGCCCACCATCACGGCCGCTGGCACCTACACGCGGCGCCTGCGTGAGTCCACGCGCGAGGTCGGCGGACAGACCGTCGTGCTCCAGAAGTACAACGCCCTGGGCGCGGTCTTCTCCGGCCGCATGGCCCTCTTCGACGCGCGCGGCTTCCCGCTCTACAAGGCCGCGAAGCTGGAGAGCGAGGCCTTCAAGCTGGACGCCGTGGAGACGCGCCGCCAGGTGTCCTTCAGCGCCGCCAACGCCTTCCTCGTCACCCTGGCCAACCAGCAGGTGTACCAGGCCGCCGAGCAGCGCCTGGCCTACGCGAAGCAGAGCCTGGCGGACGCACAGGCCCGCGCCAGCTCCGGGCTCGCCAGCACCAACGACGTCACCCGCGCGGAGCTGGAGCTGGCCACCGCTCATTCGAACCTCGCCGCCGCCCTGGGCACCGCGGAGACGAGCCGCCTGGAGCTGGGCTACCTGCTCGTGGAGCCCGTGCAGGGTGGGCTCGCGCCGCCGGAGCCGCTGCTCGCGGACGCCATCCAGCCCACGCCGCCCCTGGAGCTGCTCACGGAGGGGGCCACGGACCGGCGGCCGGACATCCTCTCCGCGCGCCTGCGCGTGCGCTCGCTGCGGGAGAACGCGAAGGAGCCCCTGGCTCGACTGCTGCCGTCCCTGGGCGCGAGCGCCCAGTACCGCCTCACCAACGAGGCGGGCCTCAACGGCAACGTCGGTGATGGCTTCCTCGCCCTGGACCTCACCTGGACGCTCTTCGACGGCGGCGCCCGCTACGCCGACCGCGACGAGCGCGTGGCCAACGCCAACGTCGCGGAGCTGAACACCCAGGCCGCGACGCGCCGCGTGCCGGTGGACATCGAGCAGGCTCGGGTCAATCTGGAGACGGCGCGGGCCGCGCTCGCGCAGAGCGAGCAGGCGGCGAAGGCAGCGCGCAAGAACGCCGCGGAAACAGGCATCCTCTACCGCCAGGGCCTGTCCACCGCGCTCACCCTGGCGGACGCGTCGCTCAGCCTCTTCGAGGCGGAGGTGGCGCTCGCGCAGAACCGCTATGGGCTGGGCGTGGCGTTGTTGGGCCTGCGGGCCGCTGTCGGACTGAATCCGCTGGGGAAGGAACCGTGAAGGCAATGCAACGCACTGGTGTGCTGGCCCTGTCGCTGGCCGTGCTGTCCCTGGCCCCTGGCTGCAAGAAGGAAGCGACCGCGCAAGGTGGCAAGGCCGCGGGCCGGGGCCCCCTCCAGTTCCCCGTGGAGGTCGCGCCCGTGGAGTCGCGCGACGTGGAGTACGCGGTCAGCGCCGTGGGCGCGGTGGAGGCCTTCGAAAGCGTGCAGATCACCGCGCGTGTCCCGGGCGCCCTGGAGCGGGTGTCCTTCACCGAAGGCCAGACGGTGAAGAAGGGCGACACGCTCGCGGAGATCGAACCCGCGCGCTACGCCATCGCCGTGCGCGCCGCGGAGGCCGTGCTGCAGAAGGCCCAGGCCGCGCTGGTGGAGGCCAAGGCCGGCGCCCAGCGCCGCGCGGAGGTCAACGCGCAGAGCCCGGGCCTGCTGCCCGCCGAACAGCTGGAGACGTACCAGGCCCGCGCCGCCACCGCCCAGGCGGACGTGTCGGCCGCGAAGGCGGCGTTGGATCAAGCGCAGCTCAACCAGCGCGACGCGTACGTGCGCGCCCCCATGGACGGCGTCCTCCAGACGCGCACCGTGCAGACGGGCCAGTACGTGCAGCCGGGCGTGGTGCTGGCCACGCTCCTGCGCCGCGAACCGCTGCTCCTGCGCTTCAACGTGCCCGCGGCGGACGTGACGCGGATCACCCCGGGGATGCCCGCGCGCTTCACGGTGCGCTCGGACGGTGGGGCGTACGAGGCGAAGATCACCTACGTGTCCGCGAGCGCGGACACGCAGAGCCGCATGGTGGCGGTGACCGCGGAGGTGACGGGAGAGGCCGCGCAGAAGCTGCGCCCGGGCGCCTTCGCCACGGTGAGCGTGCCGGTGGAGTCGCGCGGAGGCAGCCCGGTGATTCCGCAGACAGCCATCCGCCCCAGCGAGCGCGGCTTCCTGGCGTTCGTGGTGACGGACAACAAGGCGCGCGAGCGCATCCTGGAGCTGGGCCTGCGCACGCCGGACGGGCGGGTGGAGGTGAAGGAAGGCCTCAAGCCCGGTGAGACGCTGGTGGTGCGCGGCGCGGAGGCCCTGCGCGACGGCGTGGCCGTGCGCGTGGAGCAGGAGCGCCCGAAGCCGAAGGTGGGAGGCGAGCAGCCCCCGGCCGAGGCCCGCGGCGACACGAACCCGAACGCGGGCGCCGAGGGCCGGCCATGAGCATCACCGACGTCTGCATCAAGAAGCCGGTGTTCGCCTGGATGATCATGGCGGCGACCATCATCTTCGGACTGGTGGCGGCCCAGCGCATCGGCATCAGCCAGTTCCCGGACGTCGACTTCCCCACCATCAACATCTCCGTGTCGTGGGAGGGCGCCAACCCGGAGGCCGTGGAGTCGGACGTCGTCGAGTTCATCGAGGAGGCCGTGACGCAGGTGGAGGGCGTCAAGAGCATCACGTCCTCCGCGCGCCAGGGCAGCGCCAACATCACGGTGGAGCTGGACCTGTCGCGCAACGTGGACCTGGCGCTGCAGGACGTGCAGACCAAGGTGAGCCAGGCCCAGCGCCGGCTGCCGCTGGACATCGATCCGCCCGTCGTCTCCAAGTCCAACCCGGAGGACCAGCCCATCATGTGGCTGGGCGTGGCCGGACCGTTCTCCCAGCAGGTGGTGAGCGACTTCGCCCGCTACCGCGTGAAGGAGCGCCTGCAGACGGTGCCCGGCGTGGGCGAGGTCATCCTGGGCGGCCTCCTGGAGCGCAACGTGCGCATCTGGGTGGACGCGCAGAAGCTGGACGCGCACGGGCTCACCGTCACGGACATCACCGCCGCGCTCCAGCGCGAGCACGTGGAGCTGCCCGCGGGCCGCATCGAGACGCAGGGCCGCGAGGTCAACGTGCGCTTCATGGGCGAGGCGCTGGACCTGGAGACGCTTCAGAACGTCGTGGTGCGCGAGGAGGGCGGCCGCCCGGTGTACCTGCACGACGTGGCCATCGTGGAGGACGGCTTCGAGGACGAGCGCCGCCTGGCGCGCGTGAACGGCGAGCCCGCCCAGGCCATGGGCATCAAGAAGCAGCGCGGCGCGAACGCGGTGGCCGTGGCCCAGGCGGTGCGTGAGCAGCTGGCGCAGCTCCAGAAGGAGCTGCCGGAGGGCATGAGCGCGAGCATCAACTTCGACTCGACGCAGTTCATCGAGGAGAGCGTGCACGAGATTGAGTTCGAGCTGTTGCTCGCGTGCATCCTCACCGCGTTCGTGTGCTGGGTGTTCCTGGGGTCGCTCTCCAGCACGCTCAACGTCGTGCTCGCCATTCCCATGTCGCTGTTGGGGACGGTGGCGGTCATCTACTTCCTGGGCTTCACGCTCAACACCTTCACGTTGTTGGGATTGGCGTTGGCCGTAGGAATCGTGGTGGACGACGCCATCATGGTGCTGGAGAACATCTTCCGGCACGCGGAGGAGGGGAAGGACCGGGTGAGCGCCGCGCGTGAAGGCACGGCGGAAATCACCTTCGCGGCCCTGGCGGCGACGCTGGCGGTGGTGGCCATCTTCCTGCCCGTCGTCTTCATGAAGGGCATCATCGGCCGGTTCTTCCTCCAGTTCGGCGTCACGCTGTGCGTGGCGGTGCTCCTGTCCTACGTGGAGGCCATCACCCTGGCGCCCGCGCGCTGCGCGCAGCTGCTGAAGACTTCTCGCGAGCACCGCAGCCGCATTGGCGTGGTGGTGGACAAGGCCTTCTCCAAGCTGGAGGCGCTGTACGCGCGGGCGTTGGGCTGGGGGCTGGTGCGCCCCTGGCGCGTGCTGCTGGTGGCGGTGGCGATGCTGTTCCTGAGCGCGTTCGCGTTCAAGGCGCTGCCCGGCGAGTTCGTCCCGTCACAGGACCAGGGCCGCATGTCCGTGCGTCTGCAGACGGCGGTGGGGAGCAGCCTGGAGGAGACCAACCGCCTCTTCAAGCGCGCGGAGGAGTTCGTCGCCAGCCGTCCGGAGGTGACGCGCGTGTTCGTGGTGGTGGGCGGCGGCGGCAGCGGGTCCGCCGTGAACTCCGGCAACATGAACCTGACGCTGGTGCCGACGGATCAGCGCATGGCGCAGGCGGACTTCGCGCAGGTGCTGCGCAAGGAGCTGAACAGCTACCCGGGCCTGCGCGCGGTGGTGCAGGACCTGTCCCAGGCGGGCTTCACCGCGCAGCGCGGCTTCCCGGTGGAGTTCAGCGTGCGCGGGTCGGACTGGGACAAGCTGGTGGAGGCGAGCCAGTCCCTGCGAGATCAGCTCCAGGCCTCCGGCAAGGTGGTGGACCTGGACACGGACTACCAACTGGGCCAGCCGGAGCTGCGCATCACCCCGGACCGCGCTCGCGCGGCGGACGTGGGCGTGCCCATCCAGGCGGTGGCGTCCACGGTGAACGCGCTGGTGGGTGGCGTGCGCGTGGGCAAGTACAGCAGCGGCGGGCGGCGCATCGACGTGCGCATGCGGCTGCTCGCGGGCCAGCGCTCGCGGCCGGAGGACCTGTCGCTGCTGAAGGTCCGGACGGCGAACAACTCGCTGGTGCCGCTGTCGTCGCTGGTGACGCAGGAGGAGCTGCCCGCGCTGCAGGCCATCACCCGCCGCGACCGTGAGCGCGCCATCAGCATCTTCGCCAACGTGGCGCCGGGGTCGAATCAGGAGGAGGCGCTGGCCACGGTGGAGTCCCTGGGCAAGGACCTGCCCGGCGGCATCCGCGTGGTGGCGGGCGGCGCGAGCGTGGCGTTCCGCGACTCGATGAGCAGCCTCATCTTCGCGCTCTTCATGGGCATCGCCGTCGCGTACATGGTGCTGGGCGCGCAGTTCAATTCGTTCCTGCACCCGGTGACGGTGCTCACCATTCTGCCCCTGTCGGTGGCGGGCGCGTCGTTCGCGCTGCTCATCACGGGGAACACGCTGAACATCTTCAGCATGATTGGCCTGCTGCTGCTCATGGGCATCGTGAAGAAGAACTCCATCATCCTGGTGGACTACGCGCTCCAGCAGCGCGAGCAGGGCGCGGACGCGATGCAGGCCATGCTGCGCGCGGGTCCGGTGCGCCTGCGTCCCATCTTGATGACGTCCACCGCGACGATGATGTCCGCGGTGCCGGCGGCGCTGGCGCTGGGCGCGGGCAGCGAGACGCGCGCCCCCATGTCCATCGCGGTGCTGGGCGGCCTGTCCGTGTCCACCGTCTTGAGCCTGCTCGTGGTGCCCGCGTTCTACGTCGTCGCGGACCGACTCAAGACGCGCCTGGGCAACCGGTTCAGCAAGGGGAAGGGCGACGACGACTCGCACGCCGCCCACGAGGAGCCCCGGCCGGTGCCGCACGGGTAGGGGGCCGGTCAAGTCTCAGCGGCGGCCTGACCGCACGCGCCCCCGGCGTCGGTGGACGATGCAGGCGCCCTGGCACATGCGCAGCGTCTTCGGAACACGGCCCCGCCTTGGGGCCCTGAACCTTCGGAGACGCTGCCATGGCCACGCCTGTTCCTCCCGACACCCACGCCGTGCCCGTCAAGGCGCGGGACGAGTCGCTCGAGCTCCAGCCCTTCCTGGATGAAATCCAGGGGGACGCCGTCATGCACAGCCAGGGCCTGGAGGCCCGGGAGGCCGCCAGCGCGGTGTTCTGCTCGCTCGCCCGGCGGCTGTCGGATGGCGAGGACGTGAAGCTCTACCGAGCGCTGCCCGGCGGCATCGGCACCATCCTGGGGGCCTGCGCGGTGCACCGGGGACCTTCACGCGCCAAGCGCATTGGCCGCGATGAGTTCATCACCGACGTGGCGGACCACCTGAACATCAAACCCGACCAGGCCTTCCGCGTCGTCACCGCGGTGTTCACCGCCGTGCGCGACCGCATCCCCGAGGACGAGGTCGCCGCCGTGGCGTCGCAGCTGCCCGCGGACCTGGGCGACCTGTTCCGCAGGCCTGTCTGACAGGCTTCAGGCGCGGAGGCGCGGGGCGAGCAGCTTCCAGTACGACACGGGGAAGACGCGGGCGAGCATCGCCAGCGCCACGGCGTCCTTGCCGACGAGGATGCGCTGCTCGCGCGCTTCGACCCCTCGGACGATGATGTCGCCCGCGGCCTCCGCCGGGAGCCGCAGCATCTTCTGGAAGGACTTGCGGCGGCGGGAGACCTCCTCGTCCGTCGCGCCGGTGGGGACCCGGGCGCTCGCGGCGATGGACGTCGCGACGCCGCCCGGGTGCACCACGGTGACGCCCACGGTGGTGCCCTCCAACTCGTGGCGCAGGCCCTCGGAGAAGCCTCGGACGGCGAACTTGCTCGCCGCGTAGGCCACCTGTCCCGGCGGGGCCACCAGCCCGAAGACGCTGGAGAGGTTCACCAGCCGCGCGTCGTCGCTCTGGCGCAGCAAGGGCAGGAAGGCGCGGCTCAGGCGCACCACACCCCAGAAGTTGATGCCGAACAGCCACTCGAAGTCGTCGCTGCTCACCTGTTCGAAGGAGCCTCCAAGCGCGACGCCCGCGTTGTTGAAGAGCAGGTCGACCCCGGGATGCTCCGCCGTCACCTTCTCCGGGAAGGACTCCACGGCCTCCTTGTCGGACACGTCGAGCCGGTGACGGCTGATGCGCAGCTCCGGCGCTCGCGCGAGGTCCGCTGTTTCGGCGAGCCCCGCTTCGTTCACGTCCGCGAGCGCGAGGTGACAGCCCTTGCGCGCCAGGCAGACCGCGATGGCCCGGCCGATGCCGCTCGCCGCGCCCGTGACGACCGCCGTCCTGCCTTGAAGCCGCATGCGCTCAGCCACGGGCCACCTCCGCGTTGGAACGGGTGCTCACCTCCGGAAGCAGCGCCTGTCCCGAGGCAGCGCTCCCGGACCGCTTGAACTCCATGGCTTCGTCGTCCACGCGGCCGTAGCGCATCATCACCAGGTCGCGGACGTAGTTCTGGTACAGGCGCCACGGGGCGCGCGTGCCCTGGCGGGGCAGGGAGTCCAGCGCGCGCTGCACGTAGCCGGAGCGGAAGTCGAGCACGGGCTCCGGCGTCATGGCCGGGCCCGTCAGGCGGGGCACGCATTGCGTGTAGCCGTGCTGCTTCATGTGGTTGAGCAGGCGGCAGGTGTACTCGGCCACCAGGTCGCACTTCAGGGTCCACGACGCGTTGGTATACCCGAAGGCCGCGACGAGGTTGGGCACGTCGCTGAACATCATCCCCTTGTATGCGAGCGTCCGCGCCAGCTGGACGGGCTCTCCGTCCACGGACAGCGCCAGGCCGCTGAGGATCTTCACGTTCAGCCCCGTGGCGGTGACGATGATGTCCGCGTCCACGTGCGCGCCCGAGCGCAGCTGGAGGCCCTTTTCGGTGAAGGACTCGATGTGGTCCGTCACCATGGAGGCGCGCCCCTCTCGGATGGCGCCGAAGAGGTCTCCGTCGGGGGCGACGCACAGCCGCTCGTCCCAGGGGTTGTAGCGGGGCGCGAAGTGCGTATCGACGTCGTAGGCCTTGCCGAGCGCCTTCCGCACGCCAAGGCGCAAGAGCCACTTGAACAGCCCCGGCCGGCTGCGCGCGAGGCCATAGAGGAGCATGCCGCGCAGGACGTTCTTCCAGCGCGCGACCGCGTAGGCCGCGCGCCGGGGGAGGACGTACCTCAACGCCCGGGCGACGCCGTCCTCGGCCGGTTGATCCGCGATGTACGTGGGCGAGCGCTGCAACATCGTGACGTGCGCGGCGCGGTCGGCCATCGCGGGGACCAGCGTCACCGCCGTCGCGCCACTGCCGATGACGACCACGCGCTTGCCGCCGTAGTCCAGGTCCTCGGGCCAGTGCTGCGGGTGCACGACGCGGCCCTGGAAGCGCTCGGTGCCGGGCCACGTGGGCGTGTAGCCGCTCGCGTAGTCGTAGTAGCCGGTGCAGGCGTAGAGGAAGCCGCACGTCATGCGGACGGGCGCGCGTTCAGGGCCCACCTCCATGTCCACGGTCCAGCGCGCGTGCTCGGAGGACCACTCGGCGCGCGTGACGCGGTGGTGGTAGCGGATCCGCTGGTCGATGCCGTACTCCGCCGCGGTCTCCTCGATGTACGCCTTGATGGAGGGCCCATCCGCGATGGCCTTGCCCCCCAGCCACGGACGGAACCGGTAGCCCAGCGTGTACATGTCCGAGTCCGAGCGGACGCCCGGGTAGCGGAACAAATCCCACGTGCCGCCCATGGCCCCGCGCCCCTCCAGGATGGCGTAGCTCAGGGTGGGGCAGCGCGTCTGCAGGTGGTACGCGGCGCCGATGCCCGACAGGCCCGCGCCGATGATCAACACATCGACGTGCGAGAGCGGCTCGGCGGAGGACAGCGGCATCACGGGACTCCTCGTGGTACAGGAAGGTACCCAGCCTATGCGTCTGTTGAACAGAGGTAGCAGTGACATCTGGTACCGTCAAGTACCAGCCCCGGGAGCCGCATGACGACCCCGTCCGACCCACCAGGCGAAGCGCCCCGGGAGCGGCTCGTCGCGGGCCTGGCGCAGGCCATCATCGAGGTGGGCTACGCCCGGCTGACCATCGCGGACATCGTGCGGCACGCGCGCGTGTCGAAGCGCACGTTCTACGAGCACTTCGAGGACAAGGACGCATGCCTGCTCGCGCTCTACGCGGCGCAGAGCGCCCGGCTGCTGGCGGAGATCCAGGCGGCCATCCAGCACGCGCCTCCGGGGGAGATGCGGGCCAGCATCGGCGCGGCCGTGTACCTCGCGAGCCTCCAGAGCCGGCCAGGGCTCGTGCGGACGCTCCTGGTGGAGATCCTGCACGTGGGGCCGAAGGGCGTGGCGCTGCGCCGCCAGGTGATGCGCGGCTTCGCGGAGTTGATGCGCAGGGAGTTCGACGCGGCGGGCACCGGGGCCACGCTGTCCCCGGCGATTGCGATGGCGCTCGTGGGCGGCATCAACGAGCTCATCCTGGAGGCCGTGGAGGAGGACCGCGTCGACCGTCTCTCGGAGCTGGCCGGCCCGGTCGCGGCGTTCGTGCGGGGGCTCCTGGAAGCACGGCCTCCTGCGAAGTGAACGGCGCTCAGTCCATGTGCTCCATGGGGATGCCCCGGGGCACGGCCCAGGGGTGGCTCCGCTCTTCGTAGACGGAGAAGACCGGGGCGGGGAAGTTCGGATCCGTGAAGGCACCCACGGCGATCGCCACGGCGTCCGGAGCCCCCGAGCTCACGTAGTAGACCGTCGCGCCGCACTCCGGACAGAAGTGGAAGGTGGTGGGGATGCCGCTCTCGTCGCCCTTGCGGACGAATGTCTGGGAGCGGCCCTCGATGGCGGTGATGTCTTCACGCCGGAAGCGGGCCTGCACGGCGTACACGCTGCCGCTGCGCTGCTGACAGGCGAAACAGTGACACATGGAGACCCGGAAGGGCTCTCCCGTGCACTCCACGCGAAGCTGACCGCAGACGCATGACGCTCGACGCTGGGACATGGGCTGCCTCCAGAAGGGGAGGGCAGTGTGGCTCAGTTGCCGAGCGCTGTCTCAATCAACGGCTTCAGGTCGTTCTCCAGGTCCACGGAGAACGCCACCACGCCGCCCGTGGTGTCGCTGCCCGCCAGCTGCATGCCCAGGATGGCGTAGTACTTCGCGCCCCGGTCCAGCCACGGCGTGAAGCCGAACGCGCCCGGCGAGCTGATGCTGTCGCAGCCCGTGGCGGGCGTCGTGCACTCCAGCCACGCCGTCAGTCCGTAGCGGTACGGATAGCCCAGCTCCTGATAGGGCGAGTTGCCCACCACGACGGACGGGTAGGGCTCACGCGACTGCAGCGCGAAGAGCGCCAGCGTGCCCTTCTCCAGCCCCGCGTAACGGCCCCGGTGATACACGAGCGCGAGCAGCTTGGCGTACTCGTTCATCGACGCGCGCAGCCCTCCCGCGACGAGCGGGTTGGTGGTGCCCAACTGCTGCGTCGGCGCCGTGTAGTACGTCACTCCGGACGGCAGCCCCAGCGGCGTCGCCAGCGTCTGCGTGAAGAGCGTGTTCCACGTCTTGCCCGTGACGACCTCCGCCATTCGCCCGGCGACCTGGAGATGCGTGCTGCCGTAGTCGAAGCGCGTGCCCGGCGGCGCCTTCATGGGCACGGCGGCGATCTGCGCCACGCACTCCGCCAGCGTGATGCCCGGCCGGGTCGTGCAGGCGTTCGAAGGCTCCAGGCCCGACGTGAAGGACAGCAGGTGGCGCAGCGTGATGTTCGCCTTGTCGCCCGTCCACCCCAGGACCTGGCCGGTGGTGGAGTCCAGCGACAGCAGGCCCTGACGGATGACGTCGAAGAGGACGGTGCCGGACACCATCTTCGACGAGGACGCGATGGCCACGCGCGTGTCCGGCGTGAAGTCACCGAGCATCTGCTCGTACACCTTGCGGTCCTGCGCGTCGTAGATGGCGAGTCCCATGCTCGTCACGCCCGCCGCCGCCGCGCGGGCCGTCACCATCGCGCCCACCGCGTTCCATGCGGCTCCCGCGTCCGGCGCCAGCTCCTGGGACGTGACGGCCGGTGCCGCCTCCGGCGCTGGAGCCAGACCGCCCGCACCCCCACAGGCCCACAACAGGAGACACATCCCCGCACCGCTGACTGCCCTGATCACCGCATTCATGAACACCTCCGTTCCTGTTCAACCCGGATTGTTCGAAAGGGTTGCGGTGTGTCTCATCCGCGGGTTCGCCGCGGGCCGTGGTCTTGCCCTGCCTGGATTCACATGCTAGCCGATAGGTTCTTTTGCGAAGCCGCTCACGGGGGCCATGGCACTCTCGACTCCGCATCGAATCACCTGCGCCGATGGCTTCGAGTTGCAGTCCACGCTGCACAGCCCGGCGGGCCCCATCCGGGGCGTGGTGCTGGTGCATCCCGCGACCGCCATGCCCGCGAGTATGTATTTCGCGTTCGCCGAGCGGCTGACGGACGACGGCTTCGCGGTGGTGACCTACAACTACCGGGGTGTGCACCCTTCAGGCGTGGCGAAGCGGACGCATGCCGGGTTCCTCACCTGGGCCGACCAGGACGTGGACGCGGTGACCCGCTGGGCGGCGGAGCAATACCCGGGGCTGCCGCTGCTGGCCGTGGGGCACAGCTTCGGCGGCCACGCCATTGGACTGAGCGCGAGCAGCCAGCAGCTCACCGCGGCGGTGATGGTGGCGGCCCAGGCTGGGAGCATGAGGTTCATCCACTCCATTCGGGAGCGGATGCTGGTCGCGATGTACCTCAAACTCATCGGGCCGCTGTGCGCGCGGGTCCTGGGCTACATGCCCTATGCGCGGCTGGGGCTTGGCGAGGACGTCCCCGCCCAGGCGTTGCTGGAGTGGAGCCGCTGGGCGTCGCTGCCTCGCTTCTACTTCGACGCCCCGAACGTGGACGCCGCGGCCCGCCTCAAGCGGCTGCGCATGCCGGTGCTGGCCATTGGCCTGGACGATGACCCCTGGGGGCCACCCGAAGCCATCGACCTGGTCTGTGAGCACCTCACCGGCTGCACCGTGGAGCGTCGGCAGTTCTCCCCAGCGGACAGCCTGGGCCAGGGCATCTGCCACCTGGGCTTCTTCCGCGAGCACCACGCCGCCACGCTCTGGCCCACGGTGAGGGAGTGGCTGCGCCGCCACGCCCCGGAGCGCGGCTGAAGGCCTTCAGCGCTTGGAGGGCGCCGCGTCCGCGATGGCGCGGGCCTTCGTGTTCGCATCCTTCGTCTTCGTGGACACCTCGCCGCTGATGGACTCGAAGCCCTTGAGTCCCCTCACGATCAGGTATTCCCCCAGCTTCTTGCCCGGGCCGGACTCTTCCTTGTTCAGGGCGAAGCACGTCACGCGCTGGATGACGGCGAAGGGCTTCCCGTCCTTCATGCGCCATTCCAGCTTGGGACCGAAGCGGGACACCGGGCACTGCGCCTTCGGCCTCAGCTCGACGGTGAAGCGGGAGTCGCTCTTGGAGGTGATTTGCCGCTGGATGTCGTAGGCGCTGTAGAACTCCGTCAGCACGTAGTCGCCACCCGGGCCGTCACACTGGAGGGGGATGTCTCCGCCCTCGGAGTCATCCTCCTCGGCCTGACGCGGGCACTTCTCCACGTCGGTGTATTCGGAGGACAGGTCCGCCGGAGCGGTGTGCAGCAGGAGCAGCGCGGGCAGGATGAGGGCGGCGTGCATTCGCGGCAGCGTAGCGCATCCGCTGCTTCACCCCCTCGCGTCGTCGCCCATCTCATCCTCCACGTCGGACATCAGCTCGTCCTCGTCGTTCAGGTGGATGCGGTAGGCGATGGGCGCATGGTCGATCAGCGTCCACTGGTTGTAGCCCGGATACGGAGGCAGGGCCTCGATGCGGCTGATGTCCTCGGACTTCCACAGGTAGTCGAGAAGCTGAGTCCTGAACGCACCTGTCTCCGTGATCTTGCCGAAGGTGGCTTGGAGGTGGGGGTGGACCGGCTCCCAGTCGTAGAGGTAGTCGACCTCGTCCTCCAGGCTCTTGGGGTTTCCATGTCGCGCCTTGTCGAGACTGCTCCAGGGGTAGTTCATGTCACCGATAAGCACCGCGGGCCGCCGCTCCATTTCGAGCTCGTGGATGTCATCCAGGATTTCATCCGGAGCCTTATCGGAGTTGGCGATGATGTGGACGCCCCCCACGGTGAGGTCTCGCAGCTTCACCCGCACCATGGGCCGCCGGGTGCTGGCGCCAATGATCGCGATCTCTGGCTTCAACTCTTCCAGCCACATGACGATGAAGGAGCACGGGCTGGCGTTGTTGTTCCTGTCGCCCGCGGCGAAGTAGCGCGCCTGGTAGCCGCTGGTGGTCCCGAGGTACGCGGCCAGCTCCCCACCGCCCTGCGAGACCTCGGACAGGAAGATGAGCGAGGGCATGGCCTGGTGGGAGTCGATGGTCTCGATGATCCACTGGACGATCTGCTGGCAACACCAGAGGCAGCGGGCCTGGGGCTCCAGGTTGCGGGACCTCAGGCCGCTGGCCCGCTGGGTGTTCCAGTACGCGACAATCACCTGCGCTCCGCCAGGGCCCGGGGCTGGAACGGACGGGCGGCGACGCGCGTGCGAGGGAAGCCCGGGCTCGCGGGGTTCAGGGCCTTCTTCGCGGCGCTCAACGTCGAGAGGTCCGACACGTTGTAGGGCCCCTGCAACAGCGTCGGCGACAGCCCGTTGACGATGCTCGAGAGCACCTGGCCGTTCGGCGAGAGCACGCTGACGATGTCCATCAGCTGCCACTTGAGGAACATCTGCGTATAGGTCTGGGTGGCGGTGAGGGTGTCGGAGACGTAGGCGGTGTACTCGGTGCTGAGCGACACCTCCTGGGAGCTGGTGGAGCTGGCGCTCAGGCTGGCGGAGATGCCCACGGACATGGGCCCCCAGCCCGCGCTCGCGCTGGTGCCGAGCGAGGCGGAGACGGTGTCGGTGCTCGACGACGTCTGCTGCATGTTCGAGGTGGACGTGGTGCTGACCGTCTGCGTCTCGCCCGGAGCGATGGTGTAGGACTCGGGCAGCCGCCGCCAGTACTGCTCACGAAGCGTACGGTTGCGGTTCTCCAGCAGGCCCGCCGCCACGAGGACGCGCGGGGAGTCCGGAGGGATGACGACCTCGGCGGTGGGCTGCGGGGGCAGTCCGATGTCATTGGGGGCCACCATGGAGTGGGGGCCAAAGAAGACGCTGGGGGTGCTGGAGGTGATGGAGCACACGCCGATGAACGAGCCCGTGTGTCGGCAGGACCAGCTGATGGAGTCCCCGTTGGCCACCCAGAAGTTGATCGCGTAGCCCGCGGGGACGACGCCCATGGCGCACCGGGAGGCGTCCTCGGCGAGGTAGAAGAGCTGCGCGTCCACGGGCAGGTTGTTCCAGAAGCGAAGGGAGCGCATGCCTCCGGTGGGGGCCGAAGCCAGGGTTCCCGCGAGGGCCTGCTGATATTGGGTATTCATGAACGGCCTCCACCCTGGGAGAGCTCGTCCGCGAAGAGACGGGCCCACTCCAGGGCAATGGTGTCCCACTGGAGCGTGGGACGGGTGGCGAGCGCGTGGGCGGCCCGAGAGCGGGCCTCCAGGTGTGCTCGATCTTCGTACAGCCGGGTCAGCGCCGCCGTCAGCGAGTCCACGGACGGCACGTGGGCGTCGGTGAGGATGCGGGGCTGGCACAAGGTCAACGCGACGTCGAGCAGCTCGGCGCTGCCCGCCCAGAGCTCCCCCGGCGCGGTGTGGCCGGGGACCACCTGCGCGGCGCCCGTGGCGGCGTGCTCGAAGGCGACGAGCCCCCAGCCTTCGCTGCTGGAGGTGTTCACGCCCACGTCGCACGCGTTGTAGACGTGGTTGAGCTGGGCGAGCGACAGCCGGGGCGCGAAGCGTTGGTCCGAGCTGATGATGAGGCGGTCGGTGACGCCGAAGCGCGCTCCCAGCCCACGCACGTCCCAGCCCACGTCCTCGGTGCCCATGTGCAGGTAGAGCCGGGCGTCGGGACGGCCCTGCGCGAAGGCGGCGAAGCCCCTCACCGTGAGGTCGATGAGCTTGCGCGGCTGGTTGCGGTTGGCGTTCAGAACGATGAAGGCGTCGTCCAGCTCGTTCGTCCCGAACAGCGCGGCGCGGCTGGCGCGGCGGGACGCAATGAGCGACTCGCTCGGGGGCGACAGGGGGCGGAAGACGTCGGTGTCGACGCCGTGGGGGATGACGTCCACCCGGGGCCAGGTGGGCGCGGTGGTGAGCCGGGCCGCGGCGGCGCTCAGCTCGCCCTGACCGAAGTCGGTGTACGCGACCAGGCGGTGGACGCCCTGGAGCCCCGCGAGGAAGCTCGGGCTCAGCGGGCCGGAGTCCACGGGGCAGTAGGCCACCATCCGGTGGCGTCCGGGCACGCGGCCAAGCGCCCGGACATGGTCTCCGAGCACCCAGATGTCATTGACGAGGAAGACGAGATCCGGCTCCAGGCTGGCGCACAGCTCCGGCAGCTTGCTGACGCCGCGGGCGTCGATGGCCGGGTGGAGCGTCCAGGGCAGATCGTGGGCGCCGCCTGCGTATTTGATCCCGAGCTGGTGGATGTCGTAGTCGCGCGAGACGCGGCGGAAGATGCTCTCGGTGACCCGGCTGAAGCCGGTGGGGGCCACGGCATCTCCCACCACGAGGATGCGCGGGCGGCTCCGGCGCCCGGAGCCCGGCCGGGGCGCGTCCTCGGCGATCGCGCGGCGCTCCTCCGCGCGCCGTCGCACGGCCTCCAGCACGCGGTCTCCCAGGACGCGGTGGCGCTCGCTCCGGCGTCGCGTGAGGACCTCGTCCCGCGCCCGGAGGAACGCATCGTCGAAGGAGACGGTGTCGGGCATCGCGAGCCCGGGATAGAGGCTCCGGAGCGAGGCGGGCAGCGCGAGCTCGTCCATCACCAGGTCGTCGAAGTCCACGACCAGGCCGGGAATGGCATCCAGCGCCTCCTGGGCGTCGAGCAGGCCCTCGATGAGGGCCTCATCCGGGTCGTCGCGGCGCACGCCTCGCGCTGGATACGTCCAGCCCCGGTCCCCCATGGCGAGCGCGACGTCCGCGACGGAGCGGTGGATCTTCATCACCCGGAGGGCGCCGGGTTGGGAGAGCGCGGCGGAGACGACGAAGGGTTGGGTGACGTCCTTGTAGGCCCAGCCCGTGGGGCGCACCACGTGCACCAGGTGCTCGCGAGCGGCCTCGAAGGCGGGGCCATCCGACGGGCGCAGGAAGTGCACCGCCGCGGGATGGGGCGCGAAGCCGAAGCGCTCCAGGTTGAGCACTTCACCGTCCGTCACCCAGCCGGGGGCCGAGAGTCCCAACAGCTCGCGCGCCCACTGCCACGTGGTCGACGACAGGGAGCGGGGCAGCGACACCAGGAAGAGCGACGGCGTCTCTTGGGTCGGCGGGGCGCTCATCCTTCCTCGAAGACCGTGTAAAGCATCCCGAAGGTGATGGTGACGTCCGACGAGAAGGTCGCCGTCCCCGAGAGGGCCCGCGGTCCTCCCGAGGAAGAGAGCTGCATGAAGAAGCTGTCACCCGGTCCGCCGGTGAACGTCGCGGTGGCGTCGGTGGTCAAGCTCTTCCAGACCGACACGTTCTGCACTTCGCTGACGTGCCCCTGGGAGACCTTCTTGATATCCGCCTGATAGCCCTGCCCCGGGCAGGGCGTGAAAACGACACGCATGTTGCTCATGGCGTCTGCTCCGTGGTGAAGACGATGGACACGTCCGTCTGGGGTGCGAGCGCCGGGGAGAGCATCGTCGTTGCATAGGCGGAGCAGGCGTAGCTGGCATAGCCAGACACCTGGAAGACGCCGCTCATGCCGGTGACCTGCCCCGAATAGACACGGGCCGGGACGCTGCTGGCGTTCTGATAGCCGTTGATGATGACGGTCACAGGCGCGTTGGTCTGGTTGCGAAAGATGACGCGTACGGGGTCGGACATCCGGTCTCCGGTTGAATCCTGTTCACGTGGCGTGAATCAGAATCAGCCGGTCGGCGTCGCATTGCAATCGCACCCATGCAAAAACAGGGTAGGGATGGGTTGGCACTACCTGCCCTGCCTCCCGGGTTGCGTGTCTGCCCATCCAAGGATGGGCAGACACGCAAGCACAGCGGGGGCGGGCGCTTCAGCTAGTAGCGGAAGCCCACCTGGAGCGACAGGCCGGGGTACTGATCCACGGCGCCACCGGCGACGTACGGGTCGCCCGGCTCCGGGTTGAACTTGAAGAAGTAGCGGCGCAGGTCCGCCTTCAACCTCACGTCCAGGATGCGATTGAGCCGGTACGCCAGCGTGGCGCTGCCCGTGACGGCGCCCGCGGACATGCGCGGGAACCACGCGTCCGAGGACAGCTCGCCGGAGTCCAGCGGGTGCTGGTAGCCAAGCCGGAAGTTGAAGTCGAACTTCTCCGACAGCGCCGCCCGCACGCCCAGGCCCAGGCCCGCGGTCTTGTACTCCACGTTGGGCAGGTCCAACGGCCGCTCGCCGTCCACCGCGTCGATGCGGAACGTGTTCATCCCGTACGTGCCGGTGAGCTCGAAGCCGTGTTGCTTCGCCGCGCCGAAGGGAATCACGTAGCGCAGGCCCGCCTGCCACTCGCGCGCCGTGGTGGGGTAGGTGACCTCGCCCGAGGAGCCCGTGGACTTCAGCCCGAAGGACTGATCAATGGAGCCCGTGATGCCCAGCCGCGCCAGCGCTCCCTTCTTGAAGGCCGCGAGCGGATAGACCGTCACGTCACCCGCCAACTGGGGCGCTCCCGGCAGCGCGAAGCCGCCCACGTCCGGGCCCAGCGTGTACGGGCGCAGCACGCCGAACACGTCGTCCTTGTAGCGCAGCGAGCGGCCGAAGAGCTTCAGGCCCAGTGCGCCCTCGACGATGGGCGCGGAGGCCGTCAGCTCTGGCTCCGTGGAGGAGGAGTCCTCCGGCTTCTCCGGGGCCTTCGTCTCCTTGGGAGTCGCGGCCACCGGCTTGCGGTTGGGCTCCGCGGCGGGCGTCTTCGTGGGCGCGGGCGTCTCCGCGATGGGCGTCGCGGGCTTCACCGACGGCTCCGGCTCCACCGGCGTGGCGGGCTGCGGGGGCGCCACCGGGGCGGCCACTGGCGCGCTGGACTTCTGCAGGCCGCGCTCCAGCGCCGTCCACTGACGCTTCACCGCCACGGGCACCAGCTTCGGCGTGGCGGGCTTCGCGGCGGGGGGCGAGGCCAGCGCCTTGCCGTCCTTGCCGTTGCGCACGGTGACGCGCACCTGAGGCTTCTTGCCCACGGTGGACGTGTCCGCCACCACCACCGCGCTCAGGCCCAGCTCGCTCGCCACGGCGGCGGCGCCGGCGGGCTGCGTCGGGTCCCTGCCCATGCGTGAGGCGGCGGCGCGCACCGCGGACTCGGGGACGACTTCGTAGCGGGCCGGACGGCGGGCCAATTCCGCCTCCAGCGCGTCGCGCGCGGCGTCCGCGTGCGGACCGGAGGCGAGCACCGCCACGCGGCGCGCCTCCGCGGCCTGGGCCTTCTTCTTCGCGGACTGCGCCGTCTTCGCGGACGCCTTCTTCGGCGCGGCGTCAGCGGCGGGGGCGAGCAGCAGGGCCGCGCCCAGGAGGGCCGCGGCGGAGACATGACGGGTGCGCGTCATCACGGGGAGCTCGGCTTTCCGGCGACCAGCCACTCGGAGAGGCACGCGGTGTCGGAGGCGTTCAGCGACGCGCCCAGCGGCATCCGCGCGCCGCAGCCCGGAGAAGCCGTGAGCTTCATCAGGAAGAAGGACTGGGACGGGTTGGCGCTGTCCGCCAGCGGCTTGGAATTGCACGCCGCGTTGGTGGTGTAGAGCCGCCCGGGGAGGCCGGACGCCTGCAGGTCCAGGCCCCCGCCCGCCGAACCGTTGGCATCCGTGGAGTGACACGACAAGCACTGCGCCTGGATGATGCTCGCGCCGGTGGTGCCGGCGGCGCAGGAGCTGGAGCCCCCGGTGAAGCGCTCGGGGTCATCGAGCCCGCCAGCACAGCCGGCGGTGGTGGCGAGGAGCGCGGCCGCGAACAGCGTGGCCAGCGGGGCGCGATACGGACGACGGGCGGCGGTTGGGTTCGCGAACAAGTCGAGCACGGGGGCAAGAGGGGGGGAACGACAAGCCCCGCAGATTACCCGGGCAGAGCCTGACTGTGCACCCATCAACGGATCCGTTCTCACTCGCGTGACATGCGCTCCCCGCGCCCGCCTGCCTGTCCCCAGGTGGGCCGTTGTCACACCCGCACCGGGCCGAGCGCCGGTGAGGTTCCCGGCTACCTGCGCTTCTTGAGGAAGCGGGTCACGCTGACCTTCCCGAACCGGCCGCCGAACAGGTACCAGGTGAGCACCGCGCCGAAGAGGGCCGCCGCCAGCGCGATGCCGACGATGCCCAGCACCGGCACGTTCCCGTACATGGGCGGCCGGGGCGCGAAGGCGATGAACGCGCCCACGATGAAGCCGCACGCGCACAGGCCCAGGAAGGCGATGACGGCCACGCTGCGCAGGTTCTCGTTGAGCTTGTCGAACTGCTCCGCGCGCACCGTGACGCTGAACTTGCCCGTCTCCAGGTCCAACAGGATTTGCGACAGCTGCGTGGGCAGGTCCTGCGCCATGGACTGGAAGCGCAGGAGCGTGCGCATCAGGCCGCCCTGGAGCTGCGAGGGATCGTACCGGCCCGCCATCAGCTCCTTCGCGTACGGCAGCGCGACCTCGATGATGTTCAGCTCCGGGTAGAGCCCGCGCAGCATGCCCTCGGTGGAGATGGAGGCGCGCGACAGCAGCGCGTACTCCTTGGGGATGCGGATGCGGTACTTCACGGCCAGGTCCAACAGGTCGCGCAGGAGCGTGCGCGCGTCCACCTGGCCCAGCGTGGTGGGCAGGTGCTGGCCGAGGATGGCCTCGATGTCGTTGCGGAAGCCCATCAGGTTGGCGCGCGCGTCCGGCACGCCCACGCGGTAGAGGATGCGCGCCACGGAGTCGCTGTCCTTGAGCGCCACCGCCAGGCACAGCATCACCAGCGTCTCCTGCATGGGGCGGGTGAGCCGGCCCACCACGCCGAAGTCCAGGAGCGCCAGCCGGTTGCCCTCCATGAGCAGCACGTTGCCGGGGTGCGGGTCGCCGTGGAACAGGCCGTCGTCGAAGAGCTGGCGGAAGCTGGCCTCCAGGATGTGCTGGGCAATCTGCTTGCGGTCCGCCTCCGCGAGGGCGGCGGGGTTGATCTTCTCCCCGCGGATGAACTCCATGGTGAGCACGGTGCGGCTGGAGAGCGCCGCGTGCACGCGCGGAATCTTGAGGTACGGGCGGTCCTTGTGGTTCTCCAGGAACGCGCGGATGTTGGTGGCCTCGTTGATGAAGTCCAGCTCCTCGTGGATGGCCCGGTCGAACTCGTCCACGATGCCGGAGGGCGAGTAGATGCCCGTCTCCTCCACCACGGCCTCCAACAGGCGCGCCAGCGAGCGCAGCACGCCCAGGTCCGCGTCGATGCGCTGGGCGATGCCGGGGCGCTGCACCTTGATGACGACCTCCTCGCCGTCCATCGTCACCGCGCGGTGCACCTGGGCGATGGACGCGGCCGCGAGCGGCTCCGGATCCACCTGGGCGAACAGCTCCTGCACGTCCTTGCCCAGGGCGTCGCGGATCTGCGCGTGGACCTGCTCCAGCGGGATGGCCTCCACGTTGTCCTGGAGCGTGGCCAGCTCCTCCACGAACTCCGCGGGCAGCAGGTCCGCGCGGGTGGAGAGCACCTGACCCAGCTTGATGAACGTGGGGCCCAGCTCCGAGAGGAAGAGGCGGAAGCGGCGCGCGGTGGACTCGCGGCGGGCCTCCTCGGAGACCTCCACCTTCTCCTTGCGGCCGCCGAGCAGGCGCCAGACGCCCGCGCGCTCGGTCACCTCGCCGAAGCCGTGGCGGGCGGCGATGAGGGCAATCTGCCGGATGCGGTTGAGGTCCTGGAGGTTCATGGGGAGGCGCGTATGGGAGCCTGGGCTGGACGGGCCACGTAGCGCAAGAGCACGTAGCCCACGACCGCGGAGAGCAGCGAGCCCGTCAGGATGCCCAGCTTGGCCTCGGCCAGCAGGGCCGGCTGGTTGGCGAAGGCCAGCCCGCCCACGAAGAGGGCCACCGTGAAGCCGATGCCGGCCACCACCGCCACCCCGTGCAGCTGGGCGAGGCTGCCGCCCGCGGGCAGCGGCGACACGCCCGCCCGCACCGCCGCGAAGGTGAACAGGAAGATGCCCACCTGCTTGCCCACGAAGAGGCCCATGATGATGCCCAGCGGCAGGGGCTTGAGCAGGTCCGCGAACGACATGCCGGACACGTCCACGCCGGAGTTGGCCAGCGCGAACAGGGGCACGATGCCGTACGCCACGTAGCCGTGCCACAGGTGCACGAAGCGGTTGAGCGGCGGCTCGATGTCCTCCAGCGCCTCCTCGATGTGGAGCAGCTGCGCTCCGCGCGCGGCCTCGTCGTCCGGCTGGGAAACGAGCCCCTGGACGTAGGCCGCCAGCTCCTCCAGCACCTCGCGGCCCGGGCGGCTGGGGAGCGCGGGGATGCACAGGCCCAGGATCACGCCGGACAGCGTCGCGTGGATGCCGCCGTGATGCATGGCGTACCAGAGCGCCGCGCCCACGACGGCGTAGACCAGGCCGTTGCGCACGTAGAAGCGGTTGAGACCCCAGAGCACCGCGACCAGGGCCGCGCCCACGGCGAGCCATTCGACGTGCAGGCCCGTGCCGTAGAAGAGCGCGATGACGAGGATGCCGCCGATGTCGTCGAAGATGGCGAGGGCGGTGAGGAACACCACCAGCCCGTGGCCCACGCGCGCCTTCACCAGCGTGAGACAGCCGATGGCGAACGCGATGTCCGTGGCCATGGGGATGGCCCAGCCGCCCTCCGCGGGCGTGCCGCGGGTGAAGAAGTAGTAGAGCGCGGCGGGAACCACCATGCCGCCCAGCGCGGCGATGAGCGGCAGCAGCGCGCGGGAGAAGGTGCGCAGCTCGCCCGCGGACAGCTCGCGCTTGATCTCCATCCCCACGAGGAAGAAGAAGAGCGTCATCAGCCCGTCGTTGATGAGCTCGCGGAAGGTGAAGTGGCCGCCATGGCCCACGATCTCCAGGTGCAGGGGCGCGTCGAAGACGGCGGCGTAGGTGGAACTCCAGGGGGAGTTGGCCCACGCGAGCGCGGCCACCGCGCAGAGCGCCAGGAGGATGCCGCTGCTGGCCTCCAGCCGGAAGAACGCCTGCACGGGGGCCAGGGCCACCTTGAACAGGGCGGGGACGGGGGGACGGTTCGTCGTCTGGGAAGAGTTCGCCATGTCGGAGAGCAGCCTGCCGGGGGGCACGGGGCCTGCAAACCGTTTTCGGAAGACGGCCTGCCGAAATGTCGGACGCCGGTGGTAGGCATACGCACCAGGTAGGGGCGTCCGTTCGTTGATCCGGGGGTAAGGTCGTGAGAGAAGGTCGGGGATGGCGGTGACGCAGCAGGCGAAGACAGGCAAGGCGGCGGACGTGGTGCTGCCCGACGTGGACACGACTCCGGAAGTCGGAACGGGTGAGGCCCCCGCGGGTGCGCGGGAGATCGCTTCCCTGACCCCGATGATGCGCCAGTACCTGGAGGTGAAGGCGCTCCATCCGGACACGGTGCTCTTCTTCCGGCTGGGTGACTTCTACGAGATGTTCTTCGAGGACGCGGTGAAGGCCTCGGAGCTGCTCCAGATCACCCTCACGGCCCGGGCCAAGGGCGCGGACAAGATTCCGATGTGCGGGGTGCCGTACCACTCCTCGCGCCGGTACATCGCGAAGCTGGTGGAGCACGGCCTCAAGGTCGCCATCTGCGAGCAGGTGACGGAGCCGGGCGCGGGGCCGGGCATCGTGCAGCGGGAAGTCACCCGGGTCATCACCCCCGGCATGGTGCTGGACGACGAGGTGCTGGAGCCGCAGGCCAGCAACTTCCTCGCGGCCGTGTGCTGGGGTGAAGCGGGCTTCGGCGCGGCGCTGCTGGAGGCGTCCACCGGCGAGTTCTACACCTTCGAGGCCCAGAGCCTGTCGGAGCTGGTGGAGGGCCTGTCGCGCGTGGAGCCACGCGAGCTGCTGGTTCCGCAGGGCATGCGGGATGCGCCGGAGGTGGTGCAGGTGTGCCAGCGGCTGTCGCGCGTGCCGGCCGTGGCGGAGAGCGAGGGCGCGGCCTTCGAGCACACCCGGGCCTCCGCGTTCCTGCGCTCGCACTTCAACGTGCAGTCGCTGTCCGCGTTCGGGTTGGACGGCTCGCCGCTGGCCACCGGGGCGGCCGGGGCCGCGCTGCGCTACCTCAAGGACACGCAGAAGACGCCCGCGGCGCACGTGGACCGGCTGTCGCGCCAGGAGCGTGCGGGCTGTCTGGTGATGGACGAGTCCTCGCGCGGCAACCTGGAGGTCCTCAAGAGCCTGCGCGACGGCGGCCGCAAGGGGTCGCTTCTGGGCGTGCTGGACAGGACGGCCACGGGCCTGGGCGCGCGCAAATTGGCTCGCTGGCTGTCCGCGCCGCTGTGCTCGCTGCCGGAGATCGAAGCGCGGCTGGATTCCGTGGAGGAGCTGTCCGGAAAGAGCGTGTGGCGCGAGGAGTTGGTGGCCACCCTCAAGGAAGTGGGCGACCTGGAGCGGCTTTGCGGCCGGCTGTCGCTGGGCGCGGGCAACGCTCGTGACTTGCGCGCGTTGGGGCTGTCGCTGACGCAGCTGCCGAGGCTGGGCGCGGCGCTCGCGCGGTGTGACGCGTCGCTCTTGAAATCGCTGTCCGGGCCGCTGGGCGCGCTGCCGGAGCTGGCGGACCTGCTGATGCGCGCGGTGACGGACGAGCCGCCGGTGGTCATCCGCGACGGCGGCTTCATCCGGCCGGGCTACCACGCGGAGCTGGATGACCTGGTGGCGCTGTCCACCACGGGCAAGGACTACCTGCTCAAGCTGGAGCAGCGGGAGAAGGACCGCACGGGCATCTCCTCGCTGAAGATCCGCTACAACAAGGTGTTCGGCTACTACCTGGAGGTGACGAAGGCGAACCTCCACGCGGTGCCCAAGGACTACATCCGCAAGCAGACCACGGTGGGCGCGGAGCGCTTCGTCACCGAGGAGCTGAAGGAGTACGAGGAGAAGGTCCTCACCGCGGAGGAGCGCCGCGTGGTGCTGGAGCTCCAGCTGTTCGAGGAGCTGCGCACGAAGGTCATCGCCGCGGCGCCGCGCATCCGTTCCGCGGCGGAGGCGGTGGCCACGGCGGACGCGCTGGTGTCCTTCGCGCGGTGCGCGGCGGAGTACGGCTATACGCGGCCCCAGGTGGACGCGGGCGAGGGGCTGACGATCACGGGCGGCCGGCACCCGGTGGTGGAGCGGATGCTGGGCGCGGGCGAGTCCTTCGTCCCCAACGACGTGCGGTTGGATCCAGAGGACGCGCAGTTGCTGGTCATCACCGGCCCGAACATGGCGGGCAAGAGCACGGTGATGCGGCAGGTGGCGCTGACGGCGCTGATGGCGCAGGCGGGCTCGTTCGTGCCGGCGAAGGCGGCGCGCATCGGCCTGTGCGACCGCATCTTCACGCGCGTGGGCGCGGCGGACAACCTGGCGCGCGGGCAGTCCACGTTCATGGTGGAGATGACGGAGACGAGCCACATCCTCCATCACGCCACGAGGAAGAGCCTGGTCATCCTGGATGAGATTGGCCGAGGCACGTCCACGTTCGACGGCTTGTCCATCGCGTGGGCGGTGGCGGAGCACATCCACGACAAGGTGGGCGCGCGCTCGCTCTTCGCCACGCATTACCACGAACTGGTGGACCTGGCGCGCGAGCGGCCCCGGGTGAAGAACCTGTGCATCGCGGTGAAGGAGCAGGGCGGCAAGGTCATCTTCCTGCGCAAGCTGATTCCTGGCGGGGCCAGCCGCTCCTACGGCATCGAGGTCGCGAAGCTGGCGGGCCTGCCGCCGGAGGTGGTGTCTCGCGCCCGTGAGCTGCTCCAGAACCTGGAGTCCGGTGAGCTGGACGACGCGGGCCGTCCCCGCGTGGCGGTGCGCTCCACGAAGCGCGTGGCCCCGGTGAACGCGGGACAGCTGGGCCTGTTCGGTGGAGCGCCGCCGGCCGTTGCCGCGCCACCCGTGCCTCCCGAGCACGCGGAGGTGCTGGAGTCACTCCGGACCGCATCCATCGACCGGATGACGCCGCTGGACGCGCTCAACCTGCTGGCGAAGCTGAAACAGACGTTGAGCTGAATACATTTTCTGCCTGCCCGGTCCGTGAGCTTGAGAGCAATCACTGCTCTCCTCACGGAAAAAGGCAGACATGACGAGCCGCTTCAGATTTCCAGATGTTTCGCTGTTGAATTCATTCCCTGTCACAACCCTGCTGGCGGTGGCCGCGCTGTCGGCCCCGTCGCTGGCGCTGGCCTCCACGACGGTGACGCTCACGCCCGTCGCGGACTCCTACGTCTCGCCCGACGGGCCCGACTCGAACTTCGGGAACCACGGGACGTTCGTCGTGAACCGGGGGTACGCCGAGGCCTACCTGCGGTTCGACTTGAGCAGCCTGCCCTCGAACGCGGTCATCACGGCCGCCAGCCTCAGCTCGCTGGCCTATGACGGCTACGCGTACGGGGGCGACGGCAACGTGTACACGTCCTTCGTCGCGGATGACTCGTGGCAGGAGATGGGCATCACCTGGAACAACCGGCCCACTCCCGCGGCGACTCCGGTGGGGGAGTGGTTCCTCTGGTACGACTACACGGTGGAGGACAAGCGGGGCGTCAATTCCAATGCCGCGCTCATCCCCGTCGTGCAGGGCGAACTGGCCGGAGACAAGTTGGTGAGCTTCCGGCTGCACTCGCCGGGCTACAAGACGCGCTACCGCTCGCGTGAGGTCACCAACGCGGCCCAGCGCCCGGCGCTGACGCTCACCTATTCGGTGAACGAGCCCGTCACCGTGGTGCTGGATCCCGAGGCGGATGCGTACATCACCGGCGGCGACCACGGTGAGAACACGATGAACTACGGCCGGGAGCAGGCGCTGCACATCAACTACCGCTGGGACCGGAAGTTCTTCCTGCGGTTCAATCTGGCCAGCATCCCCGCGGGGGCCCTCATCCAGTCCGTGAAGCTGTCCGCCACGGCGTTCACGGGCAGTTCGCCCGGCGGCGATGGCAACGTCTACGTGTACCGGTTGTGGGACAACAACTGGGACGAGTACACCATCACCTACGACACCCAGGTCTGGCCGATCTGGGAGCTGCTCGGGACGTGGTGGCTCTGGTATCCCGGAGGCAGTTCCTACGACCAGGTGGGCGCAACGGCGGATCCGGCCTTCATCCCCGTGGTCCAGGCCGCTTCGGATGCCACGGACCGGCGCATCTCCTTCCGGCTCAACGGCCCGTACTACGCGACGAGCTACTACTCGCGCGAGTCCCCGGACGCGTCGAAGCATCCCAAGCTGGAGGTGACGTACCTGCCGTGATGCCGCGGGCCTTGTCCTGAAGGGCAGGGCGCTCCCACGCAACCGCTTCCGTCCTCGTTCGATACAGGAGCCAGGACGGAAGCGAGGGGGCTGTCTCCACAACGGTGCTTCCGTTTCGAGTGCAGGGTCGTTGTCTGGCGTTTCGCGGGTGAGCACTGAAGCGCTGACGCGGGCGCGAATGCGGGTCCTTCACTCGATGCGAGCTAACCGGGATCGAGCGCCCAGGTTCCTTCTTCCCAGCGTTTCAATGCCTGCTGCGCTCCAAACGGGACCAGTCCCTGTCCCTTGGCAGCTTCCTCCAGGACCGCTCTGGCTTCGGCCGTCCGATAGCGGAGCAGATGTGCGGCAGCCATCACACGCACGTCCATTCGCTCATGCTTGAGCAGCACTGCGAGAGCGTCACGTCCGACATTGCCGTGGGCCAGGAGCTTGTCGACGGCGGCACCGTACTTCCTGGCGTGCTTGTTCCCGGTCTTGGCGTCTCCCCGGAAGATGGCCTCGTTCTGCGCGGCCACGTTCTGGGCGAACTGTTCGACAAGATCCTCCAACTTCATCACCAGAGCCCCTTCCCGACGTTCTCGATAGCGAGCAACCCGAAGTCACGTTGGGCCTCGTAGGACTGCGTGCTCAACCATTGCCGCACGGTCAATGGCGAGCCGGTAATATCGCGTCGAATCGAGGAAAAGAACGCGCTGACGTCGGAGTGTAGGGTCTTGTCCAGTGGGATGATGTTCTCGGTGTTCTGGAGGGACTGGGGGCCGAAGCGCTTCGCATTGCCTGGGGTCTGCTCGACGATGTGGTGCCACTCCTTGTTCTTGCCAGCCGGGCCCATGGCCTTCTTGAAGCCACTGAATGACCCCCAGGCCCTGTAGCCCGTGGGGCGCGCCTTGGAGGCAGTACTACCGCCGCCCGTGCCCTTGGCCGACATGGCCACCGCCCCAGGCGCGAGAGCGATGGTGACGGTCTCGGCGCTCACGGCCACCGTTCCCACATCCGCGACCGCCGCGAGCCTGAAGCCCATTTGCGCTTCGGCGTGCACTGCCGCCTGCGCGGCGCCGGGTAGCTTTGGCACCTTCGCCCCCAACCCCGCCGCCGTGTTCCCGATTGCAGCCGTGGCCAACATGGCAAACGCGCGCGCGGCGTTGCGGCCCATGACTTTGCCGTAGCGCTCCCCTGCCTCGCGGAGATCGTCAAACGCAGTAGCCCGCTCCGCATCCTCCACCAACCGCTTGAAGCCCACGATGAGGCTCCAGAACGTATCGACCCCCACGTAGGCAATGAGCGAGGCGGTCATCACGGCGGCCACGCCCTTCGAGAAAGGCTCGGGCACCGCGAGCAAGATCATGTACGTGGTCCACGTCCAAAGAACCGCCGCCATCATGGCCTGGGGGTCGGCCATGTCCTTGAAGGCTTCCATCATCTCGTCCATCACGACGCCCTGGGCCAAGGCCATGGCCAGGGCGTAACGGCCATCCTCGGTGACAGTGGGGCTCTCCACCAGGAGGCGCAGGCAATCGCCGGGCTTGTGCGTGCGCTCGCACCAACGCAGGTAGGCGCGCGTCAACTCCACCTCTGTCGCAGGTTGCGTGCCCTCCAGGTGTTCGCCCGGTCCCAGTGGGATGACACGGTGGCCGCGTGGATCGTAGAGGTACAAGCCGCTGCGCGACTCCACCTCGAACACCCGCCGAGCCGTTTCCTGGGGACGGGGAGATGGCCTCACGCTCCGGGCCAGCGCTTCTACTGCTCCAACGAAGTTGTCTTCGTCCAGTTTCACCGGTGCGGCATCTCCGCTGCGTGGGATGAGGACGATGGGCTCGCCGTGGCCCGTGTGCAGGCGCACGGACTTCGTGGTGCCGCTGCATCCGGCCAGCATCACAACCAACAAGGGAATCGACCATCGTGGCAGCATGCGGAGCACTCCTGGCGCTAGCCCCCTTTCGTCGGGAGTCCAGCGTCGACCCAAGGTTGAGTAATACCAGATAGAGCTGTCAGTTAGTCATCCCGCTCGACAAGGCACTTCATGAGCTGGTGACCGCGTTCTATTCGTCCAAACGCCAGTTCATCACCGGATCAGAATCGCTGACCGTGAGGCAGTGCCTGAGTGCTCAGACGCTCGAAGCTCAACGGGCGTTCGGCTTGCGGAGCATCGAAAACATCAGGAAAGGAGTCTGGCGATGACGCCTGCGGCACTCGTCGATGAATTCGCCTCTCACGTTAAGGCGCAGACTGACGCGATCTTCCGGGGGAGGCTCCAAGGGCGTACCTGCTCCGCTACAGGACCCACGAAGCGAAGGCCGTCCTGGAGCATGCCGCGGGCGGGGAAGGGTTGGCGGCGTTCGAGGCCTCGGAGGTGCTGAAGCGCTGGGAGGAGGGGGCATGGAATCTGGATCCAGCCTGACAGGGAGCGCTCACTGACGCGGGCGCGAATCAAGCGCGGGCCACAGTCGTGAAGCAGGCTTCGCGCACGCCATCACCTCCAGGGGCCTTCGCCCGTGGCCTGACGCCCTGTCGGACCGACCGGGGAACCTCCGTCCTCGCGGCCCCTGCTGGGGCCTTCTCGGGAGGCGTCGATGTTCGTGCGTCGGAGCTGGGCCGTCGTGTTGCTGCTGCTGTTACCCGGAGCAGGCTGGGCGGAAGACTCGCCTCCGCTGCCAACCCCGCCCGACTCGAGCTCGCGCTGGGCGAACCTCCTGAGCCTGGAGACCACGACGTTGACGTTGCTTCCCCAGCGGGTGGTGGGAAGGGACGAAGGCTTCTTGCAGGTGGCTCCGAAGTTGGTCGTGGCCAGGCCCGGAGTGCTTCACCTCGGCCTGGGTGCACCGGTGCGGCTGCGGATGTGGGGTGGTGGGGAAGGGGCCGGCCTCGTGCGGAAGGAGGACTGGGACACGCTGTCCGACTGGGGCCAGGTGGTGCGCATCCTCACGGTGGGAGGGGATGCACCGAACTCGCTGTGGATGGGCGCCCTGGAGTCATACACGCTGCTGTCCGGTCACCTGGTGCGTCGATACAACAACCGGGGCAATCCCGACTATCACCCGGCCGGGGTGGTGGTGACGGGCCTGATGGCACCTGTGTATGTGGAGGCTTTCGCCTCGGACGTGCTCGGTGCGCGGCTGATGGGCGCGGAAGTCGTCCTGGACGCGCAACACCTGCTCTTCGGCCGTCCTCGCAATCCCTTGCAGTATCTGCTGTCGCTGTCCGCGGTGCATGACTGGGGGAAGGCTGGAGGGAACTCGGAGCCGATGACGCTGGCCCATCTGGACGGGACGGTCATCCTGGTGCGGCGCGGAAACACCGAGGGAGGCTTTGAGTTGCAGGCGATGGGCGGCTGGGGCGGGCGACCCGGCGAAGGGGGCGCATGGGGCGCGGTGGCGGGACTGGGCGTGGAGGCCGTGTCCTCGACGTTGGATTTGAGGGCGCGCCTGGAAGCGCGCCTGCAGCGAGGCGGCTTCCGTCAGGGCGCCTTCGGTCCGGACTACGAGTTGGCGCGCATCCAGGTGGCGGGCCCGTCCGCCCTGCCGCAGGCGGATGCGCCTTTCCCTGAAGGGTCCTCGGCCTATGGCGAGGTGATTCTCAGCTGGGACGCGGAGGGACTGGGCGTTCTGGGGAAGCGCCACTTCCGCCTGACGATGGGGGCGGAGGCCTTCAGCTGGGGCCGCGTGGACGTGGATGGGCGCCTGGAGGCGCAGGTGTTTCACCGGAACCTCACCGTGGCGGTAGGTGGCGTGGCGATGGGAATGGGCCAGCCGGCAGCCCGCTACCTCGCGTCGGGTGAGGCGCGGTGGCGCTTCCTGGGAGAGTGGCTGTACGCGGTGGGGCAAGGGGGCACGCTGCTATTCCCGACGGCGGAGGGGACGCTGCGGCCGGGAGCGTTCGTGGCCGTGGGGCTGGGGGTGGACCATGTGCGCTGATCGGCGGCTGCACAGCGGACCCGGCCTCGTGCTGATGGTGGCCCTCCTCGCCTCGGGCTGCGCCTCGTTTCACGCGAAGGCGAGCCATGGTTCCACCCTGGCTTTCAATCCCATCTCCTCGGCTTCCCAGGCGGAGAGGAGCACGGCGGCAGGGGTGTACCCGGAGGAGGAGTTGGACTCCTCGACCAGGGAGCGCGCGGCGGCGCCCCTGGGCTTTCGACGCGGCCCGTTGACTGACACCATCGAAAGGACGGGAGCGCGCGGCTCGGGCGAGGTGGAAGGTGTCGCCTTCGCGTGTGGCGGCGGGGGAGTGCCTTCCGGGTGGCCCCACCTGGACTCCAGCCGGGAGGTACTGGCGCCCTTCCTTGCGTGTGCCTCGCCTGCGGAGTTCGTGGCCATGCAGCGCGGGGTGGACATGGCCGCGCTGGTGGAGTCGCTGGAGGATTGGGACGCCGTCCGGCTGGGCGCCCTGGGGCCACTCGACGCGCGGGCCTCGGAGGTACTCGGACGCAAGCGCGCGGCATTCCTCGTCGCCGTCACCGAGAAGTACGGTGGGCCGTATGCAGAGGTCCTGGCCCTCTTCGTCCTCCACTCGGCTTTCGATGATGAGTTACGCGAGGTGGTGCGGTTGCTGGCTCGCGACAAGCAGTTGGCGGAGACGCTGGGGAGCATGGCCGCCGTCCGCGAGGAGTTGAAGCGGCGGGGGCTGGCGCTGGAGAACTTCCTGGAGCGGGGAGAGCAGGCCCCAGATGTGCTGCGCGGGCTGGGGCGAGCAGGCCGGGACATGCTCTCCAGCACTTCCGTGAGTGGTGAGGCCCGGTACACGGACCTGATGGCGATGCGGGGTCAAATGCCCTCGCCCTACCAGGCCGCCCTCGACGAAGTGCAGAAGGCCTTGATGGCGCGGCACTACTCGGCCGGAAGCGTCTCGGCAGGGGCCTTCGATCACCTGACGTTTGGCGTGCCGCTGGGCTTCTACCACCTGGTTACGGGGACGGGGCACGGGGCGTACTCGCTGGCGCAAGGCAAGTACGAGCAGGCCAGCCGGGAACTCGCACCGGCGGCACTGGCGGTGGCGTTGTACGCAGGAGGCAAGGGCGCCAGGGCCCTTGTGGAGGCGCGCGGAGGGCTACGACGGCTTCAGATGCCGGCGCTGGATCTGGAGGGGATGAAGGCGCTGTTGGGGCGCATTGAGGAGCAGCTCGGCGTCAACGCCGCTCGCGATCTGCTGCGCTACCTCCAGGCGAACCGAGAGGGTGCAAGGGTTGCCGCCGAGTGGGGCGAGGCGGGGCTGCTGGCGCTGTACGAGGCGCGCGGCAATCCGGCGAAGGCGCACGCGGTGCTGGCGGAGGCCCGTCGCGATTCTGCCCGAGCCGCGGAAACGAAGGGCGTGGCCGGGAAGAGTGCCAGCGGCTCCGCATTGCTGGCGCAGGACGCAGGCGTGTCCGCTCTGGAGGCGGCGAAGGCCAAGCTGCTCCAGGCCGAACTGGAGGCCTCGGGCCCACGCCTTCCCAAGGACGTGGAGGCGCTGAAGGGACTGGCAGCCGAAATGGATGCACCTCCGGCGGGAGTCGAGAGGGGCGCGGGCCTCTGGCGCGACTACGTCTCCTACCGAGAGCGGCGGCTCCAGGAGATTCAGAGCGGTGCGGACGTCAAGGGGCCCCTGAAGTGGGCGGGCTATCAGGAGATGTTCGCCCACTACGCGCGGGGCATGGCCTTCGAGAAAGCCATGGTAACCCTCCTGGAGAAGGATGCGGCCCTACCGCGAGCGCAGCGTCGATGGCTCGGGGACTTCGACCAACCTCGCATCGAGACGCACGTGGGAGTGATGAAGTCGGACCTGCGCTTCTCGGACGTGCTCGTCATCGAGGAGCGGCCGGCTCCCGGCACTTCTCCTCGCGTGGAGACCTTCAGCTTCAAGAGCCGCGACCTTTCGCAGTTCAGAGTCAAGGCTCTCACGGCGCAAATGTTCGCGGACGCGAGCGCTGCCTTGAGGTACTACGGTGAAATGCTGACCATCCGACGCCCAGGCATGCAGATGGAGGTGCGGGTTCAGAAGGTTCGCTTGATTTACGAAGGTGGAGAATTCAAACCCAGGGACGCAAGTGCCCTAAGCCGGGCGCTGAGCAGTACGCTTCACGCGGTTCAGGACGTGGAGGTCGTGTTTCAATGAGACATCTGAACCTGTGGGAGTCAAGGTCGGCAGACCGTCTCGTGCTGTCATTTGAAGCGGCTTTTGACAGTGCCGCTCCAGCTGAAGACGAGCTGGGCCCGATCTTCGAAAGCCTGGAGAGGCATGCGGGCGAGTGGATGCCAGACGTTGTCGAGGGAAAGCGCGAACGCAAATATTCCAGAAATTCTGTCTGGAAGGCCTTCAACGAAATGCGCGGGGAGAGGGTCGCGGTCATCGGACTTTGTCGAACGCAAGAGCCTGCGCTGGACATGTCACTGCACCTCAGGCTTCCTCCGCTGCCTTCCGACATTGCGGTGTTGATTTACATTGATTCGCTCCCACTGTTCGCCGAGGAGGAGCCGTGCAGTCGACTCGTGGAGATGGTTCGGGAGTGGGCCTTGCGCTACCCGACTTCACACGCATCGGCCCACAGTTCCGCCGATAACCAGCTGGCGGATGCTCCCAATTTTGGCAGGGATAACGAGGCCGTCTGGAGGGATGGCTTCGATAAAGTCTATGAGCTCTGTTGGCTCAATGTCTTCGGCTCCAGGCTGGTGGAGACGGTAGGGCGCGAGCGGATGCTTTCGACTCCCGCGCACCTCGTGGAGGAGCTTCCCAACGGCTCCGTCCTCCTGGTGCTCCGGCCCACCCCCGCCGACTTCGCCAGTGAGGAAGCGCGCGTCGCCCAGGCCCGTGCCCATGTGCACCTTCGGCCGGAGCTCGATTTCGACACGGTGCTGCGGACCCTGCGCGAGCGCAGTGCCGCGCTCGCTCCGGTGGAACCGCGCTTCTACCCCGACCTGGCGCCGCTCCTCTCCCGTCTGCCATTCGAATTCGCCATCAGCGAGCGGCAGCGGAAGATCGCCGAACTGAACGCCTTCCGGCCGCCCGAGCCGGAGGAGTGGCTCCCGGCCGCACTCCCATCGGACGTCGAGAATCCGGAGCGTGTCCTCAGCGACTACGATGACCTGTCAGAAGGCCTCGTGGCGGCGCTGCACACCAAGGTGCCCAGCATCTTCGATGAGACGCCTGAGTCCCTCACGGACCTCGACTTCTATTTCTGGAAGGAGAGCTTCCCGAAGCGGTACCTGCGAGACCTCATCGACAGTCACACCGCGCCGGCTCTGGGAGCCTACTTGGGACGTACGCTGGTACGGCGGCTGGGCGGGACATGGGTGCCACGGCAAAAGCTGGAGGAGTCGCAAGTGCGTGTCGGCAAGCGCATCTGGCTCCCCTTCCTTCGCGCCCGCCGGTACATGCAGTCTTGCGAGGCGCTGCTGGACTATTCGCTCACGCAGTTCTTCCGGGAGGCGGAACGGCATCGGGACTGACTTGGGACCGGGCACGAATGAAGCGCGAGCACCGGTCGTGAAGTAGGCTTCGCGCCCGCCATGCAGCTCGCCATCCCCCATGCCCCCCGCAGCGTCAAACTCGCCCAGGTGCCTGGGGCCGTGGCGCGGTTGGTGCGCGGGGTGGTGCTGGGCCTGGTGATCATCACCGTGCTGGGCCTGGGTGCCAGCTACGCCGGCCGCTACTTCATCGAGGAGCAGCGCTTCACATCCAGCGCGGAGCTGGTGGACGCGCTGGTGGGCGCGAGCCATGCGCCCCCTCCGAGCCAGCACGAAGACGCGGAAGGCACGCTGGACGTCCTCTACACGTTCGCGGGCGAGGATCACTCCGTGTCGGGCGTGCGCACGGCCGCGGAACATGCCGCGGGCCTGGGCCACGGTGCCCGGGTGCAGCTGCTGGTGGATCCGTCCCAGCCGGGGCGGCCTCGCGAGGCGACCCATGCTCGGGCCCAGGCGGCCCGGGTGGGCCTGCTGCCTTGGGGCCTGGGCCTGGGGGCGCTGGTGGCCCTGGGCGGCTTCGCGTGGGAGGTGCGGCGGCTGTGGCGCCGGGAGGTGGTGCCGCTGCGCCTGGGCGCGCTGGTGTGGCTCACGCCGGACGATGGCTACCTGCCGGAAGGGAAGGGCGAGGCCGTGTTCCCCGCGCACTTCTTCCGCCAGGACGTGAAGCGCGCTGTGCGGGCTCGCTGCCGCCCCCAGCGGGCCCCGGTGCGCAATGGCGGCAAGGTGTTGGCCGCCGTGGTTCCCTCCGAGCCGGGGTGGTGCCGCGTCATCGACGAGGAGCTGGCGCGGACGCTGGGCTGGGTGCGCTGACGGACGGACAGGTGGGGTTGAAAAGTTGCTGGCCCCCAGAGGCCGTGTGACACACGCCTGTAGCTGCAACGTCCGGAGGCTTCCATGCGCGTTCGCTTCTCCCACTTCGTGCTGCCCGTGCTGCTCCTCACGGCCCCGAGCGCCGTCGGAGCCGGCAAGCGCAACGAAGCGGAGGAGGCGTACCAGCAGGCCCGCCGCGCCTACTACGCACTGAAGGACGACGCGTCCCGCCGCAAGCTGCGCCACCACTGGCTCAACGTGGTGCACCGCTTCGAGGCCGTGGCCACGCGCTTCCCCAAGAGCGACCGCGCCCCCGATGCCCTCTTCACCGCGGGCGACCTGCTCCAGGAACTGAGCCGCATCTCCTTCGTGGACGAGGACCTGCAGTCGGCCATCTCGGACTACTCCAAGCTGGTGGAGGCGCACCCGAAGCACCGGCTCGCGGATGACGCGGCGCTGGCGCTGGCGCGCATCCACGTCAACCGCCTGGACAAGCCGGAAGCGGCCCGGAAGGTCCTCAACGAATCGCTGGCCACCAACCCCAAGGGCGACCAGGCCAAGGAGCTGAAGTCGCTGCTGGCCTCGCTGCCCCCGCCCAGCAAGACGCCGCCCGCGAAGCCCACCGTGAAGCCGCTGCCCCCGGTGGTGAAGTCCACGCCGGACACCGCCGTCGCCGCCGCGCCCTCCAGTTCGCCGCTGGTGGATGCGATCTCCAAGCTCGCTCGCGAGCCGTCGCCGGTGCTGCCGCGCCTGGATCCGAACGTCCCGGCCTCGGGCTCCGAGACCTCGACGAAGGACTCCTCGGCGAACATCGTGGACGCGCCCACCGTCGCTGACCGGGCCACGGACGCGAAGGCTCCGGAGGCGGTGGCGTCCTCGCACGGGACGTCGAAGCCGGAGGTCCGCGTGGAGGTTCCGGCCGTGGCGACGAAGGCTCCGGCTCCGGTGGTGGACAGCGCCCCGGTCGCTCCGAAGCCGGCCGCCCCCGTGGTGCTGGCGTCGAAGCAGGAGACGAAGCCGGAAGCTCCGCGCCCGGTGACGGCGCCGGTGGACGCGCAGGTGGCGCAGGCGCGGCTCAAGGCCGTGGCGAAGCAGTCGCGCCACGCGGAGCTGACGCTGGCGGAGCAGCTGGGGCTGAAGGTGCGCCGCGTGGTGATCGATCCGGGCCACGGCGGCCATGACTCCGGCGCGGTGGGCAAGGCGGGGACGAAGGAGAAGGAGGTGGCCCTGGCCATCTCCAAGAAGGTCGCGGACGGCCTGCGGGAGAAGGGCCTGGAGGTCGTGCTCACCCGCGACGACGACACGTTCATCCGCCTGGAGGACCGCGCGAAGCTGGCCAACGAGGCGCACGGAGACCTGTTCATCTCGGTGCACTGCAACTCGGCGGCGACGCACAAGCTGCGCGGCATCGAGACGTACACGCTCAACACGTCCGCGGACCGCTACTCCATCCGCCTGGCCGCTCGCGAGAACGCTTCCTCCGAGAAGGGCATCAGCGACCTCCAGTTCATCCTGGCGGACCTGGCCACCAAGGCGAACACCGAGGAGTCGTCGCGGCTGGCGAACGCCGTGCAGCACAACCTGGTGACGGGCCTGTCCGGCCAGTACGACGGCATCAAGGACCTGGGCCACAAGGAGGCGCTGTTCTACGTGCTCCTGGGCGCGAAGATGCCCGCCATCCTGGTGGAGACGTCCTTCCTGTCGCACGCGGAGGACGAGAAGCGCCTGGCGTCCGAGCGCTTCCAGGACGAGGTGGCGAAGAACATCGTGCTGGGAGTGGAAGAGTTCCTCGGTGATCGCCGCCGCATGGCCAAGGTAGACTGACGCGTTCGTTGTCGTCAGTCCCCATGGCCGAGCAGTCCCCCCCGTCCAGCCCCAAGCCCGCGCAGGATCCCCACGCGCCCCCGTTCCAGACGGAGGCGGACCTGCGCGCGTGGCTGCGCGCGGAGGGACTGGAGCACCTGTCGCGCCTGAGCCTGGCCCTGCTCACGCCTCGCGTGGAGGCCGCGTACCTGCCGCAGGTGCGCGCGGTCATCTCCCGCCGCAGGCTGGTGGAGGTGCTGGCCCAGGACACGCTCGACCGCTGGACGGCGGAGATGCTGCCCACGCCGCGCATGCGGGACCTGCTGCCGAAGCTCGCCTGGCGCTACGTGGAGAACGAGCGGCAGGCCACCCTCGATGCCCGGGCTTCCGTCGCGGAGCGGCTCGCGCCCCCGACAGACAAGCGCACGCACACGGTCCACGGGATGTTGCTTGCCTGGCGTGCTCGCGTGCCTTCGAGCATCGCGCCGCGTCCGGAGCGCGCGCTGTCGCTGGAGGCGCTGGTGGAGGAGCCGGACCTGCCGGGCTTCCGCCTCAAGGAGACGCGCATCTCCGAGCTGCCCGTGTCCCCGCCGGGCTCGGGCTTCATCCTCGCGGACGCGCGGCTGACGTTCAGTCCATCCGGTGTGACGGTGGATTGTTCGTGCGGCGCCACGTTCTGCGTGCACCAGCTGGCGGCGGTGGACACGGCGCTCCTGTGGCTGCGGCAGCGCTGGACGGAGGACTTCGGCGAGACGCTGGAGGAGCTGGTCCGGCCCGCGTGGGCCCGGACGCTGCGTGCGCTGGAGCGGGCGGTGGAGGAGAGCCCGGGCGGCGGCGGAGGCGTGGAGATCTCCTGGCGGCTGGACGTCATCGAAGGGTACGGCGTGGAGGTCGCGCCCTATGTGCACCGGCGCACGAAGAAGGGCCAGCGCACGACAGGGGCGAAGGTCGGCCGGCGCAAGCTGTTGCAGGAGTATGGCTCGCAGCTCAGCCCCTCGGACTCGCGCATCGCCGCGCTGCTCTCTGACAGCACGGCCCCCGCGTCGCGCGCGCTGCTGTTCGAGTTGATTGATCATCCGCGCCTGTCGTTGGAGGGCACGCAGGACATCCCCGTGCGCATCGAGCGCGAGAAGGTGGGCCTGGTCGCCGAGGACCGGGGCGGCACCGTGCTGGTGAACGCGGGCGTGGACGGCACCGTACTGCCCGCGCCGCTGCTGGAGCGCGTGCGCAAGGCGAAGCCGGAGGACGCGGTGTTCCTCTGGGACGAAGGCGCGCACGTGCTCACGGTGCTGGACGTGAGCCCGGAGGTGCGCGCCATGGCCACGGTGCTCCAGCGGCACGGCAACGCATTTCCTCCGGAGAGTCACGGGCCGCTGCTGGAGCACCTGTCGAAGCTCTCCGTGCACCTGCCGGTGGCCATGCCTCGCAGCGTGATGGGGGAGTCCATCGCGCCGCAGCAGCTCCCGGTGCTACGGCTGGAAGGACAGCCTGGGGGCTCGGTGCGGCTGGAGCTGCGGCTGCGCGCGCTGCCGGATGGCCCGGCGTATCTGCCCGGTGAGGGACCTCGCGACGTGCACGTGCGGCGCGACACGCGGTCCTTCCACGCGGTGCGCGACTTCGGGCGCGAGCTGACGGCGGGCGCGGCGCTCCAGGCCCGGTTGCCCTTGCAGACGGCGGAGCCGCAGGAGCTTCCGTTCTGCTTCCTCTTCCACAGCGCGCAGGGCGGGCTGGCGGTGCTGGCCGCGTGCGCGGAGATGGAGCCCCGGCCGGAGCTGGAGTGGGTGGGCGCGTCCATGCGGCTCGTGCCCAAGCGGGGCGCGGGCGACCTGAAGGTCGTCCTGGAGCGCAAGCGCGAGTGGTTCGGCGTGCTGGGCAGCCTGTCCGTGGAGGGCGAGCGGGTGGAGCTGGCGCGGCTCCTGGACGCGGCCCGGCGCAAGGAACGCTTTGTCCAGGTGGACGCGCGCACGTGGGTGGAGATCGAAGCGGCGCTGCGCGAGCAGTTGGAGAAGCTGGCGGATCACACGTACCTGTCGAAGCACGGGCTGGAGGTGGGCCCGTCCGCGGCGGAGGCCCTGGCGGGACTGGGCACCGCGGGCGCGCTCATCGACGCGGATGCGTCCTGGAAGACGCTGGTCGAGCGCATCTTCGCGGCGAAGGAGCTGAAGCCCCGGGTGCCCGCGGCGCTCAAGACGGAGCTGCGCGACTACCAGCTCGAAGGCTTCCGCTGGCTCACGCGGCTGGCGTCGTGGAACGCGGGTGGGGTGCTCGCGGACGACATGGGCCTGGGCAAGACGGTGCAGGCCCTGGCCGTGCTGCTGGATCGCGCGAAGCAGGGGCCCGCGCTGGTGCTTGCCCCCACGTCGGTCGCCTTCAACTGGCGGGACGAAGCGAAGCGTTTCGCGCCGTCGCTGAAGGTGACGATCTTCTCCGACGCGGAGGACCGGGGCGGCACGCTGGAGCGGCTGGGGCCTCGCGACGTGCTGGTGCTCAGCTACGGCCTGCTCGTGCGCGACATCGAGCGGCTGGCCGCGCTGCGCTTCTCCACCATCGTCTTCGACGAGGCCCAGCAGCTGAAGAACGCGGCCACGCAGCGCTTCCGGGCGGCGCGAGCGCTCCAGAGCGACTTCAAGTTCGCGCTGTCCGGCACGCCGCTGGAGAACCACCTGGGCGAGCTGTGGTCGCTCTTCGCGGTCGTCTTCCCGGGGCTCCTGGGCAGCCTGGAGGCGTTCCGCAACCGCTTCGCCGCGCCCATCGAGAAGCAGGTGGATCCGACTGCCGCGCCCGCGCTGGCCCGCGTGCTCCAGCCCTTCCTGCTGCGCCGCACCAAGGCACAGGTGGAGGCACAGCTGCCGCCGCGCACGGACGTGCACGTGCCTGTCGTCCTGTCCCCGCCGGAGTGGACGCTCTACGAGGACGCGCGGCTGGCGGCGCTGTCCGACCTGGAGACGCGCAAGGCGAAGATGAAGGACCAGGAGCGGCGCATCGAGGTACTGGCGGCGCTGACGCGGCTGCGGCTGCTCGCGTCGCACCCGCGCCTGTACGACAAGGCGTCCAAGCTGGAGTCCTCCAAGCTGGAGCGCTTCCTGGAGCTCATCCAGGAGCTGCGCGAGGAAGGCCACCGTGCACTGGTGTTCAGCCAGTTCACGTCCCACCTGGCGCTGGTGCGCGAGGTGCTGGATGCCCAGGGCATCGCCTACGAGTACCTGGACGGCTCCACCCCCGCCAGCGCCCGGGCGGACCGCGTGCGTGCCTTCCAGGAGGGCGACGCCCCCCTGTTCCTGATTTCACTCAAGGCAGGCGGCTTCGGTCTCAACCTGACGGCCGCCACCAGCGTCATCCACCTGGACCCCTGGTGGAACCCCGCCGTGGAGGATCAGGCCTCCGATCGCGCCCACCGCATCGGCCAGCAGCGACCCGTCACGGTCTACCGGCTGGTGTCTCGTGGGACGATCGAGGAGCAGATGCTCTCGCTCCATGAGCAGAAGCGGGCCCTGGTGGCCGGTGTGCTGGAGGGCAAGGACGCCGCCGCCCGCCTGTCCACCCAGGAGCTGCTCGGGTTGCTCGCGCAGCGGATGCCGGGCATCGACGGGCTCGATTCCGACGCGACGAAGCACTGAACGGTCTTTCCGTGGTTTTTCTCGGACCCATTCGTGCGCCTGAACAGGCACTGAACAGACTTTTAGCCATTTTCAGTGCACCCAGGTCTGAACGGCTGATCAGTCCTGGGGTCCTGATCGGCCGTGCCTACATGAAACAGTGATCAGGTGGGCAAGGTGCGCCGTTTGTCGGCGGACAATCACCGCCAGCGCCTACACCCACCTGCCCGATCAGGATCGCCATGCCCACATGAACACAGTTTCAGTGAGTCTCGACCCACCCAATGAAACATGTATCAATTGAATACATGTTTCATTTGCTGAGTATCTGCAATTGAATACAATCAATTGCATTTAATGTCTATGTTTGGTCGTGAGTCAGCGGGAAGAAGTGCCCGATCGGGCCGTTCCCATGGCCCACGGCGAGCGGGTAGCGCAGGGCGGAGGTGACGTACTCCTTCGCGAGCCGCACGGCCTCCAGCGGCGGGGTCCCCAGCGCGAGCCTCGCGGCGATCGCGGCGGACAGCGTGCAGCCAGTGCCGTGCGTGTTCGGCGTGTCCACGGGCGCCACGGACAGCGTCTCCATGCGCGTCCCGTCGAACCACACGTCCGTGCCGCGCAGCGCGCCCGGCATGCCGCCGCCCTTCACCAGCACCACGCGGGAGCCCAGGGCGTGGATGCGCCGTGCCGCCTCGCGCATGTCCTCCAGCGTCTGGATGTCCATGCCCGCGAGCAGCTTCGCTTCATGGCGGTTGGGCGTGAGGATGGCCGCCAGGGGCAGCATGCGCGCGCGCAGCGCCTCCACCGCCTCATTGTCGATGAGCTGCGAGCCCGCTCGGGACACCATCACGGGATCCACCACGATGGGGCCCAGCGACACGCGGGCCAGTTGATCCGCCACGGCCTCGATGAGCGGGCGCTGGGCCAGCATGCCCACCTTGACCGCGTCCACGCGCATGTCCGACGCGACGGCGTCCACCTGCGCGGTGACGGACTCGGGCGGGAGCAGGTCCACGCGCGTGACGCCTCGCGTGTTCTGCGCGGTGATGGCCGTCACGGCGCTGGTGCCGTGCACTCGGTGGAAGGAGAAGGTGCGGAGGTCGGCCTGGATGCCCGCGCCACCGCCGCTATCAGAGCCGGCGATGGTGAGGGCGGTTGCGACAGGGAAGGGCTTCATGGGCGCGGCATCCTAGCCGCGGCCCGGCGCCTGGGGCCCTGGAACTAGAACTGGTTCTGCCGGGCCTGGTCGAAGTCCACGCGGTGCTTCAGGTACAGCGTGTCCAGCATGTGGTTGCTGATGGGGTTCAGGTTGCCGTCGGTGAAGCGGTGGACCACCGCGCCCTTGCCCGCGTCCTTCAGGAAGGCCAGCGGATCCACGTCGCCGCCCAGGCCGGTGAGCGTGGGCACGGGGTCCGCGTTGTTGACGTAGTGCACGTACTGCGGGCCGTCCGGGTACTTCGTGGACGCGGCGCCGAAGGTCTCCACCTGCAGGTGGCTCATCTTCGCCTCCACCTGCGCGGGGGACAGCCCGTCTTCCACGCGCAGCCGCTTCGCCACGTCGTTCAGCGCTCGCGCGGTGATGAGGCCGCCCTGGCTGTAGCCCACCAGGTGCACGTCGCGGCCGGCCTTCAGCTCCGAGTAGAGCGTGTCCGCCAGCGTGTCCACGGCGGGGTTCTTGCCCTTGTCCAGCTTGTCCGTCACGCACTGGCCCAGGTCCTTCACCAGGCCTTCGGTCGCGTTGTGGATCCCCACCACCTTCGCGCCGGAGCTGTCCGCCAGCGCCTGCATCTCGTTCACCTGGCCCGCCGTCGGCGTCATGATGCCGTTGACGTAGAGGATCGTCTTGTCCGGGTTCGGGTTGTTCTTCGGCGTGATGCCCGGCACGTCGCCCAGCTTCGTCGTCGCCGGAAGCACCTTGCCGCCCGCGCCCACGAACATGCCGTCCTGCGCGCGGTCCGGCTTCGCGCCGCCAAACAGGCTGGTGATCTCCTTCACCGTGGTGGCGTTGAAGACGTCCGCGCCCATCTGCAGGAAGCGGGGGATGTCCTTGATGCCGCCCACCGCCGCGTCGATGAGGCCGCCCAACAGCCCGTTCTTCTGCGCAGGCGCGGCGCCCGCCAGGTTCGCCGTGGCGGCGCGCGACGGCGACTGCTCGAAGGAGGACTTCTGGAACGCGGGCTGATGCGCCACCGGCTTCTTCGCGAGCGGCTCCGCGGCCGTCTTCGAAGTGGAGGACGGCACGGCGAGGGAACGGGTGCGGTCGATCGTGCTCATGAGAACCTCCAACCACCGGGGGAAGTGGGTTTGGGTAGGTTATCCGCTCCTTGCCCGGGAAGTTGCGTTCCCCCGCGTCATGGCCCCGCAATCCACATCCCGTGCCTGACGCGCCTGGTCAATTCCAGACACCCGGCATGGTTTTCAGCGCTTCACGACGTGGATGTTGAAGTCGCCGGTGCGAAACGTGCCCCACAGGCGCAGCCACAGCGGGAGGAAGGCCTCGGTGCCGCGGGCGGTGGTGATGTCGCCCAGGTCGATGACGTGCTTCCAGCCGAAGCCCTCCGTGAGGAGCTGCTTCACGCGGGCCTTGGCGTCCACGTCGTTGCCGGACACGAAGACGTCGTGATCTCCCGGCACCCGTGACGGATCCACCATCACCTCGCAGTTCATGGTGTTGAGCGTCTTCACCACCTTCAGCGACGGGAAGGCGCGCTGGAGCTGCTCGCCCAGCGAGTCATCCGGAGGCGTGGAGAGCACCGGCGGCATGCCCTTGGTGAAGTCGAGCGGGTTGGACACGTCCACCAGCACCTTGCCGCGCAGGGCCTCCTCACCCGCGGACTTCAGGACGTCCAGCGAGGCATTGCCCAGCGTGCAGTTGAAGATCAGCTCCGCGAACGCGGCGGCGTCCCGGAACGTTCCCTGCGAAGCCTTGCCCCCGGACTTCTTCACCCACGCGGCGGCCTTCGCGTTGTCCGGCGTGCGCGAGCCCATGCGCACCTCGTGGCCCAGCGCCACCAGCTTGCTGCCCAGCGTCTCGCCCACCATGCCCGTACCCAGGATCGCGATCTTCATGAGGACTCCCTTTCGTGTGGGGTGAACCCTAATCGTCAACCCGGACGACCGTGAGCACGTCCAGGTTGAACCATCATCAACCCTGGGTTGACAATGCGGCCCATGGACCTGTTCACGGGCGTGTTGCCCTTCCTCCACGTGGCGGAGGAGCGGAGCTTCCGGAAGGCGGCGGAGCGGCTGGGCGTCACCGTCGCGGCGGTGAGCAAGGCGGTGCGGAAGCTGGAGGAGGAGCTGGGCGCCAGGCTCCTGGAGCGCACCAGCCGGCAGGTGGCCCTCACGTCCGAAGGCGTCGCCTTCCTGGAGCGGGCGCGAGAGGCCGTGGCGCAGATCCGCGCCGCCCGCGAGACGGTGGCCCAGGCGCACCGCGCGCCCAAAGGACCGGTCACGGTGTCGCTGCCGTTCATCCTGGGCCCCGTGCTGCTGCCCCGGCTGGCGCGGCTCCAGGCCCGCCACCCGCAGCTCACGCTGCACGTGCGCATGAGCGACCGGCTCAGCAAACTGGTGGAGGAGCAGGTCGACGTGGCCATCCGCGTGGGCGGGATGGAGGACTCCAGCCTGGTGGCGCGGCGGCTGTTCTCCACGCGATGGATGACGCTGGCGTCGCCGGCCTATCTGGCGCGGCACGGGACGCCGGAGCACCCGTCACTGCTGGAGCGCCACGCGTGCCTGAAGTTCGTGGATCCGCGCGGCATCACCCGCGAGTGGCACTTCCGTGAATCACCCGGTGGCGACAAGGCCGGAGTGGTGCGCACGCGCGCGGCCATCGACGTGGATCACGGCCCGGCGCTGCTGGACCTGGCCGCCGCGGGTGCCGGGCTCTGCCAGGTGCTGGACTTCATGAGCGATGCACGGCTGCGCGAGGGCGCGCTGGTGGAGGTCCTGGCGGAGTACGCCGCGGAAGGGCCTCCGGTCCACGCGCTGTGCCTGCCAGGGCGCCAGTCCGTGCCCCGCGTCCGCGCGCTCCTCCAGCACCTGGTGGAGGAGCTGCGCGCCGTCACGGCGTGGTGAGCGCTTCCTTCGCGGCGGGCAGGCCGCGGGGGGCTTCCGCTTCGGGCGTGGGAACTTCCACCGACGCCTCGTTGACCTCCTTGTAGAACCGGCGGCCGAAGATGACGCCCAGCACCAGCGACACCACCATGCCCACAGCGGATACGGCGGTCATCACCGTGCGGCCCTGCGCGAGGCCACTGCCGAACTGCGCGGTGAGGAAGGTGCCCGGGATGGTGCCCAGCACGACACCCAGCACGGACGGCCAGAAGCGCGCGCCGCTCGCCGCGCCGGCGATCAGCATGATGTCCGTGGGGCACAACGGATTGAGGCACGCCAGGAACGCGAACTGGAAGTCGTGCCGCCGCGCCGCCTTGGCGATAGCCGGGTACTTGCTGCCGCACAGCCGCTGCATGGGCCGCGTGCCCAGCTTGCGAGCAACGAAGTAGAGCAGGGTGGCGGACAGGAAGCTGCCCGTTAGTGAATAGAGGGTGGCGGCGAGAGTCCCGAACATCATGCCGCCCACCGCGGTGAGGACCTGACCTGGCAAGAGCGTCAGGGGCCGCACGGCCAGGAAGGCCACGTACGCCAGGGGGGCGTAGTCGCCCAGAGGCAACAGCAACTCCCGGATGGTGCGCTGATCGATGAAGTCCGGCCCCAACAGCCGGAGCATCACCAGACCGCCAATGGAGACGACCATGGGCGCGAGGATTCGCAACCAGGTCTTCAGTCCGTTCCTGACACTCGCCAAAAGAACCTCCCCCACCGCCCGCGGGCACATGTGTCAGGCGTTGCGCACAAGGTGGGATCCGAGCAGGGAATCGGCAACGTGGACTGAATTGTTGTGAACAACGAGAGCGTCCTGCCGGGCAATCACCCGTCCCGGCCGGATGCCCAGCAGGCCTGACAAGCGCGCGAAATCCTTGGGGATTATGCATGCAATGTCAGGAGAGAACGGCTGGCGGTGTACGGAGCTTGCTTGCATCGGGGCGCTTCCGTCCCAAGGTTTCAGGCAAGGGACACCAAGGCGCGGACGGGGTTGGTCAGTCACGAGAGGAGACACGGACATGTCGGACAAGGACAACAAGGGCAGCATGACGGTGGCTGAGGCCGGGCGTAAGGGCGGCGAGACTGTCCGCAACGAGCGCGGTCGCGAGTTCTACGAGACCATTGGCCGCAAGGGTGGAGCGACGGTGAAGGCCGAGCGCGGACGCTCCTTCTACGAGGAGATCGGCCGCAAGGGCGGCGAGACCGTGAAGGCCGAGCGCGGCGCGAAGTTCTACGAGGAGATCGGCAAGAAGGGTGGCGACCGCGTCAAGGCCACCCGCGGGCCGAACTTCTATGAGGAGATCGGCCGCAAGGGCGGGCAGAAGGTCAAGAAGCTGATTGAAGAGGGCAAGCGCGCCGCCCGCGCCGCCATGGAGAGCCAGGCCGCCGGCGGGAATGCCCCCGCGGCCGAGGGCACCTCCGCTCCGGTGAAGCCGCCGGAAGAGCCCGCGCAGCCGGGTGGCAACGAGTAACGGGGGACAGGAAGCGCGGTCTTCCGGTATGACGGCCGCGTGTACCTGGTCATCACGTTCCTCGAACAGGTGGAGACGACTGAGCGGGCGATCCGCCGGCTCCGGGAGTTTGGCATCCCGGAACCGATGGTCATCCGAGCGCGCAGCGCCGCCGCGGCATTGTCCGCGGAGGTCCCGGTGTTCGCCGGGCTGCGCAGCCTCGCGCTGGGCGCGGACGAGGACCGCATCGTCCTGGTGAGCGTGCTGCCCGCGCTCCCGCAGGAGGAGTTGGATCGCATGCTCCAGCGCGTGCAGTTGGAGATGGACGCGGACGACCCACCCATGGGTCGCCTGGTGGCCCTGCCTGTCCTGGCGGCGCCCACGCATCGGCGTGGATGACGCGCGGGGGCGCACGGGTGTAAGCACGTTGCGTGCAAGCGCTGCTCGTCTTTCTCATCGTCGCGGCGTTGTCGCTGCTCGCGTCCAGCCGGTCGCTCCTGGCTCCGGGCCGCTTCCCGGCGCTGGCACAGCTGGCGGCCAGCGGCCTGATGTTCCTCATCTTCGGGGCCCTCCTGGGCCCGTCCCTCCTGGGCGTGCTCACCGTGGGCAACCTGGAGTCCCTGCGCCCGCTGGTGGCGCTGGGGCTGGGGACGGGGGGCGTGCTTCTAGGGCTCAACCTGGAGCCGCGCCTGCTGCGGCTGTTGCCTCGGCCCGTGTACGCGGCGGCGGTCGCGCACGCGGGCACGGCGTTCCTCTTCGTCGCGCTGCCGCTGTCCGTGCCGCTGCTGTTGTCCATGGGCCTCAGGCCCCTGATGGCGGTGGGCGCGGCGGCGCTCCTGGGCGCGGCGGCGAGCCTGTCCTCCGGCCACTTCGCGGTGCTGGGCTACCGCAACGGACGGATGGAGCGCGCGCGCGGTCTGGGCGTGGCGCTGCTCACGATGATGGACGACGCGGTGGGCCTGGGCGTGCTCGCGCTGGGCCTGGTGCTGGGCGTCACCGGCAACGCGGCGGAAGGGCTGGGTCTCCTGAGCCTGACGCTGCTGCTGGGCGTGGCGTGCGGGGCGCTGCTGGCGTTCCTCACGTATTCGCTGAAGGACCTGGCGGAGCAGACCACGGTGACGCTGGGCATGGTGGCGCTGGTGGGCGGCGCGGCGGCGTACCTGCGGCTGTCGTCGCTGCTGGCGGGCGTGGCGTGCGGCGCGACGCTGGCGCTGATGGGCGGGCGCACGGCGGAGCGGGTGGCGCGGGCGCTCTCGCGCGTGGAGCGGCCCACGTACCTGGTGCTGGTGTTCCTGGTGGGCAGCCACATCCACGCGCGTGACATGTCCGCCTGGGCGCTGTTGCCCGCGTTCGTGGGGCTGCGCTTCCTGGGCAAGGTGCTGGGGGGACGCTTCGCGCAGCGGCTCACGGCGGGCGTGTTGGACCTGCCTCCGCGCTTCGGCTACGCGCTCATCTCCCAGGGCGGCCTGGCGCTGTGCCTGGTGGCCGAGTACGTGATGCTGGTGCCGGGCTCGCTGTCTCAGCGCGTGCTGGACGTGGTGGCGGTGGGCGCGGTCGTCAACGAGATGCTCGCGCACGGAGCCTTCCGGCACGTGCTGGCAGCGGAGCCCAGGGCCACGACTTCGCGCAACACACCTCCCGAGGGTGACGCGGGGGTGGTGGCGTGAAGGGGTCCATCTTCCGGTTGCTGCTGCTCATGGGGCTCCTGGCGGCCATCACCCAGGCGCAGGTGGTGCGCGCGGACGCGGGCACGCCGGTGCTGCTGGCGGCGGGCGCGCTGCTGTTGTGCGGCCTGTTCGCGGGCAAGGTGGCCAAGGGCATGGGCCTGCCGCGCCTCACCGGTTACCTGCTGGTGGGCGTGGCGGTGGGGCCGTACGCGCTGGGCTTCATCCCCAACGCGGGCGTGAAGGGCCTGGAGCTGGTGAAGGGCCTGGCGGTGAGCCTCATCGCGCTCGTCGCGGGCACGGAGCTGCACCTGGGGCTCATCCGCCGGGTGGGCGCGCGCGTGGCGCTGCTCTGCGCGACGGTGTGCGGGCTGACGTTCGCGGTGTGCTTCGCGGCGACGTTCGCGCTCAAGCCCGTGCTGCCGTTCCTGACCCCCATGAGCGTGCCGCAGGCGCTGGCGGTGAGCGCGCTCATGTCCACGGTGGTGGTGTCGTTCTCCCCCACGGTGACCATCGCCATCGTGCAGGAGACGTCCGCGCGCGGCTCCTTCACGGAGTTCCTGATGGCGCTGGTCATCATCGGGGACCTGTTCGTGATGGTGGCCTTCGGCCTGGCGGCGGGCGTCACCCGCGCGACGTTCGGCAGCGGCCTGGATCTGCCCGCGCTGGTGGGCGGGGTGGGGTGGGAGCTGTTCGGCTCCGTGGCGGTCGGGTGCCTGCTGGCCGTGGCGATGCTCCTGTACATGCGAGGCGTCAACCGGGAGCTGCCGCTGTTCCTCGTGGGGCTGTCGTTCGCGGCGGCGGAAGGCGGGGCGCGGCTGCACCTGTCGCCGCTCTTGGTGTCGCTGGCGGCCGGAGCGCTCATCGCGAACCTGGACGAGCGCGAGGGCCGGCGCATCCACCACGCCATCAACCAGGCGGGCCTGCCGGTGTTCGCGCTCTTCTTCGCCGCGGCGGGGGCGGGGCTGCGGCTGGACACGCTGGTGACGGTGGGACCGGCGGCGCTGCTGCTCGTGGCGCTGCGCGGCCTGGCCATCTGGGGAGCGTGCCGCAGGTTCGCGCCCGCGGAGGACCCGCGCCTCAAGCGCTACCTGTGGATGGGGCTCATCTCCCAGGCGGGCGTGACGTTCGGCCTGGCTGCGCTGGTGTCGCGCACCTTCCCGACCTTCGGGCCGCAGGTGGAGGTGCTCATCATCGCGATGATCACCGCGCACGAACTGGTGGGGCCCGTCCTCACCCGGCGCGCGCTGATGGGCAGTGGCGAAATCCGTGCGGAGGAGGCGGGCGGCGGCGCATAGTGGGGGCACACCCCCTCACCCCGGGGGTGGCCTCTTCCAGGAGCCTCCCGTCATGCCCGCCGCCGTCGCTCCCATCCTCGAGGTGGACGTGGAACACCCCTCGCCCCGCCACATCGCACGCGCGGTGGAGGTGCTGGAGAAGGGCGGCCTCATCGCCTATCCCACGGACACGTACTACGGCATCGGCTGTGATTTGAACGCAAAGAAAGCCATTGAGCGGCTGTACCAGCTCAAGGGCCGCGACAAGAAGAAGCCCTTGTCACTGCTGTGTCCGGACCTGTCGGACGTGGCCCGCTACGCGCACGTGAGCAACTTCGCCTACCGCGCCATGAAGGGGCTCACCCCGGGTGCCTTCACCTTCATCCTGGAGGCCACACGCCTGGTGCCAGAGGTGATGATGACGAAGCAGAAGCAGGTGGGCCTGCGAGTGCCGGACGCTGCCTTGCCCCGCGAGCTGGCGAAAGCGCTCGGCCGCCCGCTCATCACCACGTCGGCAACCCATACCGACGGTACGGTTCTTTCGGACGCTCGGGATATCAAGACGGCGCTGGGGCATGGGCTGGATTTGATTCTTGACGGAGGCGTCACTTTGAACGAGCCGTCCACGGTGGTTTCACTGATAGGCGATACGCTTGAAATCCTGAGGCAAGGCAAGGGTAGTCTGGAGTCCTGAAATCCATTCCAGAGGGGGAAGCCTTGGCTGAGGGGGACCTACCAGCAACGCCTGTCGTCGACTCACCGGAGCGGGTGCCGGGCGCGCTCGCGCTGCTGGGCCTGTTGGTGCTCCGTCCCATTGATTTGCATTACCGGCTGCGCGAAGCGGGCATCCGCTCGCCCGCGGGCCGCATCGGGCAGCTGTGGCGAGAACAAGCCGAAGGAGGCCGCGCCGCCGGGGCCTTCGTGGCGCGGATGCTGTTGCTGCTCGTCGTGCTGTCGCCCCTCCTCACGGTGCTCGCGGGGCTGGGGCTGCGGCTGATGGGCGTGCCGATGCGGGGCGTGTACCTGGTCTCCGCCGGGCTGTGCAGCGCGGTGGGGCTGGTGGTGGCGCTGGTGTCGGGGCTCGCGTCGGGCGTGCTGCTGGGCTCGCTGGCGAGCGTGTCCATGCTGGCGGGGCTGCACGCCACGGCGGGCGGTGCCTTCGGTCCGGAGCATGGAGGCGCGGCGGCGATGACGGTGGGCCTGTGCCTGGGCATCGTGTCCGGCCTGTCCGCGGGGAGCATTGGCGGCCTGTCCAGCGGGCGCGGTCCCTCCGTGCGCAACGTGCAGGTGGCGGCCATCGCCACCAGCCTGGTGCCCATGCTGGTGTGGAGCAGCGCCTCGACGGTGTCCTTCGCGGGCGCGGTGGCGGCGAGCGCGCTGGTGGCCTTCCTGATGTGCGCGTTCCGGCTGCCGTTCTACGCGCTGGAGGTGCTGGCGCAGGCGGTGGCGTACGCGGTGGAGCGCTTCACGGGGAAGCCCACGCTGCGCTGGGTGCCGGTGAGGCATCACAACCTGAGCTACCTGCCGCACCCGTTCCTGAGCCGTCACCTGGCGCTGGCGGTGCGCTCGCGGCCGGCGGAGGTGCTGGCGGTGGCGGACGCGTGCTTGCGCTCGCCGGGCAACATCCTGGTGGGCTGGCCCTGGGTGGTGGAGGCGCTGGAGCGCGCGCACGCCCAGGAGGCCTCGGCGGAACCCCAGGCCTGAAGGCGCCCGGGGCCGCCGACAGGCGCTACTGCTTCTGCACGTCCGTGACGACCTTCGCGCCCACGTCGTTGGGGGCGTAGGTCAGCTTCACGGAGTCCCCAGCCCGGATGCCCTGGAGGGTCTGCGTGAGCTGGGGCTTCGTCGTGTCCACCACGTAGGTGAGCGGTGGGGCATCCGCGGTGGTGCCCTCCAGCTGGATGCTGGACGGGCTGACGCTCTTCACCTTGCCCGTCCGGGTCTTCTGCTCCTTCGCCACGGGCGCGGGCGTCTGCGCCAGGGCCGTCGTGCCCACGCTGCCCAGCGTGAGGACCGCCATCCACATCCATGCCTGTGCACGCATCTTCGTCACTCCTCGAGTGTGGGAAGCGGCAGGGTGGACCGCTTCCCGGGGTGAAGGCAACGTCGTGACGGGTGGGGCCGTCAGGGAGTTGCCCTCGGGAGCGCGTCCGGTAGCCTCCGGGGACCATGGAAGGACTGCTCGACGCGTTCATCGCCTTCATCCGCGCGGAGCGGGGCCTGTCCGGCAAGACGGTGGACGCCTACGCGGCGGACCTCACCGTGTACTTCGAGGACCTGCGCTCGCGCGGCAAGGACGACGTGGCGCGCGTCAAACAGGAGGACGTGCTCGCGCACCTGGTGACGCTGGGCAAGCGGGGCCTGGGGCGCCGCAGCCAGGCGCGCCATCTGGCCGCGCTGCGCGTCTTCCACCGCTTCCTCGTGGCGGAGCGGCTGGCGGACAAGGACCCCACGGAGGACGTGGACACGCCGAAGTCGCCCCGGAAGCTGCCCGTGTTCCTCACGCTGGAGGAGGTGGAGCAGCTGCTCGCCGCGCCCGACGAGCGCACCGTCACGGGCCTGCGCGACAAGGCCATGCTGGAGGTGCTCTACGCCACCGGCCTGCGCGTGACGGAGCTGTGCACGCTGGAGCTCAACAACGTGCAGCTCACGTCCGGCTACCTCGTCACCCGGGGCAAGGGCTCCAAGGAGCGCATCGTCCCGCTGGGGCGCGTGGCGATTGAGAAGGTCCAGGAGTACCTGGCCCATTCGCGGCCGGAGTTCCTGGGCAAGCGCCAGGCGGACGCTCTGTTCGTCACGCCGCGCGGGGAGGGCTTCACGCGGCAGGGCTTCTGGAAGCTGCTCAAGCGCTACGCGTTGAAGGCCGGCATCCTGAAGCCGCTGTCGCCGCACAAGCTGCGCCACTCGTTCGCCACGCACCTGGTGGAGCGCGGCGCGGACCTGCGCGCGGTGCAGCAGATGCTGGGCCACGCGGACCTGGCGACGACGCAGATCTACACGCACGTCAACGGCGCCCGCCTGCGCAAGGTGTACGACGAGTTCCACCCGCGCAGCGACGCGTTCAAGCCCAAGCCCTCCGCGCGCAAGCGTCCATCCGCGCCGTGACGCCGGGAGTCGAGCCGTCATCCTTCACGGGGTGAGGGGGACCCTGGACCGCGGGGAGGGGGGCGGTACGTGCGTCGCGCGCGAACGCAATCGCTTGCGGTGAAGACGCGCTTCGAGCGGGTGGGCGTGCCGCCGAAGCCGGCTCGCAGAGGAAACGACGCATTCCTGGGAAGTGGATCGCCGCATGCAGTGCAGGGCGGACGCGGCGGACAGCGGGTCCGCCGCCCTGTCGCACGGTCTCGCGTACCACCCCACTCGGGCGCGGTGTGGCCCACGAAGGTCTGCTCGTCCATGAAGCGTTCTCGCCAATCCCTGATGTCAGGCGTCCTGAGCCTTACCGGCTGCGTGGCGCTGTCCCTCTCCGGCTGCAAGGTGCCGGAGGCCGACGCGGCGGAATCAAAGTCTCCGCCCAAGAAGGCGCCCACCGCCAACGTGGTGCCGGTCTCCGCCACCGCGCCCGCGGAGCCCGTGAAGGCCCGCACGCCGTTCGCCGCGGCTCGCGAGGCGTTCGAGCGCAACTCCGTGAACGCCAACCCCTTCGCGGACAGCAACGGCAGCATTCCGCCGTCCTGGCAGTACTCGGGCCCGATGTTCAGCCTGAGCCACGACTATCCGCAAACGCCCGTGGCGCCGCCCGCCAATCCGCCGTGGATCGCCGCGCTCAGGGGGCAGCCCATCTCCAAGGCGAACGCGCTCGCGTACGTCAACGCGCTGAAGGCCTACATCGCGCCGTCCATGCAGACGCTGCTCTACAACTATCCCCGGTGGGATGCGGCGAAGGAGGGTTGGTACAACGAGCCGTGGCTCGCCTCCATCCGTGAGAGCATCCACGGCACGTACGTGGGCTCCGAGTTCCCCGCGGCCACCTTCGCCGCGTCCGGCCTCAAGGTCGACATGACGACGTACGTGCTCACCTACTACGACAAGGTGGCGGCGTCCGCGCTGGGGCAGGTGTGGGGCAAGACGGCCATGAGCCCCACGCTCACCAACACGTCCGCGCAGTTCCCGGAAGGGTCCATTGTCATCAAGGTGGCGTTGACCAGCGCGCTGGCGAAGGACTGGCCGGTGATGCAGGGCGCGTCGCTGTGGCCCGTCTACGTGCCGCCGCCCAACGGGCCCACGGGCGCGAAGCCGGTGACGATGAACGCGTCGATCATGCAGTTCGACATCATCGTCAAGGACACCAAGACGGCGCCCAAGACGGGCTGGGTGTTCTCCACGCTCGTCTACGACATGCGAGTGCCCGGCAGTCCCTGGGACAAGATGATCCCCCTGGGCGCGATGTGGGGGGATGATCCCAACGTCAACTCCACGCTGAACCCGGGCACGCCGCTGCAGGAGACGGTCATCAACCCCGCGGCGCCCGCGTACTCCACGGCGACGCTGGGGTGGGGTGGCCGTCTGTCCGGCCCGAACGACGGCGCGGTGGTGGCACCGGCCTCCTTCAACGGGCAGATCGTGCCGGCCGTGCAGGCCTCGTCGTGCATGAGCTGCCACAGCGTGGCGGAGTGGCCCATGAAGACGTTCCTGCTGCCCACCACCACGATGCCGCCGACGGTCGTGGGCGACGCGCTGGTCCTCGAGCAGCCCGGTTCCGCGGCCTGGATGAAGTGGTTCCAGGACAACCCGGGCAACGTGCCGCTGGATCCCGGGACGGTGCCCATGGACTTCGACATGGTGTTCGCCTTCAAGTCGCTGCCCGCGTGGCAGGCGGCGACGCAGGGCAACAGCGGCATGAGGGCCTTCGAGGCCGTCGACCTGCTCCGTGGCACGCAGCCCGTGAACCCGCGCGACCTCAAGTACAACGGCCAGTAGGCCCGTGACCTCCGGGAGGACCCCATGTCCATCTTCGACAAGGCCATCATCGGCGCCGGTGGCGGTGCCATGTATTACCTCGATGCGCGCATGGGGTCCGACCTCACGTCGGACGTCCGGGAGCAGTTCAAGAAGCAGTTCGGGAAGATCAAGAACGAGGAGGCTCGCAGGAAGGCGCTGAAGCACCTGCTGTTCGTCGGTGACAAGGACATCGACATGCAGAAGGCCCCGGAGGACAAGTCGCTCCTGGACCTCACGTCCGAGCGCGCCGTGCTCAAGAACACGGTGCTCATCGGCATGAGCAATCCGTGGCACATCGGCAAGAACGACCGGTACACGGGGCGAGGCGGCAACTACGTCGTCAATCACACCCGCCAGGTCATCAGCACCCGGCCGCTCTCTTCCTTCAAGAACACCCAGTCCCGGAGCACGGTGAAGGCCGAGTGGGAGAAGGTCTTCAGCACAAGTGACTCCGTGGGCGGAGAGGAGGTCCTGTTCGAGCAGTCCCAGGGCTACACGACCCGCGAGAGCTTCAAGGACGAGTGGTTGAACGTCATCGGCCGCGCCATGAACCGGGGGCTGACCCGTGTCTGGGGCAACGTGACGAAGATCGAGTGGAAGCGGGACGACGACGAGGACAAGGCGCACTTCGAGATCACCTTCACGCCGATGAAGTCCGAGAAGGTGCGTGACCCCATCAAGGCCCGCGAGCTGCTCCTGATGACGGGCAACGGGAGTTACCTCAAGCCCACGGAGGCCAACGGCATCAAGGTCCCCAAGGGGTGGGAGCGGGACCGGCGGATCATGGACATGGATCAGCTCATGCGCTTCCTCGTGGTGAACGGGAAGAAGCGCAAGCGGATCGTCGTCCAGGGTGGGAACGCGGCGATCGACGCGGTCGAACAGGCCATCCGCTATGGCCATGAGGTGCACTGGCTGGTGCGGTCCGGCGTGAACATCCTCGCCAACTCCCTGCTCGTGCACGCGCCCAAGCTCGCCAAGAGTGGGACCTACGTGAACCAGTCCGTCACGTCGGAGTTCAAGAAGGGGGTGAGCCTGGCGGAGGTCGCAAGCTCCAGCAGCACGCAGCTCCGCGTGCAGGCCTACTCGCTGGAGGATGAGAAGGCGGGCAAGGGCGAGAACGAGGTCATCACGAAGAAGAAGACGCTCGTCACGGACATCCAGGACGTCGACATCTACGTCTACTGCATCGGCCAGGAGGTGAATGACAGCCCTTCGGGGGTGGCGAAGCTGCTGGTCAGCAGCGACCTCCTCAAGCAGAAGGGCCGGGGGGTCGACGAGTCAGAGCTGGAGCTCATCTGCGACGAAGGCTGGCTCTTCCGGAGCCTGTCGCACCGCGAGAACGCCGTGAAGGAGGCCGCCATCGGGCTCCGGAAGAGGTTCTCGGAGCGATGCCGCATCGACGTCCTGGGCGCGGCTTCCTTCATGCTGGTCTCGCCCCAGGGAAATCTCGGGAGCAAGCTGAAGCCCCTGACGAACTATCAGATCCAATCCGTCGCGGACGTGCGCCAGTTGGCGGCGCTCAAGGACGTGATGCGGGCGTACTGCAACACCCTGAGCGGCGCCTCGCTGGATCCGAAGAACGTCAACTTCCTGGGCGGCACGAAGAACGAGATCGCCGCCTTCATCGCCATGCACCACGAGTTCATCCCCCCGGTCGTCGCGGACGAGCTCACGCACTTCCTCATGCGCGTGCGGACCCGCGAGGAGTTCACCAACGGCTACACCGGGGACGAGATGGCGGACATCCGGGAAGCACTGAAGGGGATCGACGACTACTTCAGGATCCGTGAAGAGGTCCGGACGTTCCTCGAAACGAAGATGACCCAGGTGGTGATGGACTACCGGAAGCTCATGCTCGCTCCGTTCCAGGAGGAGATCTCCACCCTGAAGTGGGCAGACATCCTCCGGGAGGACTGAGCCGGACCGCCTTCACACTATCCTGACAGACGGCTGTCACAGCGGGGGCATAGCGTGGCTTCATGACCCCGAACGCCTTGCCACCCCTGACCCTGCTGGAGCTGGCCGACACCGGCCTGCCTGGCGTCGAGAGCTACTCGCCGTTCTGCCTGAAGGCCCACCGGGCCCTGAAGTACGCGGGGCTGCCCTACGCGCGAGGCTGCGCGGACAACCCGGCCTCGCACCGGGTGCACAATCCCACGGGACAGGTGCCGGTGTTGCTGGTGGGGGCGGAGGCGGTGCCGGACTCCACGGCCATCCTCGCGCGCATCCAGCAGCTGGCGCCGGGCCGCATCGACGCGTCGCCAGAGGCGCTGCTCTGGGAGGAGCTGGCGGACACGTCCCTCAATGGCTTCCTGGTCGCGGCGCGCTGGGCGGATGACCGCAACTGGCCTCGGACGCGCGCCACGTTCTTCCACTTCATGCCGGCGCCGGTGCGCGCGGTGGTTCCGACGCTGATCCGGCGCAAGCAGGTGGAGCGGTTGGTGGCGAGGGATGTCTGGCGCGCGGGCCCGGAGGCCTGCTGGCGCCGGTTCGGGGCGCTGTTGGATCAGCTGGATGCGCGGGCGCCGGAGCAGGGCTTCTGGTTGTCAGGGGCGCTGAGCGTGGCGGACCTGGCCCTGTTCGCGCAGCTGCACAGCCTGCGGACGCCGCTTACGCCCTGGCAGGGCGCGGAGGTGGATCGGCGCGAGCGGTTGCGCGCGTGGCTCGGGCGGGTGGATGTGGCGACCCGGATCGCGAACGTGCCCCTGCGCGCCGCGAGCTGAGGGCGACTGGTGGCCGGCTCACCGGACGAAGCCGGCCACGGGACTTTCGAAGACCTTGCTCACGACGTTCATGGTCCGAAGCCAGGCGTGCGCCTCCTCGCCGAGCCGACCATAGACGCGCACGTCTACGGGCTTCGCGACGCCGAGGAGCGCTTTGAACTCCGGCCACCCGGAGATCCTCCGGATGTGCTCCATGACCTGGCGCGAGTCCGCGAACGTGATGACGGCTCCTACCTCTGTGTCGTCGGGCCGGGCGTGGAACTGGATGCTGAGCAGGCTGCTCACGCCTTCGGATTCCAGACGCTGGACCGCGGCCTGAAGGGTGGCGGTGAAGACAGGGAAGGGCGCCGTCCGTTCGAGCACCTCCACGAGGGTGATCCGCTCACGGGCCGCTGGGTCCATCCGCGTGCTCCTTTCTTCGAATACCCACCGGGCTTCCCCTCGGGTCGAGCCTCACGCTAGGGAGTGGACCCGGAGGGGTCCATGGCCTTTCGAGTCCAGCTCGCTGTCCTGATCCTCGCCTTGCTCAGCGCGTGCGCCACCCCAAGGGGCAGGGTGCGGCTAGATACCGGCGAAGGTGCACCCATCGAGTACAGCCCGCCTTCTCCCATCCGGGCCGTGACCGTGGGGGAGGGTGCCTTCGAGAAGGCACTGACCGAGCTGGTTCTGGTGACACCTCTGCGCCTCCAGGCCTCACGGCCAGGCGAATGGGTCCGCGCGTCCTACTCCCGAGGGCCGCAGGTGTCGGACCGTGCCTTCGGGGGCTTCTGCGAGCCGGGACTTCGTAGGGGCGACTGCATCTCGCTGCTCGAAGACGTGATGGGGCTGAGTGACTGGGACAAGTTCGGCGTGGCGCTCGCGCTGTCCCTGGACTCACTCAAGGAGATCATCTCCAGGGCCGTGGAGGAGTCCCTGGCTCCGCAGCTTTTCTACTCGGTGATCGCCACCGGACTCGTGACCTGGGCGGCACTGGCCGCGAATCCCGAGCCTGCTTTCACCAAGGCCGCCGCGGTCATCTCGGCGCTGCTGCTGATCTACCTGGGCGCGGAGACGTTCCTGGAGCTGATTGAAGCAAGCCAGGACCTGAAGCTCGCGACGGACGGGGCCACCACCTGGAAGGAACTGGATGCATCTGGCCAGCGCTTCGCGGCCCGGGTAGGGCCATCCATCGCGCGAGTCCTGGTCCTTGCGGTCACGGTCGCGGTGAGCCATGGCATGACGGGTGGCGCGTCGTTGCTGGCGGCCCGGGTTGCGACGCTGCCGAACTTCCCGGGAGGCGCGGCAGGGGCCTCGCGTGTGGGCATCAACGTCGCGGGCCTTGAGCAGGTGAGGGCGGTGTCCGTCTCGGGCGGCGTCATCACGCTCGTGCTGCCGTCCACGGCCGTCGCCATGGCGGCGAAGCATCCGGCCAGCACCACACCAAGTGGGGCGCGCTCCTGGAACTCCTTCAGCGGCCTCAAGCGGGCCCGAGGACCCGCAGGGCCAGGAAAGCAGTGGCACCACATCGTCGAGCAGACGGACGGTAACGTGCGGCGCTTCGGTCCCCATGCCCTGCACAACACCGAGAACGTGATCGCTATCGACGAATCCGTCCACCAACAAATCAGCAGGTATTATTCATCGAAAATCCCCGTCCTCTCCGGAACGCAGACCGTAAGGCAATGGTTGAGCACTCAGTCCTTCCAGGCCCAAACGGACTTCGGAATGAAGACCCTCCTGCTATTTGGAGCCGTTCCTTGAGCACCCGAAGGTTACAGAAGGCCAGCATCGATGAACTCGTCCAGTGGTACGCGGAGAGTTCAGTCGCGTATGGACACGCCCTTGATGTTTCGGACTCGCGGTCCGCCAATCGCGCAAGCGACAAGATCGTGGGGGCATACCGGGAGCTTCGGAGTCGTGGTGCAGCGTCTCAGCTTCTCCCTCTGCTCAAGAGCGACAACGAAACTGTCCGAACCCATGTCGCCGCCCATGCATTGGAGTTCGCTCCCGAGCATGGTGAACCGGTCTTGCTCTGGATCGCGAAACGCCCTGGGTTCAACGGGCTCCATGCGGAATACGTCCTCAAGGCATGGCGCGAGGGCACGCTCAAGTTCCCCTGAATGCACTACGGAGTCGTTCCTTGAGTGCCCGTAAGTTCCAGAAGGCCAGCATCGAAGAACTCGTCCGCTGGTACGCGGAGGGCTCAGTCGCGTACGGACAAGCGCTGGAGGCTGCCGACTCTCGGTCGGCCAACCGGGCGAACGACAAGATCATGGGGGCCTACCAGGAGCTTCGGGGCCGTGATGCGCTGTCCCAGCTCATCCCCCTGCTCAAGAGCGAGGACGAAACTCTCCGGATGCACGTCGCGGCCCATGGCCTGGAATTCGCTCCCGAGCTTGGCGAGCCGACGTTGCTCTGGCTCGCGAAGCGTCCCGGACTCCTCGGGTTCCGTGCGGAGTACGTCCTCAAGGCATGGCGCGAAGGCACGCTCGAGTTCCCCTGATCAGGTTCCGACAGCGCGGGGAACGGGCTCCTGTTCCGCATCCGGGAAGACCTGCCGCGCGGCGTCCACCGTGATGCGCAAATACTGAAGGTAGCTGGCCGAGCCCCCGATGCTGGCACCGGGATCCTGGCGCTGAAGTTCTTCAAAGAAGCGCTCTCCATACTGGTCCAGTGCGATCCGGAGGACCGCGAGCCGGAGCACGGCGGCCGTCTCACTGGAGTCCCGCGTCAGCAGGGCCAGGGCCTGGATGTGGTGGCGCACATCAAGGTGTCCCGCGAGGGATACCGCTGCCACCCACTCGTTCGCGCACTGCTCCGGGTTTTCTTCCGCGACGAGCGGCGTGTAGTGCGTCCACGCGTCTCCACAGAGTGGATCCAACTGGAGGGCTTCGCGAAGGCCCGCCCTCCGTTCCTCGGGCTCGGAAAGTCGTGAGGCCTTGGCGGCGCGCATGGAGGCCCGCCGCACTTGACGGTGTCCCTCGCCAAAGTCCTGCTGGAGCAGGGGCGTGATGTAGTGGCGCAACACGCGGGCTGCGTCCAACCGGGTGTTTCCGTCAAACCACTGCGCATAGAGCCGCGACGCCGTGTCGAAACTTCGCAGCGCGAAGTGCGCGTCCGCGAGCAGCGCCGTGGCGAGCGGATCATTACCTCGCTCCACGAGCTGCTCGGCACAGGCCCGGGCCTGTCGCGGACAGCCACGCGCGAGCAGGGCGCGCACCTGGTCGTGCGGCCCGAGGTCCGGCGCGATCACGGCTTTCGTTGGCGGAGCGTCATTCGGACTTCAAGGCGGCATCCAAGGCCTCCCGGATGAGCGGCCGGGCAAGTTCACGAACATGCGCGGACAGGCGCTCCTCGCTCGCCGGATCCAGGGACTGACACGCGGTGGGGAAGGCCAGTTCCAGGTCCACCCGGACATCCAGCTCCACCTCGCTCAACACGGCCTCGGCATCATCGCGCCCGCACTTTGAGAGGGCACTGGCAATCCGCGCGGGATTCACCAGCCGTGAGGACCAGTCCTGAAGGTCCGTGAAGGACAGCCGCTGGTGGGCATCCCAGGCCGTGCTCTCGTCGAAGCGGGCCTCGTTGAACTCCTCGATCTTCCGCTTGAAGGCGACGCGATGCCCCGGTGACACGGGCTGCTCACTCTTGATGACGAGCCCCTCCGCATGGTTGTCGGCCAACGGCGGCAGGCCCAGCATCGCCGGGAGCCGCGTCAGCGCTCGCGTGGGCGCGGCTTCCATCTGCGCCCGGGTTCCTCGCGCCACGAGGGGAGGGACGTGCACCCCGGCGGCCCTCGCGGCCGTCTCCACCTCGCGATGCGAGAGCATCACCCCTTCGTCCTCGTCCGACCGGGCCACGAGGATATCGAACAGCACCCAGTGAAGGCCCGGCGCGTACCAGATGCCCGTCTGGACCGGCATCATTCCAGGCACGGCCGGGACCTCCGGGTGGGGATAGCGGCCTCCCAACAGCTCTCCGTACAGATAGACGCGCGCGTCGGTGAGCCCCAGCGTCCGGACCGCCTCCAGCGCCGCGTTGTTCAAGGACAGGCGCAACAGCTGCCATCCAAAGAAGGAATCTCCCTCCTCGAGCCAGGCCTTGCGCTTGCCAAAGTGCACCGCCCCGTCCTGCACGCCCAGGACGAGCTGCGCGCCATGGAGCTTCTCCAGCGCCACCCAACTCCCGGAAGGACTGGCCTGCCCCCGTGCATCACCCGCGGAGGACATCTTCAGGAAGGGTCGGAAGCGCATGGCCTCAGTTTCCGCCGAGGTCCCCCAGATTCAAACCGTAGGGATCCGTCGTCGTCCGCCTCGGTGCCGGCTCCGGCGTACCAGGCGCCACCGGTGCCACGCGGATCAGCCCCGCGGCCCTCAGCCGCTCCACGGACCGTGACGCGGCCAGCTCGCCCATCGCCGCCGTGCGCAACGCCTGACGGATGCTCCGGCTGCCCCTCAGCTTGGAATAGAGATACAGGTCGTCCGCCGTCAGATCCGCCGGGGCAGGGCGGGGAATGGGCTCGAACACCAGCCTCCCGTCCAACGCGAACAGCGCGTCACTCAACGCCAGCGTCAGCCCCACCTCCGCCTCGCGGTACAACGCGTGCGCCTCCGGCACCGGCCCCCGCTCCAGCACCTGCGCCGCCAACGCCACCGCCAGGTCGTACTTGCGCGACGACAGGAACGCGCGCACCAGCGCCAGCAGCTCCGTGAACTCCGTGGACTCGCCCACCGTGAGGCCCGTCGCTCGGTGCGGCGCCAGTGCTCCCCGCCGGTACAGGTGCAGCACCCAGCGCGCCGCGAACAGCGGGGCCTCCCTCGCGCTCGCCAGCAATTCGCCCAGCGTCGCGCCTCCGGCCGCCAGGTCCAGGAGCACGTCCTCCTCCTCGGAGAACGTCTCCACCGCGAACTCGCGGAACACCCGGAACGTGGTGTCCAGGCGCGGGAAGATGTCCCGGAACTGCGCCCACTCCTGCACCCTCGCCACCGCGTCCCGGTGCAGCGTGCTCAATGGCAGCCGCAGGCCCACCGCCCGCCCGGACAGGGGCAGCCCCGGCGTGAACTCCACCTCGCCCGACTCCCAGGCGTAGCAGTCGAACAGCGCCTCGCGCGCCTTGTGCTCCATGGCCTCCGTCAGCTGCGACAGCTCCACGAAGCAGCGCTGCACCAGGAACGTGCCGTAGGGCAGGTTCGCGCCTTCCGCCGCCTCGAACGCCGCCGCCGCTCGGGGCGCGTCCAGGATGCGCAGGTTCACCAGCACCTGCGCCAGATGCTCCCTCGGATCCGTGGAGGCCACCCCCACCAGGTGCCCGTCCCGCAGGTAGAACTCCCGGCGCACCGCGCCCCGCTCCACCCGCAGCGTCCCCTCCACTCCAGGCGTCGCGAACAGCGGGGGCAACACCAACTGGAGCCGGTAGCTGGCCAGGTTTCCTGTGAACGCTTCCATCCGTGGGCGCCCTCCAAGGCACGTCGCATGCTGCGCCGGCCGCCAGGGTACCTGGGAGACTTGAGCCCTCTCAACCCCCTGAAACTGCTGGTATTTTCCTGCCCGGACGAAATGTTCCAGAAATGCCGGGCGCGCGAGTGTCAGGCATTGGAAGGGCTCACCTGTCCCAACGGAAGGTTGCAGCATGACGGCGGGTGTGCGAACGAGCCGTGTCCTCCACCCGTCATTGGGAGCACGAATCGCGATGCGGATTCTCTCAGGCGTCCAGTCGTCCGGAAAGCTGCACATCGGCAACTATTACGGGGCGATGCGGCAGTTCGTGCAGCTCCAGGACCAGGGCGAGGCCTACTACTTCATCGCCAACTACCACGCGCTCACCACCGTCCGGGACCCGAAGCTCGCGCTGGAGCTGACCCGCGACGCGGCGCTCACGTACCTGTCGCTGGGCCTGGATCCGAAGAAGGCCGTCCTCTTCCGCCAGAGTGACGTGAAGGAGGTGCTGGAGCTCAACTGGATCCTCGGCACCGTGGTGCCCCAGGCCCACCTGGAGCGCGCCCACAGCTACAAGGACAAGGTCGCCCGCGGCATCAGCGCGGACTTCGGCCTCTACGCGTACCCCGTCCTCATGTCCGCGGACATCCTGCTCTACAGCGCGGATCAGGTGCCGGTGGGCAAGGATCAGATCCAGCACATCGAGTTCGCGCGCGACTGGGCCGTGAAGTTCAACACCCAGTACGTCCCCGGCTACGACCCGGCGGATCCGGAAGGGAAGGAGCGGGGCCACGCGCCCGGCATCCTCAAGCTGCCGTCCGCCTTCGTGCAGGAGAACGCCGCCACCGTGCCCGGCATCGACGGACAGAAGATGTCCAAGTCCTACGGCAACACGCTGGAGCTGTTCGGCGAGGAGAAGGACATCAAGAAGCGCATCATGTCCATCAAGACGGACTCCACGCCCGTGGACGCGCCCAAGCCCACCGTGGACGCGCCGCTGTATGACCTGCTCAAGCTGATGCTCCCGCCCGGCGAGTTCTCCGACGTGGACGCGTCCTGGAAGGCCGGCGGCAAGGGCTACGGCGACTTCAAGAAGAAGCTCCTGGAGGCCTTCCACGTCACCTTCGGCCCCGCCCGCCAGCGCCGGCAGGAACTGCTCAACGACCCCGGGGAGCTGGAGCGCATCCTCGCGGACGGCGCCAACCGCGCCCGGGCGGAAGCCACCCGCCTGATGGACCAGGTGAGGCGGGCAGTGGGAATCCCCTGAACGCCCGTTCCTGTTCAAATGTTTGACCCCCCTGGGAGGCATTGCTAAGGAGGTCTGTCCCCCCGGCGCGCGTAAAGGCCGGAAATTCGGACCCTTACGCATGACGAAGTTCCCATCCCCCCAGAAGGACGCCGGCCGGTGAGCGAAGGTCGCAAGCCCCCACCGCCGGACGACCTCCCGCCGGACCCCGACGGGGAGGGATTGCCGCGCACGCCCGGAGACGCCTTCCGGGTGGCGCTGCCCAACTTCGAAGGTCCCCTGGACCTGCTGCTCCATCTCATCAAGGAGCACCGGGTTGACATCTTCGACATCCCGCTGGCGCTGATTACCGGCAAGTACCTCGAGTACCTGGAGCGGATGCGGGAGCTGAACCTGGACATCGCCGGGGAGTTCCTGGTGATGGCCTCCACGCTCGCCCACCTCAAGAGCCGCATGCTCCTGCCCCGGCAGGACGCGGCCCAGGTGCCGGAAGGGGCGGACGCGCTCGCGGCGGTGGAGGAGGCGCAGGACCCTCGCGCGGAGTTGGTGCGCCGGCTGTTGGAGTACCAGAAGTACAAGGACGCCGCGGAGCACCTGGCCAAGCAGGACATCCTGGACCGGGACGTGTTCGCCCGGAAGGTGCCCGTGGAGGCGGTCCCCATCCCCGAGGACGAGGTGGGGCTCCAGGAGATCTCCGTCCTGAAGCTGGTGGAGGCGCTCGACCGGGTGCTCGAGCGGCTGACGCCCAAGGTGCAGCACGAGGTGGTGCTGGAGCGCGTCAGCCTGTCCGAGGCCATCCTCCGGTTGGCGGAGCGCGTGAAGAAGGACGGGCAGGTGGTGTTCGAGGCGCTGTTCACGGAGGCGGCCACGCGCCAGGAGGTGGTCATCACCTTCATCGCCATGCTGGAGATGGTGAAGCGCCGCCTCATCAAGGTCTTCCAGGAGGAGCCCCTGGGCCCCATCCAGGTGACGCCCAACGGGGACGCGCTGGAAAAGCTCATCCCCACGGAGGTCGACGAGAGTGACTACCGGTAACGGTCCCGACGACGGTGACGAGACGCCCGCCCCCGGCACGCCCGGCGGCCCCGGACAGTTCTCCGAGGAGGAGATCGCCGCGGTCACCGGCCCTGGCCCGGACGACGCGGAGCTGGACGGGGTGGAGGCGGCCGCCATCGAGGAGGACTCGGACGACACCGAGAACGTCCCGGACCTCCAGTCCTCCTTCGAGAAGCTGCTCGCCAAGAGCCGCAACCTCTCCCCGGACCGCATCCGCACGGTGCTGGAGAGCGTGCTCTTCGTCGCCGAGCGCCCCCTGTCCGTGGACGAGCTCTACCAGGCCACCGGCATCCCGAGGGATCCCATCCTCCAGGCGCTGGATCAGCTCTCCGGCATCCACCGCGAGGGCATCAGCGGCGTCGTCCTCTACGAGGTGGCGGGCGGGTGGCAGTTCCGCACGGACCCCCACTCCGCGGAGTACGTCCGGCGCTACCTCCGGGTGAAGCCGCAGCGGCTCACCCGCGCGGCGGTGGAGACGCTGGCCATCATCGCGTACCGCCAGCCCGTCACCCGGCCGGAGCTGGAGGACATCCGCGGCGTGGACTGCGGCGCGGTGCTCAAGGCGCTAATGGACCGCAAGCTGGTGAAAATCCTGGGCAAGCGGGAAGAAGTCGGCCGCCCCATTCTTTATGGAACCACGCGCGAGTTCCTGGAGTTCTTCGCGCTGAAGGACCTCTCCGCGCTGCCCACGCTCCGGGAATTCCATGAGTTGACCCAGGAGCACCGGGAAATCGTGGAGAAGGAGGCGGCTCCGCCGGTACCGGTGGCGTCGGGGACGGTGGCTGCGCTGTCGGACCCGGGGTTCACGAAGCGGATGGAGAAGAACGAGGCGGCCAGCGAGGCAGCCTTGGAGGAACTGGAGGAGGCCATGGCCGCCGCGGAGCGGAGCCAGAAGGTCAGCGCCAGCATCCTGGAAAGCCCCCCTTCGCCCGAGAAGGGTGATAGCGAGGGCCCCAAGCCCGAGTGATGGGCGGCAACTGGAAGAAGGCACGGAATGGCGGCGGAACGTTTGCAGAAGTACCTGGCTCGCGCGGGAGTTGCTTCGCGCCGGCACGCGGAAGAACTCATCACCTCCGGTCGCGTCGGAGTGAACAACGAGACGGTGACGGAGCTGGGCAGCCGGGTGGAGCCCGGAGTGGACCTGGTGACCGTGGATGGGAAGCTCGTCACGCCGCCGGAAGAGTCGTCCTACTACCTGCTGTACAAGCCCGTGGGCGTCGTGACGACGCTGTCGGATCCGCAGGGCCGGCCCACGGTGGCCAGCTACGTGGAGGAGACGGGCCGCCGCCTGTTCCCCGTGGGACGTCTGGACTACGACGCCGAAGGGGCGCTGCTCTTCACGGATGACGGCGCGCTGGCGCACAAGCTCACGCACCCGAGCTTCCAGGTGCCGCGCACGTACCTGGCGAAGGTGAAGGGCGTGCCGGACTTCCCCACGCTGGAGAAGCTGCGAGGTGGCGTGCGGCTGGAAGACGGCATGGCCACGCCGGTGTCCGTGGACATTTTCGAGAAGGCCGAGCGGAACACCTGGCTGAAGATCGTCGTGGCGGAAGGCCGTCCGCACCTCATCAAGCGCCTGTGCGCGGCGGTGGGGCACCCGGTGGTGCGCCTGTTCCGTCCGAACTACGCGGGCGTGGGCGTGGAAGGGCTGCGCCCTGGCGAGCTGCGGCCGCTGAAGGTCGCGGAAGTGCTGCAGCTCACGGAGGTGGCGGAAGGCCGTGCGCAGCCGGCGTCCTCGGACCTGAAGCTGCCGCCGCGCCGTCACGGGCGTTCGGCGCCGGGCTTCGGCGGGGCGGATGACGACGACATCGAGCTGTCGATGGACGACGACGCGCCGGCGGCGCCGCGCAAGACGGAGCGCGCGGCGAAGAAGGCTCCGACGGGGCCCAAGACTCGCGAGGCGCGTCCGGAGCGCAAGGAGTGGAAGGGCGTGCAGGACGGAGGCACGCGTCCGCCGAAGTTCGCGAAGCGCGGGGCGACGCTGGAGACGGACAACGACGCGGATCTGGATGACGTGCCGACGTTCGACGACGACGGTGACGAGGCGGAGTCGGACGTCGCCGAGGGAGCCACCTACGGCAAGGCCGCGCGAGGCGCGGGCCGTACCGGCAAGCCCGAGGGTGAGCGTGCCCCCCGTGGTGCCGCGCGGTTCGGCAAGCCCGCCGGTGCGGGGCGTTCCGAGGGTGATGCGCCGCGTGGTGGTAGCCGGTTCGGCAAGCCGGCGCGCGGTGGTGACGAGGGCGGTGCTCCGCGCGGTCGCAGCTTCGGCAGGCCGGCCGGTGCGGGCCGTGGCGGTGACGAGGGCGGTGCTCCGCGCGGTCGCAGCTTCGGCAAGCCCGCCGGTGCGGGTCGTTCCGAGGGCGGTGCCCCTCGCGGTCGCAGCTTCGGTGACGAGGGCGGTGCTCCTCGCGGTCGCAGCTTCGGCAAGCCCGCCGGCCGCTTCGGTGCGGAAGGCGGCGCGCCTCGCGGTGGCAGTCGGTTCGGCAAGCCGGCCGGTGCGGGTCGTGGTGGTGACGAAGCTCCGCGCGGTCGCAGCTTCGGCAAGCCTGCGGGCCGCTTCGGTGACGAGGGTGGTGCTCCTCGTGGCCGCAGCTTCGGCAAGCCGGCGGGCCGCTTCGGAGACGAGGGCGGCGCTCCTCGCGGTCGCAGCTTCGGCAAGCCGGCCGGTGCGGGCCGTGGCGGTGACGAGGGCGGTGCTCCTCGCGGCCGCAGCTTCGGCAAGCCGGCGGGCCGCTTCGGAGACGAGGGCGGCGCTCCGCGTGGTCGCAGCTTCGGCAAGCCCGCCGGCCGCTTCGGTGACGAGGGCGGTGCCCCTCGTGGTCGCAGCTTCGGCAAGCCCGCCGGCCGCTTCGGTGCAGAGGGCGGCGCTCCCCGTGGTCGCAGCTTCGGCAAGCCGGCCGGTGCGGGTCGTTCCGAGGGCGGTGCCCCTCGCGGTCGTAGCTTCGGTGACGAGGGCGGCGCTCCTCGTGGCCGCAGCTTCGGCAAGCCCGCCGGCCGCTTCGGTGCAGAGGGCGGCGCTCCTCGTGGTCGCAGCTTCGGCAAGCCGGCCGGTGCGGGCCGTGGCGGTGACGAGCGCGCCCCGCGCGGTCGCTCCTTCGGAGACGAGGGCGGCGCTCCTCGTGGCCGCAGCTTCGGCAAGCCGGCCGGTGGTGGCCGTTTCGGTCGTGAAGAGGGCGGCGCTCCTCGTGGCCGCAGCTTCGGCAAGCCCGCCGGTGCCGGTCGCTCCGAAGGCGGTGCTCCTCGTGGCCGCAGCTTCGGCAAGCCCGCGGGCCGCTTCGGCGCGGAGGGCGGTGCTCCTCGCGGTGGTGCCCGCTTCGGCAAGCCCGCCGGTGCAGGCGGTGCTGCTCGCGGAGACCGTCCCGAGCGTCGCGAGTGGAAGCCCCGGGGTGAAGACTCCGGCAGCCGGTCTCGCGGCGGCGGTGAGTCCTCGTCCAGCGGCACCGGCGAGCGCATCGTCCGCGCGGGCGTGAAGAAGAGCCCCCCGGGCGAGCGTGGAGGGGCAGGCCGTCCGCCCCCCCGTGGTGGCCGCTCCCGCTAGAACACCCCTCCTCCTGGGTCGCTCCGTCGGTGGGCGGCCCGGGAGGGCGTTGATATAACCGCCGCCTACCTCCAGCGTCCGCCGCTCCGGGAGAACGATGCGAATCCGCGTGCGACCCCTCTTCCTCGCCCTGACCCTCCTCGTCGGGTGCAACGGCAACCGGGATCAGCTCCTCGCGGAGATCCAGGACCCCCGTCCCGAAACCCGCGCCGCCGCCGTAAGGAAGCTGGCCGAGCAGAACAACGCGGACGACCTGGTCCTCTTCACCCGCGCCGCCAAGGACCTCTCCGCCTTCGTCCGCGGTGAAGCCGCCAGCGCGCTCGGGGAGAGCCAGGACCCGCGCGTCGTGGATCTGCTCGGAGAGCTCCTGGAGGATCCAGACGAAGCCGTGCAGGGCCAGGCCGCCCTGGCGCTCGCCAAGGTGAAGAACGACAAGGCCAAGGCGTACCTCACGCTCCAGTACGGACGGCGGGGCCGCGCTACACGCCAGGTCATCGTCCAGGCCCTCAAGAGCACCAACGTCCCTGGCGCCATGGCCTCCGTCGTCGCCGCCGAATCCAAGGGCCTCTGGGACCGCAACCTCCTGGCCCTGACCGAAGGCGTGCTCCCGGAACGCGTGGGCGCCGCGGAGGAGCTGGGCAAGAGCGGCCGTCCGGAGGCGGTGAACCGGTTGCTCCCCATGGTGCGTGACAGCCAGGTCATCCTCGCCGCCGCCGCCGTGCGCGGGCTGGGTGACGCGGGCGACACCCGCGCGGTGGCCCCCATCGCGCTGCTCCTCGACGAGAGCTTCCCGGAGCTTCGTGAGTCCGCCATCAGCGCGCTGATGAAGCTTCAGGATCCGACGGCCGCGACGAAGCTCCAGGCGGTGGCGGTGGAGAAGAGCGCGGTGAGCCCGCTGGCCACCGACGCCATCCTGACCTTCCCGCGCACGCCCGCGACGGACGCCGCGCTGTGCGCCATCGCGCTCGACGGCGCCCGGGACGAGGCCCTCGACGCCGCCCGCGCCATGCGTTCGCGAGGCGGCTGCCCGGCGGACCCCATCGCGGACCGGCTGTCGCGCCCCGCCTCCGCGGCTTCAGGGCTCCAGGCGGTGACGGGCCTGGGCCCGGCGGCGCAGGCGCTGCTGCCCAAGGTGACGCCGTGGCTCAACCAGCCGGACGTCGGGCTGCGCACGCTCGCGGTGGAGGCGGTGACGCACGTGGGCGATGCCTCCGTGGTGCCCGTCATCCAGAAGCTCTACGAGCAGGAGGTCGCCGGGCTCGCGGCGCTGCGCGCGGACTGGATCCCGCAGGCGCTGCCACGGAAGTACGCCGCGGACCTGGATCCGTCGGCCCCGCGTGCGGAGGTAGCGAAGGCGAAGGAAGACAACCGGTCGTCCAAGCACGCGCAGCTCTTCGAGCGGCTCCAGGCGCTCAACGCGGCCCGCGCCAAGGAGGCCGGGCGCGTGGTGGTGCCTCCGCGAGTCCCCTCGGAGCTGAGCGACGACGTGGAGCCCGCGAAGCTGCAGCCGCTGGCCACGCTGCTCACCGCGCTGGGTGCGCTCAAGGCGCCCGGAGCGCTGGAGATCCTCAAGGGCTACACGGACGACGCGAGCCCGGTGCTGCGCGCGGCGGCGCTGGTGGGACTCGCGTCCGTGGGGCCCGAAGGCATCGAGGTGACCCGCACGGCGCTGCTGGAGCCCGACCGCGAGTTGCAGAAGACGCTGGCGCTGGCGCTGGCGGAGCAGGGTGAGGCCGGGCAGCTCGCGCTGGTGGCGTCGCTGCCGAAGATGGGCAGCGAGAAGCTGGTGGTCCTGGATGCGCTGACGCGCGTGGGACCGCCGCCGGCGTCCGCGTCGGAGGCGTTGCAGGGCGTGGTGAAGGAGGGTGGGGCGGAGGCGGCGCTCGCGGCGCAACTCTTGGGGCGGATGGGCGCGAAGGACGCGGTGCCCACGCTGCTCAAGGCGCTGGACGACTCCAACAGCGTGGCCCGGCGCGACGTGCTGCTGGCGCTGGGCGTCATGGGCGACGCGAAGTCCGCGGAGGTGGTGGGGCGGGACCTGTACCACGACCTGCCGGAGATCCGGGCCGCGGCGGCCACGGCGCTGCGCAAGATGAACACCGGCGCGCAGGCCGAGCCGCTGGACGCGCTGAAGGGCGACTACTTCCGCGAGGTCCGCGTCGCGGCGGGGGCCTCGATGACGAAGGAAGGCACGGCGGCTGGCGGGGCGCGGTGAATGGAGTCGCGCGCGCTCAAGGACAAGGCGACGGAGGCCTTCGGCAAGGGCCGCTTCGCCAAGGCCGCTGAGCTGTACGAGGACTACTGCCAGGCGGAGCCGAAGGATCACCAGAGCCGCTTGCGCATGGGGGATGCGTGGTCCAAGGCCGGTCAGCGTGACCGCGCCGTCTCCGCGTACCAGTCCGCGGCGGAGGGCTTCGCGAAGGAGGGCTTCCTCCCGCGCGCCATCGCCGCGAGCAAGCTGATCCTCGAACTGGATCCGTCCCACCAGGGCGTGCAGCAGATGCTCGCGGACCTGTACGCGCGAAGGGGCACGCCGGCCACCTCCAGGGCGAAGCCGAAGGACGCCGCGCCCCCATCCACCCCGGCGAGCCTCATCACCCCTCGGGAGGTCCCGCCCGAAACCACCAGCCCCAGGCCCGTGCCCCCCGTGCCGCTGGAGGCCGGCGGGGCCCCGGTGGACCTGTCGGATGCGCTCCCGCCCGAGCTGGCCCTGTCGAACGCGCCCGTCGCGGATGACACCGAGGTGGTCCTCTCCGTCGAAGTCGAGCTCGAGCCCACGCAGGACGAGCCCAAGGCACCCACGGTGACCGAGGCCGCCGCGCCGCCACCCGCCGTCCCCGCACCCGCGGGCCAGTCCGTCCGAGTCGCACCGCCGTCCCCATCTCCCATGCCCGAGCTTCCCCAACTCCGGACGCCCAGCGGACGCTGGCAGGCGCTCGCGCCGCCCATCACGGGCCCCGAAACCACGCCGGCCCCCACCGCGCCGAAGCCTCCCTCACAGGCCGCGCCCCCGGGCCTGCGCCCCCGCCGCGTCGACACTCCGTCCAGGCCCACGACCACGGTCGCCGCGGGTGCCTCCGTGGTGCCCACCACCGCCGGATCCCCGGAGCCCTGGCGCGCGTCCCTGAGCGTCTCCAGCTTCACGGAGCTGGAGATCGAAGCGGACTCGCTGCTTCACGCGGTGGAGCTGGCGGCCCAGCGGGGACTGGCCGAACACGCGCAGGAAGAGGAGCCCGTCTACGAGCTGACCGAGGAGGCCGAGCCCACCTCGGGCACCTGGGACGCGCTGCCGTCCATCCCGCTCTTCTCCGACCTGCCGCGCGACGCCTTCATCCAGCTCTTCGAACGCTGCCCGCTGCGGCGCTTCGGCCCCGGCGAGCGCATCCTCGCGCAGGGCTCGCACGGCGACGCCTTCTACGTCATCTGCGAAGGCAACGTGCGCGTCTTCCGCGAGGAGGACGGCCGCCGCCAGGACCTGGCCACGCTGGAGGTCGGCGCCTTCTTCGGCGAGATGGCGCTCCTGTCCGGAGCCCCGCGCGCCGCCTCCGTGGAGTCCGCGTCCGACGACACGCAGGTGCTCGAAATCTCCGCCGCCGTGCTGGCCACGCTCTCGCGCAGCCATCCGCCCGTGGCGAAGGCCCTCAAGAAGTTCTGCCGCGAGCGGCTCCTCGCGAACGTGATGAACAGCTCCGCGCTGTTCCGTCCCTTCAACCGCAAGGATCGCCGCAACCTGGTGGAGCGCTTCCGGGCCCGCGACGTGGAGCGCGGCGAAGTCATCATCCGCGAAGGCGACGCCACGGACGGCCTCTACGTCGTCCTCTCCGGCGAGGTGGAGGTCCACAAGGGCGGGCAGCGGCTGTCGACCCTGAAGGAAGGGGACCTGTTCGGAGAGATCTCCCTCCTGCAGAAGACCCCGGCCACCGCCACCGTGGAGGCCACGCGCCACACCACGCTGCTGCGCCTGCCGCGCGAGGACTTCGACTCGCTCATCTCCAGCCACCCGCAGGTCCTGATGCTCGTCTCGGACCTGAGCGACGAACGCCTGCGCCGCACGCAGCACGTGCTGGACAGCCAAGCGGGGACGACGCCGGACGACGAGGAAGAAGACCTCATCCTCGTCTGATCTGCCCTCGCGGGTCCCCGGCCCCCAATCCCACCCCGCGAGTCACCTGACGCAACCAGCCAGGGCGCCAGGTTGTGACGCCCGGAAGCGCCCGCTATCCTGCCCGGCATGGCTGGAGGCCAGCACGCGACAGCGGGATTGGGGCCCGACGACATCGCCGAACTGGAAGCCATTGGCTCCGAGCCCGGCTATGACGTGTTCCTGGCCCCTGCGCGCGCCCTCGAAGGCGCCGTGGAGGAGTGCCGCTCCAACATCGCGCTCGCCTTCCACAACACGAAGCGCGGGGTGGAGAGCGTCTTCGCCCGTGAGGCGGAGGTCGCCGCGCTCCCGGGTGTGAACGTGGAGGAGCTGCGCGAACTGCCGCTGCTCGCGCAGGGCCTGGCCTGGGCCGCGCTGCGCGTCCAGCGCGACATGCGGGCCAGCTCCTTCGGAGCCCTCTTCGACCGCGCCCAGCAGCTGCGCCGCAAGCTGCTCAAGACCGCGGAGGCGCTCGCGGAGTCCTCCTTCCTCGCCGCCGCGGACGTGACGGCCGCCCACGGAGAGGGCCACCGCGACGTGGTGGGGGACTGCCTGGGACTCGTGGCGCTGTTCCGCAGGCACGAAGAGAAGCTCGCCGGCCGTTCCCCTGTCACCCCCGAGGACGTGAACGAAGTGGAGCGCGTGGCGCAGCAGCTGCGCGCCCTGCTCGCGGCCCCGGGAGAGGCCCGCGAGGACGACAGCTCGCCGCTGCTCTTCGAGGCCACGGAGACGCGAGACCGCCTCTGGACGCTGCTCACCCGGCGCCACGACGTCCTCTGGCGCTGTGGCGCGTGGCTCTTCGGCCGGGACGTGGACATGCACGTGCCGCCGCTCCTGGCCCGCCACCCGCTGGTGCGCGCCGTCGAGCCCACGTCCATCGAACGCGCGAAGCAGCAGACGCCAGGAAAGCGCGGGGCGACCCCGATCGACTACGCCCCGGAAACCAACGTGCGCTCCAAGGTCCGTTTCATGGTGAAGGTCGGCTTCGACTTTCCCTCCCGCTAGAGACCCATGCCTTTCGACGTGAAGGACATCCTCCGGCAGCTGGAAGCCGGCTTCGCCCCGGATTCAGGCGCTCCGAAGTGGTGGCAGGAGAGCTGGGAGGATCCGGAAGGGTTCGCCGTGGCGCTCGCGGAGGCCCACGCGGGCCGGGGCGTCCCGCCGCCCAAGAGCCGCCCGGGCCAGCAGTACGACTTCTTCCATGATCTCATCGTGCGCCACGTCGCGCTGGAGCGCCCCGCGTTCCGCACGCACCAGCGCATCCAGGGTTGGCAGGCCCTGGCCTACCGCACCCTGCACGACCTGGCCTCGCGCCGCGCCAGCGAGTGGGCGGATCAGGGCGTGGAGCCGGGCGCCAAGGTGTGCCTGGTGCACGGCGTGGGGCAGGAGCTCCTCGTGTCGCTCCTGGCCACGCTGAAACTGGGCGGCTGCTTCACGCTCCTGCCGCCCATGGGCCCGCGAGCCATGGCCACCCGGCTGGAGTCCCTGACGCCGGACTTCATCGCCGCGGAGCCCCACCAGCTCCCGCTCCTCAAGGGCCACGAGCAGCTGCTGCTCAAGAGCCAGGGGAGGGGAGCGCCGGGCTTCACGTCGCACACGTACAAGCCCTCGGACGTGGTGGGGCTGCTCTTCTCGCCGCTGGTGGATCCGCCGCACACGCCCGTGCCCCTCACCGCGGAGAACGCGTGGAAGGGCGCCATCGGCGACGGGATGCTCACCTTCGGCCTGTCGCCGGGGGACCTCCTCGCGGCGCCGGACTTCCCGGTGCTCCAGCACCTGCCCGCGCTCCTCTTCGCCACGCTCCTGCGCGGCGCCACCTACCTGCACCTGGAGATGGCGGACCTGGCGCTCAACCCGGCCCCGCTCCTGGAGCACCCGCTGCGCGCCCTGGGCGTCACGCCGAAGCTGCGCGACCTGCTCGTGCGCCACCGCGCCTCCCTGCGCAACGTGCAGCACTGGTTCCGCAGCCCGGAGGAGCCCTTCGACGCCCAGGCGTGGCGCACCTGGGTGAAGCAGTGCGGCCTCCAGGCCGTGCCGTCCTCCAACATCCTCATCGACGCGTCCGCGGGCGGCGCGGTGCTGGCCTCGTCGCGCGGCGTGAGCGAGGCGACCACCGACGTGCACACGGACGTCTTCCCCGTCCCGGGCCGCGCGTGGACGCTGAAGGATCCGAACCAGAGCGGGCAGGGCGCTCCCACGGACGTGGGCGTCTTCACGCTCCTGCCGGACAAGGAGTACCCGCCGGGCCACGTCCTGCTCGCGCGGATCCGCCAGCGCTACCACTACGCGGGCACGCTGGGCTTCCGGCACGACGGCCGCACCTACTCCGCGAAGGAGGTCACCGCCGCGCTGGAGGGCCTGCCGTTCCTCGCGGGCACCAGCGTGGTGCCGGTGTCCACCGGCGGCCTGGCCAGCCACTCCCGCTTCCTCCTCCTGGCCTTCACCGGGGCCACGCCTGCTCCCTCGTCCGGCGAGCAGGAGATAAACCGACGCATCGAAATGTTGCTGGGCGGGGATTTCCTGCCCGACCGGATCGAGTTCTTCCCGCTCTTTCCCCACCGGGTGAAGGGCGCGGTCGACGACGCATGGTGCGCCTCGCAGTTCTTCACCGGCGCGCTACACAAGAAGGCGAAGGACCCGATGTTCCAGGCCCTCACCGCCCTGCGGGGACGACTGCTGGCAAGCGCTGCCGCTTCGGGCGAAGATGATCCGTCGCCAGCGCGCTGAAAAAGGAACGGCACATGGGTGCTCAGGTCGTGATGGGAGCGATGCTCCAATGCAGCTTCGGGATGGCGCCCTCGTCGCTGATGGTGCTGCCCGTGAACCGGATCATGGCCACCACGCCCGCGGCGAACATCATGGACAACAAGCCGTTCATGAACATCCTGCCCTTCGGCATGTGCCAGTCCCTGGCCAACCCCATGGTGGCGGCGGCGACCGCGGCGGCCCTCGGCGTCCTCACCCCCATGCCCTGCATCCCCGCCACCGCGGCCCCCTGGATGCCCGGGTGCCCCAAGGTGCTCATCGGCAACATGCCGGCGCTGGAGAGCAACTCCAAGTGCATGTGCAGCTACGGCGGCGTCATCCAGGTCGTCTCCCCCGGACAGATGGTGGCCATCGATGGGTAGCCCCGCGCAGGTGTTGGAGGCCGTCGACTTCACGCTGCTCGACGTGGAGTTCACCACCGCCCCCGTGCCGCTCGACGAGTCCGAGGGCCCGGATCCGCGCCTGGAGGCCATCACCGGTTTCGTCGCCAAGAGCGAGTACGCGAACGCCGCCCGTGCCGCCGAGGGGCTCCTGCGCCAGGGCGTGCGCGACGTGCGCGTGGTGGGGCCGTACCTCTTCGGCCACTTCTTCGCGGAGGGCATGAAGGCGCTGCCCGTCCTGTTCCGCTCCCTCAAGCGCACGCTGACGGAGAACTGGGACTTCTTCGGCCCGATGGAGAAGAAGCTCGTCTTCGCGGACACCGGCCTGCGCTGGCTGCTGAAGATGATGGGCAAGCACCTGGAACACCACTCGCGCCTCAAGGACGCGCAGTGGCAGGCCTGGACCGCGCCCGGCAATCGCGAGCCCATCGAGGAAGCCCTGACCCTCGGGGATCCACTCATCGCCGCGCTCGCCATCCTGCAGAAGCCCGCGTGCATGGACGCCATGCGCTCGCTGCTGGGCGCGCTGCGCTCCCACGCCCAGGGCGTGCCCTTCCTGCCCCCGCCGGAGGAGCCCCAGTCCGAGGCCCCGGAGCCCGAGCTCGCCGCCGCTCCGGACGACGACGAGGAAGAGGACGACGAAGGGGAGGAGGAAGAGGAGGTCCGCCCCGTGCGCCGCAAGAAGGCCGCACGCCAGGAGGAACAGGACTCCGGCCCCAGCGTGCCCATGTCTCCCGCGCTCGCGCTGCTGGTCCGCAAGCTGTCTGCCTTTGAGGCGCTGGTGGAGAAAGAGGACTACTCCAAGGCGAGCGTCATCGCCGTGGACGTGCTCGCCACCGTGGAGCGCTTCGACCCGCGCGTGTTCCTGCCGCAGCTGTTCTCCGGCTTCTTCAATGGCCTGGCGCAGCACGCGGAAGCCATTGAGCCCATGCTGCACAACACGGAGACGCTGTCCTTCCGCGCCATGGATCAGCTCTACCGCGTGGACCTGGACGCGTTCCTCGTCGCCCAGCAGCGCCAGCCGCGCGGCGGCGGCTCGGAATACGACGAATAGCCCCCATGGCCCTGGAGCGCGAACAGCCGAACCGCAAGCTCACCGTCGAGGAGCGCATCAGCGAGCGCATCCGCAGCTTCGACGTGCCGGCCCTCCTGGATCTGCTCGCCAAGGAAGGCTACGGCGAGGCGGAGGTGGAGTTCCGCAGCCACCGCAGCACCGTGCACCAGCCCCATCTGGTGCATGCCATTGAATTCACCCGCCACCCGCGCAAGCGCGTGGTGATCACCGTCAACCTGGGCCTGCTCAGTCTCCAGACGCCGCTGCCATCCTTTCTCTTCCAGGCCATGGATCGCCTGGAGCAGGACACGATGGCTGACTTCCTGGGTTACTTTGACCACCTGTTGCTGCGGACCCGCTTCGCGGGCCAGTTTCCTGATCGCGACGAATCCCTGCTGCCCGGCTGGGAGCACTCCACCGCGCACCGGCTGCGCCTGCTCCGCCTCGCGTGCCCCAGCAGCCTGCACTGGCTTTTCGCCAAGGTCTTCCCGGAGGCGGAGGTGGTGGTGCGCCGAGAGACGCGCCGCCAGCGCATCGAAGCCAAGGGCATCCGCCTGGGCGCCGCGGCGCTCGGAGACGGCAGCGCGGTGGGCGGCTTCGCCACCGTCCCCACGGGCGGGGTGGAGGTGCGGCTGTTCCTCAACGAGCCGCACTCCGGCACCGGCACCCCCTGGGCCGTGGAGGCACGCAGGCGCCTCAACACCCGCATCCTTCCGAGCCTCGCGGAGACCCCGCTCGTGCTCGCCGTCATCCTGTGCCTGCGTGATCAGAGCAGCTACGCCCGGCTCATCGACGGAAGTCATCTGGGCTACGAGCCGCTGGTAGGCGGTCCGGAGCAAACCCAGGAGGTCCTCCTGTTCACGGGGGACACCGCTCAACTGCGATCATCGGAACCCCGGTAGACCTGTCATGTCGGCTGGTTGACGGGAATTCCTGATCGCGCCTAGGCTGTAAATGTTCACTCGGCAGGGCGTACTCCCGGGGCGGCTCCAGTAGGACGGGGGGAATAAAGCGCGCTGCGATTGTCAGGGAGTCACCGTGGCCATTCAGGACCAGCTTCCCAAATCCCGCATCACCCTCACGTACCGCACCACCATCAACGGCGAGCAGGAGACGGTGAACCTGCCGTTGCGCCTCCTGGTCATGGGCGACTACTCGCTGGGGACCTCCGAGGATCGCAAGACGGACCTGGAGACACGCAAGCTGCGCTCCGTGGACGGCCGCAACCTGGACGAGTTGATGAAGGACATGAAGATGTCCGCCAACTTCCAGGTCGCCAACCGCATCAACCCGGACGTGGAGGAGGAGCTGAACGTCACGCTCCCCATCGACCGGATGAAGTCCTTCCACCCGGATGAGATCGTCAAGCACGTGCCGAAGCTCAAGGCGCTGCTGCTCCTGAAGACGCTCCTCGTGGAGATGCAGTCGAACATCGACAACCGCAAGGACCTGCGCCGCGAACTCTACGAGCTGTTCTCCAAGCCGGACGCGCTCAAGGAGCTGCTCACGGAGCTGAAGGGCTACGAGACCATGCGCCTGCCCGCCGGTGAGACGGCGAAGACGGACGCGCCCGCCGCCGCTGGCAAGCCCGCCGCCGCTGGCAAGCCCGCCGCCGGTGCCGCCGCCGCCACGGCCGCGGTCGCCGCCACCGTCGCCGCGGGCGCCAAGCCCCCGGCCGCTTCCTGATCCGCCTTCCCAACCCCTTCGACTTCTAAAAGGACTCCGCCATGGCTGAGACCACCTACCTGAAGCGCCTGTTCACCAGCGTCCGGCTCGATCCGCCCCAGGAATCGGCGCCGATGATCACCACCAACTTCGCGCCCGCCGGCGACGAGCAGCAGGTCACCCTGGAGAGCCGCTTTCTCTCCAGCGTCGCCGCGCTGCTGCAGAACGTGGCCCCCGTGGAGGGCCCGGACAACACCGCCCGCTTCGACAAGGGCCAGGTGCTGGACGTCATCAGCCGCATCGATCGCATGATCGACGTGCAGATGAACGAGATCCTCCACAACGACACCTTCCAGAAGCTGGAGTCCACGTGGCGCGGCCTGGAGGACCTGGTCGACCACACCAACTTCAAGGCCAACATCGCCATCGACATCCTGGACGTCGCCAAGGATGAGCTGGCGGAGGACTTCGAGAACAACTCCAGCAACATCTTCGCCGGAGCGCTGTTCGACAAGGTCTACATCCAGGAGTACGACCAGTACGGTGGCCGTCCCTTCGGCGCCATCGTCGGCCTGTACGACTTCTCCTCGTCGCCCGCGGACCTCACCTGGCTGCAGCGCATGGCCAAGGTCTCCAACGCCGCGCACGCGCCGTTCATCTCCGCCGTGAACCACAAGTTCTTCGGCTGCGAGACCATCGAGGAGATGGAGGCCATCAAGAACCTGGAGGGCGTGCTCGCCCACCCGCGGTTCGGCCGCTGGAACGCGTTCCGCGACACGGAGGAGGCCGCGTACGTGGGCCTGACCTTCCCGCGCTACGTGCTGCGCCTGCCCTGGCACCCGGACAAGAACCCCTGCGACGTCCTCAACTTCACCGAGACGGCGCGCGGCGACTCCGACAAGTACCTGTGGGGCAACTCCGCCATCCTGCTCGCGCGCAACATGGTGAAGGCGTTCGAGATCAGCGGCTGGTGCCAGTCCATCCGCGGCCCCAAGGGCGGTGGCCTCATCTCCGGCCTGCCCGTGGACACCTTCTCCCTGCGCGGCCAGGAGGAGATCAAGGCCCCGGTGGAGATCGCCATCCCGGACTACCGCGAGTACGAGTTCGCGCGCTCCGGCTTCATCCCGCTCGTGTACCGCAAGGGTTCCAGCGACGCGACGTTCTTCAGCACCCAGTCCGCCAAGGTCTCCAAGACGTTCAAGGACCCCAAGGACTCGGAGAACTCGCAGCTCGTCACGAACCTGGCCTACACGTTCTCCATCACGCGTCTGGCGCACTACGTGAAGTGCATCATGCGCGACAACATCGGCAACACGGCGGACGCGCCCTACATCCAGCGCCAGCTGGACTCGTGGCTGTCCAACTACGTCACGACCGTGGCCAACCCGGACGACCTCACCGTGCGCCGCTTCCCGTTCAAGGCGAGCAGCGTGGCGGTGTTCCCGCGTCCCGGTGAGATCGGCTGGTACGACTGCAAGCTGGCCGTGCTCCCGCACATCCAGTTCGAAGGCCTCAACGTGGAGCTGATGCTCGAGTCGCGGCTCGGTTAAGCCGCAACCCACCTGGGGCAGGTGAGTGCCTGCCCCGCTTACCCTGGAGTGACAGATGCCCCAGTTTTCGCGGAACCTGGACGTGTATCAGGGCTTCAACTTCAAGAAGGACAAGCAGTCCCCCGTGGGCTACATCACCGCCATCACCATTGGCGGCCAGGCCCTGGCGCCGGATCAGGAGACCATCAAGGATCCTGAGAACCCGGACGCGGCCATCGGCGACAAGGTCGTCGCGGTGCTCAACCACTACCTGTGGGAGACGGGCGTGACGGACGCCATGTACTTCTCCGGCCAGGTGTCGGTGGCGAACAAGCAGAAGGTGGCGGAGATGCTGCTGGGCAACTTCAGCAACATTGAAGTCAACTTCAAGTACGTCATCTACGAGTACGACCCCATCGGGAAGAAGTACTTCAAGTCCAACTTCCTGGACGCGGAGATGAAGGGCCTGCTCGAGAAGAACGGCGACGACCTGAACATGTCCGTCGCGGACAACGAGTCGCGCGAGGTCCAGTCTCCCAAGAACTTCACGTTCCAGATTGGCATCAAGCCGCAGGCAGCCGAGCAGTCGCTGAACCTGGCGACCTCGTCCGCCAAGAAGATCGCGAAGAAGTGGGGCATCACCGAAGCGGCCGCCAAGTAGCGTTGGCCGCGGTCTGAGTCTAAACCGGGCTGGGAGCAGGTCTCGCTCCCGGCCTGGGTCAGGCGGGTGGAAGGAAAGAACGGCGTATGCAGCGGTACAAGCTCGCACGGGTCCGCTGGCACGTAGGCCAGACGCTTCTTCCGGAGCATTTCGTCGCGCAGGAGGACGCGCTGGACGCGGAGATCCGCCTCCATGCCACCCTGTCCGGCCTGCCGTCGTACGGCATCGCGAACATGGCCTGGAACGAGTCGCTCCTCCAGAGCGGCAGCCTGTCCATCTCCGCGCTCACCGTCGTCACCAAGGCCGGGGACCTGATGGACGTCCCGGGCAACTCCGTCATCGCGCCGCTGTCGCTGGAAGCCGTCGGCAAGACGGAGTTCATCGTCTACCTGCACGTGCTGAAGGAGACCGTCAGCGCGGAGGGCATCCGCCTGTACGCGGATGATCCGCCGGTCATCCAGCGCGTGCTGCACAAGCTGCAACTGTCCACGGAGCCGGTGCTGGACGGGACCGTCGCGTCCCTGGGGCTGGCCGCCGTATCGCAGGACGAGGACGGCGCGTGGCACACGTCCGCGGACTGGGTGCCCGCGCTCCTGCTCGTGGGGCCCAACCCCTTCCTGGAGAAGCTGCTCTCCACGCTGGATGATCTGCTGGATCAGGTGCGCCAGCAGCTGCTCACCAACATCTCCGACACGTACCTGCGCACGGACCGGCTCACCAACGCGCGCCGGGCGCTCTTTGAAGTGCAGCGGCTGATCGCGCTGCGCCGGGACATGTTCCGGCAGGTGTACGTGCACCCGTACCACCTGTTCGACGCGCTTCGCCGGCTGTACTTCGAGGCGTGCTGCTACCTGGAGATGCTCCCGGACGAGCAGATGCCGGTGTACCAGCACGAGGGGCTGAACGAGGCCCTGGGCGGGTGGATCCGCCTGCTCCAGCGCAGCTTCCAGCCGGAAGCCACGCGCTCGACTCACAAGGCCTTCCAGGCGAAGGAAGGGCAGTTCCAGATGACGCCGCTGCCGCCGGAGATCCGCTCCGCCAGCGAGGCCTACCTCCTGGTGCAGCGCACCCAGCCCGGCGAGCGCACGCCGCTGGACGGCGTGAAGCTGGCCAGCCCCACGAGGCTGCCGCTGGTACGCAGGCAGGCCCTGAAGGGCGTGCCGTTCAAGCACGTGCCGTATCCGTCGTTCCCGCACGCGCTGGGGCCGGAGATTGACTGGTACCTGCTGAGCAACGGCGAGGAGTGGCAGCACGCGCTGCGCGAGGACGGCCTGGCCTTCTACGTGACGCCCGCGCTCCGGGGCGCCCAGACGTCGCTGTTCTGGCGGAGGAGCTAGTCGCCATGGCGCGCGCACCGTTCCTGGACAAGTTCGCGACTCGCAGGGAGCGCACCAACTCGCGCGACAGCCTGGAGCACGTGATGCGCAACATCGAAGCCGTGCTCAACACGAAGAAGGGCTACGGCTTCTTCATGCATGACTTCGGGCTGGGCGGGTACACGGAGAAGCTGGGCACGCGCGAGCTGGTGGAGGCGCTCACCGCGGAGATCCAGCAGGAAGTCACGCAGCACGAGCCCCGGCTGGTGGGGCCGGAAGTGAAGCTGCGCGGCCGCGACAGCTCGCTGTGGCTGTACTTCGACTGCAAGGGCACCTTCAACGGGCAGCCGTGTCACCTGTCGCTGTTGTTCCACTCCACCACCGGCCGGGTGCGCGTGCAGGCGGAGGACACCTGATGGCCTTCGCCGACCGCCTGGACCTGGGCCTGACGCTCACCATCGGCGGGACGGCGCACGCCATCCCCTCGGCGGACGTGCTCGCCTTCGAGTTGGATCTGCACGGCTGGGGGCACGAGGGGAGGGTGGAGTTCCGCGTGCTCGACGAGACGGGGCACGGCGGACAGAAGCAGGACAAGCTGCTGGCGGACTTCCTCAAGCCGGACCTGGTGGAGGTGGCGCTGGAGTTGAAGGCCGTGCACTCCGATACGGCGACGAAGCCCACCTTCACGTCGCTGAAGTTGAAGGGGCTGGTGCAGGACAAGTCCCTCACGGAGGAGGGCGTCGCCCAGGCCAAGGGCGCGGGCATCACCTACCGGCACTACACCGTGCGCTTCGTGGACACCGCGCGGCTCCTGTGGAAGCAGCATTACCCGTGCGTGCTCTACACGCAGAAGACGCTCCAGGACGTGCTGGACGCGCACAAGGGCGACAAGATCACCCTGGCCAACGACTGGGACGCGCAGCTGGCCAAGACGCTGCCGCTCATCTTCCTGGGCCTGTCCCCGGAGTCCGGCGCCAGCTTCTACGACTTCGTCGTCTGGTTCGTGCACACGCGCAACGGCGTGCTGGCGTACGACTACACGGCGCAGGGCTATCAGCTGCGCGCGGCGAAGGACGCCAGCCCCACGCCCCTCACGCTGCGCGCGGCGGACGTGGACCGCGTGTCGGTGGTGTTCCCGGAGGTCGCGCGCCACGACGTGGCCATCCTCAACGCGGCCGCGGAGAGCCCCAAGAACCAGGCCATCACCAACGCCCAGGCCGTCACCGGCGTCCGTCAGGACGTGCTCCTGCGCACGGACATCGCGGACGACGTGCAGGCCCGCGCCACGCTGGAGACCGCGCGCCTCAAGGTGCGCGGCCTGGAGGTGGAGCTGACCTGGAACCGCTTCCCGGCGGTGGCCTTCGCCCCGGGCGCGCTGGTGAAGCTGCCGGACACCGCCGGGTGGACGGCGGCGGGCGTGCCGGTCACGCAGGACTTCCGGGTGCGCCGGATGCACCTGCGCGCGGATCCGCTGCCCGTGGAGGAGGGGGAGATCCCGGCGGGCGGGGAGGCGTCCGGGCCCGGAGGAGAGGAGCCCACGCGCCGGCCCAAGCCGGAGAGCCGCTATCTCATCTCCTTCACCACGCGGCTGGAGAAGAAGGCCGAACTGCACACGGACCTGCCGCCCTTCACCGCGCCGGTGTTCCCGCGCTTCGTGGAGGGGCTCATCGTCAGCGAGGTGGGCGAGAAGAAGGATGAGACCTGGCAGGCGTACACGGACGAGGCCACGTCGCTGGACAGCTACAAGGTGAAGCTGCCGCTCTTCGCCAACCAGATCATCCAGGTGCCCTTCAACGCGAACCTCCAGCCGGGGCACTTCTACTTCCCGGCCTACAAGGGCGCCCGGGTGCTGGTGGCGCTGGACTTCCTGCGCGCGTGGCTCAAGCGCAACCTGGACTGGCGAGCGGGCGCGCGCCTGCCCTCGGACGGACAGGGCGTGCACCTGCTCGTCGGCAAGACCACGACGAGCGGCACGTCCATGAGGCACTTCTACGAGGACAACAAGCCGCTGTGGCGCCTGCAGCGCACGAACGAGAGCGACACGGAGAAGGTCGAGCTCAAGGAAGGCAACCTGCTCATCCTGGTAAAGGAAGAGTCCGCCTGAGGCGGGAGGGACGATGGGAGCTTCAGGACCGGGAGCGGCAGGAACGCTGGTCTGCAAGATCGAACTGGACAAGAAGGGGGGCATCACCGTCCAGGTCGAAAACGGGGATGATCAGATCACCCAGACCATCGTGATGGACGGCACCAGCATCACCATCACGGTGAAGGGCCAGCAGGAGACGAGCACCATCGTGCAGAAGCAGGACAGCATCGTGGTGACGGTGAAGGACCTGACGTTCGACACCGACACCATCACGATGAAGTCCAAGGGCGTGTCCAAGTGGACCAGCCAGGACACGTTCACGGTGGAGAGCACCAAGGACATGACGCTCAAGACGAGCGCGAAGCTCACGCAGACGGCCACCAGCGACGCGAAGCTGTCCTCCAGCGCGAACGTGAACATCGAGGCCACGTCCAAGCTGGCCATGAAGGGCAACATGGGCGCGGAGATGGTCACGTCCGGCGGCGAGGCCAAGGTGGACGGCGTGACGCTGAAGCTCGCCGGCAAGTCGCAGGCGGAGATGTCCGGCGCGATGACCAAGGTGTCCGGCACCGGCAAGCTCGATTTGGAGAGCTCCGGCATGGCGAACCTGAAGGGCTCCATCACCAGCGTGGGCGGCACCCTGGTGAAGCTGGGCTGAAGACGACTGACTCACACATGGCAACGACAGACGTACGGCGGGAGAGCGGGCGGTGAAGGACTTCTCCGAGAAGATCTACCTGGATTTCCTGTCGGAATTGGACGGGCTGGAGCGCTTCCGTCAGCGCTTCCAGGAGCGGCACCCGGCGGCTCCGTTGGATCGCGAGGACCCGGACGTGCGCCGCCTCATCGAGGCGATGGCGTTCTTCTCCGTCCAGACGCGGCACGCCACGCTGCACAACCTGCGCTCCACCTGGCGCCGGCTGTTCGCGGGCTTCTTCGACTTCCTCCTGGAGCCCGTGCCCGCCACCGCCATGGCGCAGGCCGTGCCCACGGAGAAGATGGTGGAGCCGGTGCTCCTCACCCGGGGCACGGAGCTGCGCCTGACGCCCGCGGAAGGGGTGGCGGGCTCCTTCCGGCTCCAGCGCGACCTGCGCGTGCTGCCCATCTTCCTCAAGGGCACGGACGTGGTGCCCCAGGTGCGCAGCGGCCACCGGCTGATCCTCCGCTTCGAGTCCCGCTTCGCGCGCAAGGACGCCATCGACGTGCTCAGCCTGCACGTGCGGCACCTGGACGACTACCGCTCGTCGCTGGCGGTGTTTCATGCGCTGCGCAAGCACGTGAAGCAGGTGAGCGTCGTCTACGACGAGGAGGCGGATGAGCACTCCGTGGGCAGCCCCTGCGAGGTGTCCTTCAACCGGGATCCGCCCGCGCCGGACGACAGCGGCCTCTACGCGCATCCGTTCCAGCGCCTGCGCGCGTTCTTCCAGTTCCCGGAGCAGCAGCTCTTCGTGCACGTGAAGGTGCCGCCGCCTCGTGGCAGCTCCTGGATGCGCTTCTGCATCTGCCTGGACCTGGACAAGGACTGGAACGTCGGCCGCTCGCTGCACCCGGACTTCTTCCAGCTCTTCACCGTGCCGGTGGTGAACCTCAAGGCGGAGCCCGCGCAGGTGGTGGTGGCGGACGGCACGCGCGCGGAGCACCCCATCATCAGCATGAGCGCGGGGCGCGAGTTCTCCCTGCACTCGGTGACGGGCGTCTTCGAGATGACCAAGGTGGGCCTGGCCCCGCTCAGGCCCGCGTTCCTGCCCGGCAAGGGCCCCAGCTACGAGGTGGACGAGACCTTCGACGAGAAGCTCGCGTCCCGGCAGAGCCTCATCGTGCGCATGCCGGAGGCCTTCACGGCGCCGCGAAAGATCGTCCTGGAGGCGCTGTGGCACCAGCCGCAGTTCTCCGCGCAGGCGGCGGGCAGGGTGGAGGTGTCCGTGCCGGGCCGTCACATCGAAGGCTTGAAATGGCAGACGGTGGGCAGCCTGCAGCCGCACCGCGACAGCGTGCTACGGGATGATGTCGAGGCGTTGACCCAATTCCTTGCGTGGAAGGCCAAGCCCACGCTGGGCCGCGACGAGGTGGTCGCCCTGCTGGGTCACCTGGGGACCCCCGCGGAGAGCCCGTTCCGCCGCGTCCTTCCTTGGCTCAAGGAGTTGAAGTTCAGTGTGGTGCCCGACAGCGCTCTCAAGGGTTCGGGGATCCGCCACGCTTACGAGGCCGTGATGGAGCCCTTCGACCAAAGCTTCGAGCCTGTCGTCATCTGCTTTCTTGAGCAGTTGAGGGACCTGCTTGATGCTTGGAACAACGAGGCGACTGTTGATCTCAAGGCCTCGGTGGCGGGATTGGGACCGCTACAGCTTCCAACATAGACAAACACACGCATGAAACTGGAGCATTGGAACGCACTCCTGGCCACGCAGCGTCGCGTGCGTCAGCTCCTCGACCGGGCACTGCCCGCCGAGCCCGCCCCGGGTGCGCGCCGGCCGCAGGGCAGGGTGGGGCCGGAGGCGCTGGGCCATCTGGAGCAGGCGCTGATGGTGGAGCTGGAGCGCCTGCGCGCCGCGTTCGGCGCGGACATGCGCCCGGACGAGGTGGAGGATCTGATCCGTCCCTTCGTCTACTTCCTCGATGAGTGGGTGCTGCGGCGGCTGGCGGACGCGGAGCAACATCTCTGGCCACTCCTGCAGCAGAACCTGTTTCAGGTTGATGCAGGCGGAGACCTCTTCTACGACTTCGTGGAAGAGAAGTTGCGTCGCAACGATACCCCCTCCATCGTCTTCGAGATGATCCGCTTTTGCCTGGCTGCGGGCTTCACGGGCCGCCTCGTGGGGCAGCCGGAGCGCATCCGCGAAATCAAGGACCGCATCTCGCAGCGCATCCCGCAGCCGGCGGCCATGGCGCCGTCCGCGCCGGTGGTGCCCGCGGCGGTGCCCACCGTCTATGACTTCCCGGTGCACTACTACGCCGTGACGGCGGCCATCGTGCTGGGGTTGCCCATCTTCCTGTGGTGGGTCTCCAATTGAGGCCCTTCCCGACACACGACGCACGGCCTCTCGCGCCGGCGCCCAAGGCTCCGCCCAAGACGCTCGCGCTGCTGGACGCGCTGGAGCAGCAGGTGGGCTCGGAGCTGGGGGCGCTGAAGGAGGGCGTGCAGCCGCTGCTGGACTCCGTGCGTGAGGGCCTGGTGGCGTTGGATCCACCGGGGGATGGAATGCTTCCGTCGCCGCAGGAGCAGGAGAAGCTGCGCGCGAAGCTGACGTCCACGCTGGAGGAGGCGGAAGACGTCTTGGAAGCCCTCCAGTTGGCCGTGAAGCCGGGCGGAAGGAGCGGCGGCTGACGTGGGCGCGATCCAGTCCATGCTGGCGGCATTGAAGGCCCACTGGGTGCTCGTGTTTGGCATCGTGGTGGTGCTCGCGGCCATTGGCGTGGGCGTGACGCTCTGGTGGCGCAAGCGGCAGCAGCGCGGCCCGTCGCTCGCGGGCGAGCAGAAGCCGCTCGGGTCCGGGCAGCTGCTGGCCATCCGCAAGCAGTTCCTGGCGAAGCTGCCGTGGCGCTTCCGCGCGTCCGTGCGGGACTTCCCCACGCTGGTGGTGCTGGGCCCGGCGGGCAGCGGCAAGTCGGACCTCATCGAAGCGGAGGTGGACTGGGAGCGGCAGCAGCGCCAGTTCATGCCCAGCTACACGGACGACCCGCTCCTCAAGATGTTCCTGGGGCCGGAGGTCGTGGTGCAGGAGCTGGCCGCGCCCGTGCTGGAGGACGACTCGCGCCACGCGCGGCGTGCGCTGCGCCGGCTGTGGAAGGCCACCTTCGGGCGCCGGCACGTGGGCCGGGCCGTCATCGTCCTGAAGGTCAACTGGCTGCTGGAGACGTCTCCGGACGAGGTGAAGCGCGTCACCCAGCTGCTGCGCGGCAAGGTCAATCTCTTGTCGGAGGTGTGCCAGTCGCCCGTGGAGACGCGGCTGGTCCTCACGCACATGGACACGCTGGACGGCTACGCGGACTTCGCGCAGCTGCTGCGCCAGAACGGCGTGCCGCTGGAACTGACGGTGCCGCCGCCCGGCAGGGAAGGGGAGCTGGGGGAAGCGCTCCAGCCCATGGAGAAGTACCTGGCGCTGGGGCTCACCTCGCTGGCGCCGGACGCGTTCGAGCGGCTGGCGGCCTTCTACTCGCGCGGCGGCGAGGCGTTCGCTGCGCTGGGACGCTTCGTGTCCACGCTGTTGGAGGGCGGCTCGCTGGCATACCCGCTGAAGCTCCAGCGCGTGTACCTGTCCTCGGGAGGGGCGGATGCCCGGCCCACCGGGGCGCTGGCGGTGCAGGCGGATCAACCGGCGGAGCTGCTCGTCCGGGACTACCGCTGGACGCACCTGCGCCGGTGCGCGGCCATCCTCGCGGTGGGGTGCCTGCCGGTGCTGCTGGCGTACGGGCACTTCTACCGGCTGCTCCTGCGCGCGCAGGACAAGCTGGACGCGTTCCAGGTGACGGTGCAGCGGCTGGAGGATCGCAACCAGAGCGTGTCCGGCTCCGTGGTGGAGTCCCAGACGACCGACGCGGTGAAGGCGATGGAGGACCTCTGGGGCGCCACGCGCTACTGGCCGCCCCTGGCCCACAGCTTCACCGACGAGTGGGAGGAGCTGCGGGCGCGGCTCGCGCGCAGCATCCGGATGTCCTACCTGAAGCCGATGCTGGAGAAGTGCCAGGACCAGTGCCGGCGCTGCCCGAGCCTGATTCCTGGCTGCCAGCCCGCGCCCGCCTTCGCCAGCCGGGGCACGCGCGCCACGCCGCTGATCCCGGCGCCCTCGGTGGATGACAGCTGCCACCTGGAGACGCTGTGCCGTCCGGAGCAGGTGCTCTACACGCTGGGCGTGCTGTACGCCTCGCGCAATGAGGCCCTGGGCCAGTTCGTGCTGCGCAGCGTGCAGGGGACGAACAAGAAGCAGCTGGGGTGGACGACGGAGGCCTTCGGGCTGAGCCTGGCCAGCACCGACCAGGAGCACAACTGGCTGGAGGCGATGGGCCTGGCGGAGCCGATGATCGCCAACTACGTCATCGCCAGCGACAAGCCCTTCGACGAGAACGTCCCCTGGACTCGCTGGCCCTTCGCCTGGCTGACGATGGACGGCCTGCTGGGCCCGTGGCGCGACCACTTCATGCAGCTGCAGGACACGCTGGCCGCGAAGGAGCTGGATCTGGCCCGGTGGCGCGCGCTGGCGGACGACCGTGAGCGCCTGCGCGCCTTGCTGGCGGAGAGCGCGCCGTACAGCTCCGCCCGCAAGGTGATGGACCTCATCAACGCGTCGGACGCGGAGCCGGACGCCAGCCAGCTGAAGGGCGTGGGCAGCCTGTTGGACTCGCTGGACTGGCTGCGCCAGAACCGCCAGACGCTGGAGGCCATCCTGCGCATGGAGGACGAAACGGACGCCGCCCTGCGCGCCGCCGCCCGCATGACGCCCGCGGAGCTGCTCACCCGCGCGGACGGCCTCTTCGCCCCCAGCGACGGTGACGCGCGCTACCAGGTGGAGGTCCTCCGGCGCGACTTCGTGTTCCGCCCCATGGACGTGTCGCGGCAGCTCTTGGACAAGACGCTGCGCTCGCTGAAGGAGACGGGCCGCACGCCGTTCAACGCGGATTCGTTCAACCCGCGCGCGGGCGAGACGACGTCGGAAGTGGCGACCGAAGGGGTGGGGGACGACGACACGGAGTTCACCAGCGGGACGCTCCCGGTGGTGGGCAAGGTGCTGGGCAAGGCCGCCTTCGAGGCGCAGCTGGCACCGCTGGTGGACGAGTTCACGGAGCGGCTCGCCAAGTCCAGCCTGTCGCGCGAGGAGGCCGTGGAGCGCGCCACCTTCGTGCAGGGCAAGGTGCAGACCTTCGCGAAGCGCTACGGCCAGGACCTCTACGCGACCTACCGGGGCTACCGCTTCCGCACCACGCCGCGAGGTTCGCTGTCCAGCGACCTGTCCGTGCTGCTGCAGCCGTCGTCACCGCTGGAGGCGATGCTGCGCGACGTGGCCACCCGCGCCGGCGTGGGTCCGCTGGAGAGCGAGTACTACGCGCCCATGCGCGACGCGGTGGCGCCCTTCAAGCCGATCGTGCAGCTGATGACGCCGGACAAGAGCGGCGCGATCGTGGAGCTGGCGGCCTACACCACGCTGGTGTCGCAGCTGCAGCAGGAGCTGTCCGGCGTGAAGCCCGCGGCCGCGAAGCCCGCGGCGCCCAAGGACCCCGCGGCGCCTGGAGCCGCTGGCGCGACGGCGTCCTCGGCGGGGTCGCAGCTGGCGGAGATGTTGTCGCCGGTGGGGCGCGTGGCGCTGAGCATGCTGCTGGAGGAGGAGGACTCGTATCTGCGCCGGGTGGACGCGTGGCTGGATCAGCACGGCCTGGTGGGCGAGTTCCGTCAGCCGTTCCGCCAGCCCTTCATCGTCGTGCGCAACCGGGGCCGCGCGGAGCTGGAGCGCGTCATCGCGGAGCAGTGGACCTATCAGGCCCGCCGCACGCTGGACCCGCTGGTGAAGCGCTATCCGTTCAACCCCAGCGCGTCGCAGGAAGTGGACCCGGTGGAGCTGGAGGTGCTGCGCCGCAAGGACGGGGCCTTCTGGGGCTTCGTCACGCAGGTGCTGGCGCCGGTGGTGGAGGAGCGCGGGACGGACTGGTCGGTGCGCTATCCGCTGAAGTCCCGGCTGCTGCTGCCTCCGCGCATGCTCTCCGCGCTGGGCCAGCTGGGCCGCCTGTCGAAGCTCCTGTGGGACGACGAGGGCAAGGCCCGTCCCATCGCCATGCAGGTGCGGCCGCTGCCGCTGCCGACGGCGCCCACGCCGGACAGCTTCGTGACGCTGTCGTTCCTGAAGTGCGGCGGGGCGGCGTCATTCGGCTTCAACCAGCGGCCGGCGTGGGGTGAGTTTCCCCTGAGCTGGTGGAGCCCGCAGCCGTCGTCCATCGGCGTGGAGCTGCGCTCGCCGCAGCGGGATGGAAAGCGCTACCGCTCCATGGAGATGTCCGAGTCGTCCTGGAACTGCTTCCGCCTGCTGGAGTCCGCGACGCTGACGGACCAGTCGAACGTGGTGTGGGTGCTGCCGGGTCGCGGGTTGGCGGCGAACGAGAAGGTGCTGGAGATCAGCTTCGGGTTGCGCGGCGAGCCTTGGGCGCCATTCCGTGGGGTGGTGCCATGAAGGACAGGGGCGTGAGGCTGGCGGCGGGGCTGGTGACGGCGGTGGTGGTGGGCAGCTGCGCGGCGCCCAGCCTGACGGTGAACGTCAACGCGCCCGCGGGCACCAACCAGGGCCGGCCGCTGTACATGCTCATCCGCACGGTGTCGAAGACGTCGATGACGGAGGGCTACGCGGACGTCGCGGCCAAGGTCATCAGCCCGGACGACTCCGTGCTCCAGACGGTGGTCATCTACCCGAGCCGCACGAAGCAGGTGAAGATTCCCCTGCCGCCGGAGCAGGCGGTGGCCGTGAGCTTCCTCTTCACCACGCCCAACGGCGCGTGGCAGGCGCTGCTGGATGTGCCGGTGCCCAAGACGGTGGACATCGAGCTGCAGGAGAGCCGCATCCGCACGGACCTGCAGAAGAGCCTGTCCGCCCAGGACTCCGCGCCGGCCCCGGTCGGCCCTCCGAAGGCCCCGGAAGCGCCCAAGGCGCCCGAGCCTCCGGTGACCCTGGCCTCGCCCAAGTAGAAGGACTCAGGACGCGAGCGCGTCCAACTGGGGCCCCAGCGCGTTGAGCGCGGACGTCACCCGGCCGTTCGCCGCCGTCACTGGCTTGGAGAAGGCGCCCCCCTGGAGCTGGGTGCCAATCGCGTCGAGAGGGGAGAGGAGCTGCGGCTTCTGCCCCGTGGCCTGGGTGGAGATGGAGTCCACCTGCGTCTGGGCGCCTGTCTTCAGGCCCTCCGCGCGCTGCTTGAAGGCCGCGAGCGCCGAGTCCGCCTGGGTGGCGAGCGACGTGTCCGCGCTCTTGCGAGCCTGCTCCAGCGACGTCAGCCCGGCCGCCACGGACGTCTTCGTGCCCCCCAGCTGCGAGTCCAGCCGGCCCTTGGCGGACGTCACCTGGCCCTCCGCTGAGTCCCGCGCCGTCTGCATGGCCTGCACCGCCGCGTCGATGCCGGAGCCCACCTGCGCGTCCAGGGCCTCCAGGCGCTGGGGCACCTGCGTGTCCAGCGGCGTCACCCGGGCGGCGACCTGCTGCTTCATGGTCTCAATCTGCTGCACGCCCTGGTCCTTCACGGTGCCAATTTGCGTGACGGCCGCGGCGACAATCTGGCCCACCTGCGCGGTGGCCTGCTCGATGCCCTGGAGGATGGACTGGGTGAGCGTGCCCATCTGCGTCACGGCCTGCGTCGTGGCCGCGTCAATCTGCGTCTGGGCCTGGGTCTGCACCGTCTCCACCTGCGACACGATGGTCTTCTGCACCGCCTGGAGCTGCGTGCCCACTTGAGAGGAGAGGGTGCCCAGCTGCGTGGTGATCTGCCCCACCACCTGGCTGATGCCCTGCACCGCGGGGTTCACCAGTGGCTTGGGCAGGTCCGCGGCCGGGATGGCGTCCAGGAGGCCCATGGCCCGCTCCAGCAGCGACTCCAGCGAGCCGACGATCTGCTGGAAGAGGGTCTGGAGCTGCTCGAGCATCTGCGGCAGCGCTTCGAACAGCGCCATCACCTGTTGCTTGAGGGCGCTGACGGTCGCGACCAGCGTGTCCAGCGTGGTGAAGGCCGCCTCCAGCGTGGCCTTCAGCGGCGCCTTGACGGTCTCCACCGCCGTGAGCGCGCCCTGCACCACGCTGTCGATGGTGCCGCTCACCGTCTTGATGGCGGTCTCCACCTGCTTCTGCACCTGCTCGATGAGCTTCTCCACCGCCGTGAGCTGCGCCGTGACGCTGGCGACCTGTCCGCCAATCGTCTTGCCCAGCGTGTCCAGCGCTCCGTCCGCCTGCGTCTTGCCCGCCGTCAGCGACGGGGCCACCTGGGTGTCCAGCGGATCCACGATGGCGGCCGCCGCCGCCGCCGCGGCCATCAGCTGATCCACCAGCGTCTTGCGCTGGCCCTCCAGCACGGACTGCTGTTGCTTGTGGGTTTCCTTCGCCGTGGTGCCCGCGTTGAGGATCTCCTGGTGCAGCGTCTTCAGCGCGCTCACGGGGTTCTTCACCGCGCCGTCCAGCGTGGAGGTGAGCTGGGTGCTCCGGCCCGTCGCCGCGTCGCGCGACGTGGTCAGCCGCACCAGCACCGCCGCCAACGCCGCCGTGAGGGTGGACCCCACGCCCGTGAGGTCCTGCGTGAGCTGCGAGCGCGTTTGATCAATCAGCGCGTAGCCCTGCGCGCGGCGGGCCTCCGTCTCCTCCTTGGAGCCCTTGCGCTTCGCGAGCTTCGCGTCGAAGGACTTCTTGTCCGCGTCGCACTTCTGGGCCACCTGCTGCTGGAGCGCGGTGAGCTGCCCCTGCGACGACTCCACGGACGACTTCGCCTGCGCCTCCATCCCCTGGCTCTTCGCCGTCGCTTCCTTCCCCAGTGACTCCGCCTGCGTGCGCGCGGTGGTGCTGGAGGCGGTCAGCGTCTGCTGGTGGCCCGCCACCTCCGTGGCCAGCGCGTCGAAGCGAGGGGAGGGGTCCGCCAGCGTCACCTTCGTCGCGTTCACCTGCGTGAGCAGCGCTCCCAGCGACGCGCTGATGGAGGGACGGAGCGCGGCAACCTGCTCCACGACGCCCTGGGCCAGGGTCTCCACTTCGCCCTTCGCGGTGGCGAGGCGCGGCGTGATGCCGGAGCCGAAGCCCTCCACGGTTGCCTTGTGCTTCGCCACGGTGGCGCGCAGTTCGTTCATTTCAGCCCCGCGAGCGCGGCCTTGGCTTCAGCGGCTGCGCCGGAGAGCGCGCCCGTCTGGCCATCCACGCCGTTGAGTGCGCCAGTGAGTTTGGCGCGGGATTCAGCGGCCTTGCCCTTCACCTGGGCCTCCGCGGCGGAGAGGGCCGCGCCCGTCTCCTCCGTCGCCGCGTTCAACTTGGAGTTCACCGCCGCCGAGGACTCCTTGTACGCCGCCGTCGCGTCGCTCACCGCGCCGTCCACGCCCGCGGTGAGATCGCCCTTCGCCGTCTCCACCTGCGGCGTCACGTCGTACGTGGGCGTGGTGGCGGCGCCGCCGGGGTTCTCCTTCGTCTGGATGAGCAGGTGCCCTTCCGACATGCGGATGATCTCCGTGTCGTTGGAGTTCACCCGCCCCAGGTTCCACACCGGCTTGTTGTCCTTGAAGTCGTGCGTGAGCGCCGTCTGGTTCGCGCCGTTCTTGCCGAAGAGGATCTGATCGCCCTGGCTGTCCTGGGGCATGCGCACGCCTTCGCCCCAGTCCAGGAAGCGGTGCAGCGCCGCGTGGTCGAAGTGCAGCGCCACCAGCACCCGCTCGTTCTTGTACGGCGGGAAGTAGAACTCCCCCGGGAACTCACCGGGCTCCGCCGGCACGCTCACCGTCTTGTTCCACAGGGGAATGGCCACCCGGTAGTTCGTCACGGACGTCTTCTGATCATCCACCTGCAGGTAGATGCGGTCCGTGGCCTCGCCGCCGGGGCTGTGCATCTTGCCCTCGACGTAGATGGGGTAGCGGGGCGGCCGGTACGCGGGCAGCTCCGGCACCGGATCCGACTTCTGCTCCAGCAGCACGGACAGGGAGACCGTGTAGCCCTGCATCGTCTCCTGCTGCCCGTCGTGCGGGCCGGCCTGGAGCCCCACGCCGTCGAAGGCCAGCTCCGCGACGCGATGGTCTTCCCCCAGGCCCGTGAGGTCCGGGCTCCACCGCCCGCCGTCCAGCTTGATCAACGCCCCCGGGTGCAGCGCGATGGGCGGCACGTCGGAGAACGTCAGCCGCAGCCGCCGCTTGCGCACGCGCAGGCGTCCCTTCTCCACGGACTGACGCTGCTCCGCCTCCGTCGCGATGGGCGTGCGCACCAGCATGTCGTGCTGGATGCCCGCCACCGCCTGGGACTGCTCCAGCGCCACCGTGGTCGCCCCGGCCCCGAAGCCGTTGAGCACCCGCGTGCTGTGACGGATGACGGGCGGCATCTCCACGTCCACGCGCGACACGTGTTTGCGGCTGAGCCCGGTGACGGTGCCCGTGGCCGGCTTCTTCGCGGAGAAGGTGTACGTGTCCTTGGGGCTGTCGTACGTGAGCACGCCTCCGCGCGTGTCCACGAACCAGAGGACGAAGTCGTAGAAGCTCGCGGCCGCGTCGTCGTCCCCGATGCCCAGGCACACCAGGGCCTGCTTCGCCTCCAGCGCGTCCCAGTCGTAGGTGAGCAGCAGTCCGCCGGGCTTGTGCGCGTCCAGCAGGTCCGACAGCTTCTTCGCCGTGTGCAGCTCCACCGGGCGGTGCTGCTTCCAGAGCACGCGCGCGGGGTCTTCGAAGAGGACCGTGTACTGGCGGAAGGCCACCGCCACGCTGTCCTTGTTGCCGTGCGCGGTGCCACCGACGCGCTTCTCCGTGACGATGCCCTGCACCACCAGCGGCGTGGGCGGAGGGTTGAAGACGCCGGACAGCGCCAGCCGCACCCGCACCAGGTCCGGCTTGCTGAACGCGGTGAACAGCGCCGCGTCCGCCTTCTCCAGCGAGGTCCAGAATGTCAGCTCGCAGCTGAAGCCCGTGGGCGTCATCCGCAGCGAGAAGTCCCGCACCTGCCCACCGGGAATGGCGAAGGCCTGCTCGCCCGCGGTGACGGTGAGCTCCAACTTCAGTTTTTCGGAGAAGAGGAGCGTCATGCCGTGTTCACCGGGCCTTTGCCTGGACCTCTTCGCGGGTCAACGCGCCCCGGGCCTCCAGCGCGTCCATCATCGCGCGCATCACGCGCGCCTGCTGCGCCACCATGCGCTCCAGGTCCGCCACCTGCTGCGTGAGCGCCTCCACCTTCGACGCCAGCTCCACGTCGCGCACCAACGGCGGCGGGGTGGGGGGGCGCGGGGGCGCGGCGGGTTCGGCCTGCTGCGGCGGGGCCAGCTCGAAGGTGGCCTCGTCCATGCCGAAGCTCAGCGGCGTGGCGGCCGTGGAGGTGATTTCGCCGTGGTAGTGGTGCCGGATGGCGCGCTCGATGGAGGACGCCGTCGCCACCACCACCTGGAGCTTCTGGCCGGAGTGGAAGGCCAGCTCCTGGAGGGACTCCACGTTGGTGGGATCCGACGTGGCCACGGTGAGCGTCTTGGAGCCGGACTCGTAGGCGATGGGGAAGACGGTGTAGCGCTCGGCGATGTCCACGCGCAGCGCCTGGAGGGCGTTCGGGACGGGGACGTGCGTGTCCAGGTTCACGGTGGGGATGGCCAGCTGCCGCGACAGGGCGTGCACCATGGAGCTCTCGTCCACGACGCCCATCTGCACCAGGGTGAGGCCCAGCCGGCCGCCCCACTTGCGCTGCTCGGCGAGCGCCGACCGCAGCTGGGTTTCAGTGAGCAGGCCGGCGTCCATCAGGATCTCGCCCAGCCGCCGCTTGCGGTTGGGGCCCGGGCCGGGAGGAACAGAAGGGGGAGGATTCACGGCCGGGCAGCATATCAGTGCCGGACAGTCCCCAGGCCTTCGGTGGGTCACAAACAGGCCAGGGGGACGGGGATGGGCTAGCCTGGGGCCCATGGTGCGAAGCCGAAGCGTCCTATTCGCCGCAGTCCTCGTCGCCTTCACCGCCGGTTGCGCCTCCCAGCGCCTCTCCGGCGCGGACCTGGACCGGGTCCAGCGGCCCGCCTTCATCTCCCGCATCGAGGACGGCGCGGGCCCCAAGAGCAAGGTGTTCCAGGAGGACAGCGCGTACTCCGACAAGCTCAAGAAGCTGGAGCCCAAGGAGGCGGACCGCCGGCTCACCGTGAAGCTGCAGCAGGCGGTGACGCGCTTCGAGCTCTCCGAGCGCCTGCGCGTCACCACCCTGTCGCGCCTTCCGGAAGAGGCCCCCTGGACGGACGCGGTGGACCCCGCCCGGGTGGCGTCCGCGCTGGAGAGCTTCCTCGTGGAGGAGGTGCCCGCCAACGCGCCGGACTACGACTTGATGGCCCCGCTGGGCGCGGACACCATCGTGGAGTTCGTCATCCAGGACTACGGCATGCGCAGCGATGACGGGCACGCCGGGGCCTACCTCAAGGGTTACGGGCGGATGTTCCGGGTGGACGGGCGCTCGGAGCTGTGGCGCCGGCCGTTTGATCTGGACGCGGTGGAGCAGGGCGCGCAGCACCTGGATCCGTTCAAGGTCGGCAAGGAGCCGGAGCTGTTCCGCCTGGCCATGACGGCCCTGTTGGACAAGGTCGCGGACATGTTCGTGAAGGACCTGACGCCCAACAACCGCAAGGGCGCGGCCCCTGCGGGCAACACCGCCCCGGACACCGTGCCCTCCGCCGTCACGCCCGCGCCGCCCACGCCTCCCGAGCGCCAGCTGCCCCCGGGCGAACTGCCGGATCCGGACGCCTAGAAGAGGGCGTGCTCCGCCAGGAGCACACCCAGGCCCACGACGAAGCTGATCAGCGTCACGGGCACACCCACGCGCAGGTAGTCCACGAAGCCCATGCGGACCTTGCCGCGCGCGGCCTCGAAGACGATGAGGTTCGCCACGCTGCCCACCAGCGTGAGGTTGCCCGCGAGCGTGGAGCCCAGCGCGAGCACGTGCCACGCCAGCTCCGGCTCCTGCATGGTCGGCACCCACGCGCGCGCGAGCATCACGAACGGCACGTTGCTGAAGAGGTTGGACGCCACCAGCGTCAGGAACGCGAAGCCCAGCGTCTCGCGCCACGGCGGCCCGGCCATCAGCGGGGAGAACACGTGGCGGATGTCCTCCGCCCAGCCCGCCTTGTTCACCCCGTACACGACGACGAAGAGGCTGGCGAAGAAGAGCAGCAGCACCCAGTCCACGCGCTCCAGGGCCTCGCGCGGTTCGTGCCCGGACAGGGACATCACCAGCACGCCGCCCGCGAGCGCGCTCCAGCTCATGGGCAGGCCGGCGAAGAACGCCACCACCACGCCCAGCAGGACTCCCAGCCCCAGCGCGAGCAGCCGACGGTCCACCTCCAGCGGGGGCGGGTGCGTGTCGAAGCGCGCGGACGGCAGCTCCTTGCGGAAGAGGTAGAGCAGCGCCAGGGCGACGATGACGGTGGAGAGGATTGCGGGCAGGGCCATGTACGCGGCGAACCGCGCGTAGCCCAGGCCGGACGCGCCCTGGATCAGCATGTTCTGCGGGTTGCCGGTGAAGGTGGCCACGGAACCGCTGTTGCTGCCCATGCACACCGCGAGCAGGTACGGCACGGGCGGCAGGCGCGCGTCCTCCACCACCACCAGCACCAGCGGCGTGAGGAACAGGCACACGGTGTCGTTGACGAGGAACGCGGACAGGAACGCGCTCACGAACGTCACGGCCACCAGGAGCAGCCGCGGCGTGTGCGCGACCTTGAGGGCCTTGGCCCCGGCGGCGCGGAAGAAGTTCGCCTGCGCCAGGTACACGGCCAGCAACATCATCCCCAACAGGAGGACGATGGTGTCCATGTCGATGGCTTGCTGGTTCCGGTCCGAGCTGTGACCGAAGACCTCCGCGGGCGTGACGGCCCCGGCGACGACCATCAGCGTGGCGCCCAGCAGGGCACCTCCGGGACGGTCCAGCTTGATGAAGGGCAGCCTCGCCCCGGCGATGAAGATGTAAGTGAACAGGAAGATCGCGAGCGCCACGGGCGCGGGACAGTAGGGTCCGCGCCTCGGCCCCGTCGAGGTCCCCTGGAGCCGCCTGCCCAGCAGGGAATCGGGCCGGCTACTGTCGGGTGGGAATGTGGGTGATGGGCCCCCAAAAGACCGCCGTGGTGGGTCCTGACGCGCGTTGTCCTTCCGGGTACACGTCTGTACAGTGGCCGGCCCTATGAAGCCCGAGAAGGAAACCGAGGCCTTCTCCGGCCCGCGCCGCACGCCGTGGTCTGGGGCTCGCGGGCTGGACGCCGTCCTCCAGGGATGGCGGACGGACCGGCAGGTGTGGCCGAACATCGTCCATGACGCCGTGACCCCCGCTCGCGCTGGCGTGTTCGCGCCGATGCCTGAGGGGTTGGCTCCCCAGGTCCGGGACGCGCTCCAGCGCCGGGGCGTGGAGCAGCTCTTCTCCCATCAGGCCGAAGCCTTCGAGCGGGCCCGCGACGGGGAGAGCCTGGTCATCGCCACGCCGACCGCGTCCGGCAAGAGCCTCTGCTACAACCTGCCGCTGTTGGATCGCTTCGCGCGCGAGCCGGAAGCGCGGGCGCTCTACCTGTTCCCCACCAAGGCCCTGTCGCGCGATCAGGAAGAATCGCTGCGCGCCTTCATGCGCGAGGCGGGCCTGGGCCACGGCGCCATCACCTTCGACGGTGACACACCGGGGGACGCGCGCCGGGCGGCACGTGAGCGCGCGGGCGTGGTGCTCACCAACCCGGACATGCTGCACACGGGCATCCTTCCGCACCACGCGAACTGGGCGCGGCTGTTCTCGAACCTGCGCTACGTCGTCATCGACGAGTTGCACACGTACCGGGGCGTCTTCGGTTCGCACCTGGCGAACGTGCTGCGGCGGTTGCAGCGGGTGGCGCGGTTCCACGGGGCATCGCCCACGTTCATCCTGGCGTCGGCGACCATCGGCAATCCGAAGGCGCATGCGGAGCGGATGCTGGGGCGCGAGGTGGCGCTCGTGTCGGAGAGCGGGGCGCCGTCCGGTGAGCGCCGGGTGTTGGTCTACAACCCGCCCGTGGTGAACGCGGAGCTGGGCATCCGCGCCAGCTATCTCAAGAGCGCGGTGCGGCTCACGTCGGACCTGGTGCGCGCGGGCGTGTCCACGCTGCTGTTCGGCCAGTCGCGCAACAACGTGGAGGTGATGCTCAAGTACCTCCGTGACCGGTTCGTGGAGGAGAAGCTGGACCCGTCGCTCATCCAGGGCTACCGGGGCGGCTACCTGCCGGGCACCCGCCGCGCGACGGAGGCCGCGATGCGCGCGGGCGAGGTGCGCTGCGTCGTGGCCACCAATGCGCTGGAGTTGGGCATCGACATCGGTTCGTTGGACGCGGTGGTGTGCGCGGGCTACCCGGGCTCCGTGGCGGCGCTGGCGCAGCGCTTCGGCCGCGCGGGCCGGCGAGGCATGGGGAGCCTGGCGCTGCTGGTGACGTCCAGCGCGCCGTTGGATCAGTACTTCGCGGCGGATCCGCGCGCGCTCACGGGAGCGCCGGTGGAGCATGCGCGGATTGATCCGGACAACGTGGAGATATTGGTCCAGCACCTGAAGTGCGCGGCGTTCGAGCTGCCCTTCGAGGAAGGGGACGCGTTCGGCGACGTGCCGGTGGAGAACACCACGGAGGCGCTGGACTTCCTCACGCAGCACCAGGTGGTGCACCCGTCGCAGGCGCCGGAGGGCGGGCGTCGGATGTTCCACTGGTCGTCGGACGCGTATCCGGCGCACCACGTGTCGTTGCGCAGCGTGGGCTGGGACAACGTGGTGGTCATCGAGCGCGGCACGGACAAGACGCTGGCGGAGATGGACTTCCGTTCCGCGCACACGCAGCTGCACGAACAGGCCATCTACCAGCACGACTCCGAGCAGTATCAGGTGGAGATGCTGGACCTGGAGAACCACAAGGCGTTCGTGCGGAAGGTGGCGCCGGACTACTTCACGGACGCGATGACGAACGTGCGCGTGAGCGTCATCCAGGAGGACCAGGGAGCGCCGCTGGGGCCCTCGCTGCACGCGGGCCTGGGCGAGGTGTCCGTCATCGAGAAGGTGGTCGGATACAAGAAGATCAAGTTCCACACGCACGAGAACGTGGGCTACGGCGACGTGCGGCTGCCGGAGATGCAGATGCACACGTCGGCGCTATGGCTGACGGTGCCGGAGGCGGTGGTGCGGAGCATGGACGCGCCCCGGCCCGCGGTCATCGACGCGCTGCGAGGCCTGGGTTCCGCGCTGCGCACGGTGGCGTGCGTGGGATTGATGAGCGACCCGCGAGACCTGGGCCGCACGCTGGGCAGCAAGGACGAGCCGGACGGTCCGCCGCGCAAGGAAGGCGGCGTGGGCTTCGATCCGACGCTGTTCCTCTACGACAACGTGCCCGGAGGCGTGGGGCTGGCGGCTCGGCTGTACGATCAGCGCGAGGAGCTGCTCCTGCGAGGACGCAAGCTGCTGGAGTCGTGTCCGTGCGAGGACGGGTGTCCGGCGTGCATCGGTCCTGCGGCGGGTGGGCAGCCGGGGAGCGCGCCGTCGGGGTCGCATCCGCGCAAGCGTTTGGCGTTGGACCTGCTGGCGGCGCTCGGCGTCGCCGGGGTGCAGTGAGGAGCACGGGCGCGGCATGGACCTGAAGCGCAAGCTGTCCCGACTCACCAACGCGGGCCCCGGCAGTCAGGCCCGGGCGCCCGTGAACACCGTGGCGGTGGCTCCTGTGGTGGAGACACCGGCGGTGGAGGCGCGCGCGCAGGACGCGGCGGTGGCTCCGATTCCGCCGGTGGAAGAGGCGGGCACGACCACCATCGCGGAGGTGCTGGTCCAGGCGCTGCGCAAGCGCATGTCGATGGACGGGGAGGGGACTGACGGCGGGCAGCCTCGCGAGGCCGCATTGCGTACCGCGCAGGCGGAGGTCGCTGACAGCGAGGCCACGCGGGCGGACGGTCTCGTGGACCTGCGCGAGGAGGCGCGGCGGCGGTTCGCGGCGAAGCGCGGTGGTGCGGCGGACGGTCCCGCGGATCCACGGGTGGAAGCGCTGCGCCAGATGCTGTCGTTCTGGTCGGAGCGGCAGGGCACGGCGTCTGCTCGGAAGGCGGTGGCGCCGGCCCCCGAGCCGCGTGCCTTGCCCGTGGAGGCACGGTCGACGCCGCATGGCACGGTGCACGTGGCCGAGCAGGTGTATGCGCCGGACCATCGTCATGGCTCGGCACCGGTGGCGGCGGCGCTCGACGTGGAGGCGCGGCTGGTGGCGGGGTTGGCGCTGCATCCGGAGTTGGAGTCGGTGGACTTCACGCGGATGTTGATGCTGGACACGGAGACGACGGGGCTCGCGGGCGGTACGGGAACGGTGCCGTTCCTGGTGGGCCTGGGCTGGTTCGAAGGCCGCTCGATGCGCGTGCAGCAGCTCTTCCTGAGGCGCATGGGAGAAGAGGCGCCCATGCTGCGCCTCCTGGCCGAGCGCATGGCGTCGTCGTCCTGTCTGGTCACGTACAACGGCAAGAGCTTCGACTGGCCGCTGCTGCGCACGCGCTTCGTGCTCAACCGGGTGCCGGTGCCGAAGGAGCTGCCGCACCTGGACCTCCTGCACTGCGCGCGGCGCGTGTTCAAGCACCGCGGCGAGGGCGCGCGGCTGGTGCACCTGGAGTCGAAGGTGCTGGGGCATCACCGGGTGGGGGACGTGGACGGCTCGCAGATCCCGGAGCTGTACTTCCGCTTCCTGCGCGGCACGGACGGTTCGGAGCTGGTGCCGGTGCTGGAGCACAACCAGAAGGACCTGCTGCTGCTGGCGGCCTTGATGGGCGATCTGGTGCGCCGCTTCCAGTCCGAAGGCTCGGAGCAGCAGGACCCTCGAGATCTGCTGGGCTTCGCGCAGGTGGCGGAGAGGGCAGGGGACGCGGCGCGGGCGCTGACGTTCGCGAAGGCCGCCGCGGAGAGCGGGGGCCCGGTGGGAATCGAAGCGCTGGTGCTGGCCTCGCGCCTCTGCCGCCGCTCGGGTGATTGCGACACGGCGGTGGCGCACCTGCAGCGTGCGCTCACGTTCGCGAAGCCCGGACAGGGCGCGGTGCTGCACCTGTCCCTGACGAAGCTCTACGAGCACTCCCTCAAGGACCTGCCCCGGGCCCTGTACCACGCCAGGCTCGCCGCCCCCGTGGAGCTGCCGGAGGACCACCAGCTCCGCCTGGAGCGCCTGGAGCGGCGCCTGTCGCGTCAGGGGGCCTGAGCATCAGCTCCCCCTGCGTCTGGGGCAACGCCAGCGTCCGAAGATGCGTCCAGGAAGGGCAGGGGCCGCGGATGCGCCGGGTCGAAGGAGGGTGAGACGCCAGGGGCGGCCTTCTCCAGGACGCCGCCGTCCGCGAAAGGGATGTACGGCTCCATCCCGTCCAGGATCCGGCGAAGGATGCGGCCATCACGGCTGATGGCATACCGGACCCCAGAGTCGAGTCCCGGCTGGGATCCGGCGCATGCCGACGGGTCCATATCGATGCGCACGAAGACGATGTCTTCACGCTCAATGACCCTGAAGACATGTGACATGCGCCTGTCGGTGCACGGCGCTTCAGACCGGTCCGGAGGCAGATAATCGTTCGCCGCCAAGGTCAGTGCGCGGATCACGGCTCCATCCAGCACGACGGGCTGCTCGGATGTGCCGACCTGGATCGGCGCCTGTTCGAAGAACTGCGGGAAGACTATCGAACGGTCATCCTCCACCGGGGCAGAGCCCGCCACGAACCCGCGCACACACCCGGCGGCAGCAATCCCCAGCAGAAACAACGACGCGCTTCGCTTCATCTTCCGCGCTCCTCCATTGCGAAGGCCTATTTCCCTATTCGCGCACGATGCGATAGCGCGCGCTGTCCAACCACTGCACCCGACCGATGAGCTGTCGTCCCCATCCGCCATCGCCCCGCAGCCATCGCAACAACTCTCCGGTCGCGGGGATGTACTGGAAGAACCCGTCACACGGGGGGTGCTCCAGACTATCGGAGAGGGAGAAGAAGGCGACGATGGAGAGTGGAATCTCTCCCGCGTGCGTCTTCACGGTCACACCATGCTCGAGCGCCATGTCGACGATGAATCGGATGTCTCGGTCCGACAACACGTTGTCGTAGGGATGGTTGTGGAGGACGAAGACATAGCCCAGGCTGTTCGAGGCATAGCGCGCGTCGTCCACGCTCGACGGGAGGTTGCAAGTGCGCTTCTGGGGTTCGTCGTGCAACGCGCCCCCAGCAAGCATGCTCATCTCGAACTTCCGGTCCGGCGTGTAATACAGCCATGCGCAGTACTCGCGTGAGAGGCGCCAACGCAGCTGGAAGTTCTGCCCGGTCGGTCTGCCTGCGGTGGCTTGCGGCTTGCCCAGGATCAGGGGACACGCAGCCTGTAGGGCATCCGAGAACGAATCGAATGGGCCGAAGGCGGGCATGGGGCCCGGGATGCTCGCAAGCGGAGCCCCGTTGGAGCCCTGAACGACCCCTGGGATGGGACGCGGGCCTCCACAGCCCAGCACCAGGGCTGAGAGGAGCGCGACAAGGCCCGGCTCACGGCAACGCATCACGCAGACCTGGGAACCACGAGACGAGCAACCGCTGCGTGCCCAGTTTCACGTAGGCCCGGCCCGACTCGCCGTCCTGGTAGACGCGCTTCTTGCCGTCACGCTCGTAGGTCCGGGCCGGCACGTGCGCCCGGATCAGCACCGCGCCTTTCGGGTACGCCTCGGCTCGCCGCTGCACCTTCGCGAACTGGAGCGATTCCTCCGGACCCTCCACCTGCTCGATGACCGTTTCCAGCGGGTGGCGCATGTCCGGCATCTGGAACTCCAACGTCATCCCCGGGGCCAGCTCCTGCCGGTACTCCTCCGCTAACAGCACGTTGAGCGACGGCAGCACGTTCCGGTTCATCAAGGCCGCCACCAGCTGACCCGCCTCCACCTGGGCCCCCTTCGTCACCGCCACCTGGCCCACCATCGCCTCCAGCGGTGCCACCACCTCCGCCGCCCCGGTCGCCGTCTCCAGCCGCGCCACCACCTGCCCGGCCTTGACCGGCTGGCTCAGCCCCACGTCCACCGACATCACTCGCCCCGCGGCCGGAGCAGGGACGTCCACCCACTCGCCCTGCTGGAGCAGCACCTGCCCCCGCGCGGACCGGTCCACCCGTACCATCCCCGCGAGCACTCCCAGCGTCACCACCGCTCCCACCGCGCTCCAGGTCCATGCCCGCCGTGAAAAGCGGGACGTCGGCTTGGGAGGGGAGGAGACAGGCATCGGAGGGGATTCAGGCCGCGGATCCATGTGCGGAACAGGATGATCCATCCCGGCCTCCCTGCGCCAGGACTGGTTGGAACGCGGGATTCACCGCGAGGCCTTCAACCGGGTCCCTGAAACTTGACGGACTCGTACGCCTGCTCGCCCTACAGGGATGTATCCCTGCATCACCCCGGGGCGCCTTGTGCCATGCTGCATGCGCCTCGTGGATTCTTCCTTCCTCAGATTCGGGTCCCTGGTCCTCGCCGGACTCCTTGCTCCGGGCGCGTTCGCGGCTGAGCCGACGCGTGAGGAACAGGTGCGCGCGGAGCTGGAACGCCAGCTGCGCGACATGGTCCCCGAGTCCCCTTCCGAAGTGCAGGTGCTCTTCGCGGGCTTCAAGCCCGAGGACGGCTACCGGCTCGTGGAGACCGACTTCCTCCTGGATGGCGAACCGCTCGCCGTCCCGGGGCTGGAGGAGCTCAACGCGCCCGGCGTCCACCGGCTCGCGGTCCTGAAGGTCGAACCCGGCGAGCACACCCTCGTCTCGCGCGTCACGTACACCAACGGCTCCTGGAGCCTGTTCAGCGAGACCAACGGCTTCCTCTGGAAGATCACCGCCTCCGTCGGCTTCCAGACCCAGCGCGGCCTGCGCGTCGTGGTGAAGGCGTCCCCCAGCGTCGTGCCCAACGCGCCGGATCCGCGCCTCAAGCTCAAGCTCACCCACGCCGTCACCGCGGAGATGATCAAGCCTCCGCAGGACGAGCCCGCCGTCGTCACCGCGCCGCCGCCCGTGAAGCCCGCGCCCGTGGATGCCGGCGCCCCGGTGAAGGTCGTCCAGCCCACGCCGCCGCTGGACGCGGGCGTGAAGCCCACGACGACTGTCGTCTCGGTGACGCCGCCCGTGGAGCGCCCGCCGGTGGCGCCCAGCCGCCTGCGCCTCCAGGTGACGTCGAAGAAGCCCACCTCCGCCACCGCCTTCGTGCGCGGCACGGGCGAGCCCCTGAAGCTCACCGTGCCCGGCAAGAAGCCGCAGGACGTGCCCCTGTCCGCGGGCGCGTACACCGTGGACCTCATCGCCGACGGCTTCCTCGCGCAGACGCGCCAGGTGGAGCTGGCCGCCGGGGCGGACTCGTCGCTCGCCTTCGCGCTGGTGCCCGCGCCCAAGGCCGCCAAGGCCGCCAAGGTGCAGGAGGGCCGCATCGAGCTGCCCGACCCCCTGAGCTTCGATGAGAAGAAGCCCGTGCCCGCCAAGGCCACGCTCGCGGGCCTGGACCTGGCGGTGGACCTGCTGGTGCGCGACCCGAAGGCCCGCCTGCGCGTCGAGGGCCACACCGACTCGCGCGAGGTCCCCGAGCCCGCGCGCCAGAGCCTCTCCGACGCCCGCGCCCGCGCCGTGGCCGACATGCTCGTCCGCGCCGGCGTGGCCCCGTCCCGAGTGGAGGCCGTGGGCCTGGGCGACCGCAATCCCAAGGCCCCCAACCTGATTCCTCGCGGACGTGAGCTCAACCGCCGCGTGGAGCTGGTGCTGCTGCGTCCCTGAGCCTTGAGGTTGCTGGAGGCCTCCTCTAGCGTCCCGGGCGTTCTTCGCTGAAGGGACGCGCGATGCCTCGCTACGAGTTCACGGAAGGCAGCTCCAGCAAGTTCTGGGAGATCACCCTGGAGGGCACCACGCTGACCAAGCGCTGGGGCCGCATCGGCACCGACGGCCAGGAGAAGGTCGAGGAGTTCGACTCCAAGGCGGAGGCGAAGAAGGCCTACGAAGCGCAGGTCCACGAGAAGGTGCGCAAGGGCTACACGCTCGCCGAGAGCGGGGACAGCGACGGAGGGGAGGCCACCGCCGAGTCCGCCGTCAACCCGGACCTGGAGGCCGCCATCCTCGCGAAGCCCGACGACGCGAAGGGCTACCTCGCGTACGCCGAATGGCTCAAGGGCGAGGGAGACCCGCGCGCCGAGCTTATCCTCCTCCAGCACTCCGCGCTGGAGGCGCCCGCAGCCACGCGCAAGAAGGTGGCGAAGCTCATCGAGGATCACGCCAACGAGCTCCTGGGTGAGTCACTGACGGAGGCCGTCTCCGACGAGACCCTCAAGCTCGAGTGGCACCTGGGCTTCATCCGCGAGGCCCGGCTGGGACAGGTGGACTACGACTCCTCGGCGAACATCCCGGACCTGCTGGCCGAGCTGCTGGCCCATCCGTCCGCGCGGTTCCTGAGCCGCCTGACTCTGGGCATGGCCAACTTCGACGGCGAGAACGATTACGACGAAACGCTGGAGGTGCTCGCGAAGGCGAAGCCCGCGCCGCCGTTGCGCTCGCTGTTCATCGGCGACTTCGAGTTCCCGGACGAGACGGAGATCTCCTGGACGCAGGTGGGCGACCTCAAGCCGCTCTACAAGGTCTATCCCCAGCTCCAGGAGCTGCGCGTGCGCGGCGGTGAGATCGGGTTCGGGAAGATCGACCTGCCGGAGCTGCGGTCGTTCACCGTGGAGACGGGTGGCCTTCACCAGGGCTCGGTGAAGGAGATCGTGAAGGCGAAGTGGCCGAAGCTGGAGTCGCTGGAGGTCTGGTTCGGCCAGGAGAACTACGGCGCGAGCGGCGGGGTGAAGGACCTCAAGCCGCTGCTCGACGCGGAGGGCGTGCCGGCCCTGCGCAAGCTGGGGCTGCGCAACTCCGAGTTCACGGACGAGCTGTGCGCGGTGCTGCCCAAGTCGAAGATCCTGGCCCAGATTGAAGAGCTGGATCTGTCCATGGGCACGATGAGCGACACGGGCGCGGACACGCTGGCCCAGAACGCCAAGGCCTTCGGGCACCTCAAGGCGCTGGACGTCACCCAGAACTTCCTCACGAAGGCGGGGCAGAAGACCGTGGCCAACGTCGCGAAGTCGGTGGCGAGCGGTAACCAGCGCACGCCCTACGACGAGGAGTCGCGCTACGCCGCCGTGGGCGAGTAGCCCGTCTCCATGCCGTCCGCCGCGCCGCCGTTCCTGATCATCGGCAACCCCGGGAACCGGCGCGTCACGCTCTTCCAGGAGGCCCTGGTCCGCGCCGGGCTGCCTCCCGCGCACGTGGTGGCGTGGGAGACGGTGGCTCGCGCGCCCGATACCCTCCTGGAGCTCCCCGACACGGAGCGCATCGTCCGCATCGACGCGGCGGGGGAGGACGCGGCCGTGGAGCGCGCCTTCCTCCAGCGCGGCTTCACGGATGCGCTCGGCGCGGGCTGCGACACCGTGGCGCCCGAGCAACTGGATGCATTGCCGGATGAGCACGGCCGCGTGCTGTGCCCCCGGCAGCATCACCTGGGTTTCCTGCGCGTGCTGGAGGACTTGTCCGACAGGTTCGCGCAGCGTCCCCGATGGCGCGTGTTGTCCTCACCCCGCGCCATCGCGGACCTGTTCGACAAGCGCATCACGTCACGCCGGTACGCGAGCCTGGGCATCCCCGTGCCGCCGTTCCTGGACGTGGCTCCGGGCACGACACCGGAAGCCCTGCGCCAGGCGTTGCGAGAAGCGAGCTTCCGCGAGGCGTTCGTGAAGCTGTCCTGCGGTTCGTCCGCGTCGTGCCTCGCCGTGTACCGGCCTGGGCTGGCGCAAGGCTCGTTGCTCACCAGCCTGCACCGGGGCGCCACCGGCTGGTTCAACTCCCTCAAGGTGCGCCGTGTGACGGACGCTCGGGAGGTGGACGCGGTGCTGTCCTTCCTCCTGCGCGAAGGCTCACAGGTGGAGGAGGCCCGGCCCAAGGCCCGGCTGGGAGGGGACCTGTTCGACTGCCGCGTCCTCACCGTGCGCGGCGAGCCCGTCTTCACCGTCGTGCGCCAGAGCCGCCTGCCCATCACCAACCTGCACCTGGGCGGCTACCGGGGAGACCTGGACGCCTTCCACGCGGCGGTGCCACCCGCCGAACTGGAGGCCGCGATGGAGAGCTGCCGCGCCGTGGCCCGCGCGCACGACTGCCTCCACGTGGGCATCGACCTGATGTTCGAGGACTTCTTCCACGGCCACCGGGTGCTGGAGGCGAACGCCTTCGGGGACCTGCTCCCCGGCCTCACGCGCGACGGCCTGTCCGTCTACGACTGGGAGATCCGCGAAGCGCTGCGCTGAGCCCCGCCCGTCCACAGCCGCGTCGCCGGTACGCGCTCCAGCAGCCCGGATCCGAACACGCGATCCAGCTCCAGGTACTCCAGGTGCACGTAGCCGATGTGACACCCGCACGTGTCCTTCGAGCACGGGCGCGGCTTCAACGCCGCGTCGAAGTCCGGCGCGTAGAGGTTGCCCAGCGGTTCCTTGATGAAGTGGCACCGGTACGCGGTGCCGTCACCGTCCACGGACAGCACGGACTCGCCGCCACGGCAGGCCCGGCCCCGGCTGGGGTGACGGGTGTTGTTGATGGGGAAGAGCGGGTCGATTCGGGTGAAGCGCTCCACGTCTTCGGACGTGTACGCGTCCAGGCCGTCCTTCACCGCGTTGATCCACAGGTACGTGTCCTCGGGGAGTTCGCGGCGCAGGGCCTCGGCTTCGTCCGCGAAGCGCCGGAAGCCCACCATGCCCGCGCTGTGCCGCACGCCGTGCTCCGACAGCCGCTCGCACTGCGCGAGGAAGCGCGCACGCTTCATCCACTCCGGATGGTACGTGGCCCAGATGCCCAGCTTCTCCGTGCGGCAGTCCGTGAGCCAATCCAGCCGGCAGGAGAGGTTCGTCTGCACCGCCGCGCGCTCCACGTGGGGCAGGTGCGTCAGCCGCGCCAGGGCCTGCTGATACCAGGGCCAGATGAGCGCCTCGCCCCACGGCGTGAAGAACACGGACACGGTGTCCTGCGTGCGCGACTCCACCCACTGGAGGAACCGCTCCAGGTCCGCGCGGTCCTTCGTCAGCTCCTCCTCGCTCTGCTTCCACTTGCCGAAGGGGCAGTACTCGCAGCCGTAGTTACAGCCGGACAGCGGGCCCCGGTAGAGCACGGTGAGCTTCATCGCCAGGCGTACTCCGCCATGCGCGCGCGCACGGCCTCGGAGTCCAGCCAGGGACCAATCAAGTCGGAGCGCTCCACGCCCGCGGGAGTGAGCTGGAACACGCCGTCCACGTCGCGCGCCAGCCCGTGCGCCTCCAGTTCCGCGAGCATCGGGAAGTCCGCCTTCGCCTCCGTACCGAAGCGCTGGCGGTACACACCCGGGTCCACGCCCTCCGCCAGCAGCGACAACACCAGGTGCCGGTGGCGCTGCTCGGCCGCGTCCAGCACGAAGCCGTAGCGCACCTCACCGAAGGAGGCCGTGTCCCGTTCGCTGTACGCCTGGATGATGCCGCGCACCTCTCGCGAGGCCACCGCGTACTCGGTCGAGTAGTGGACCGCGCCCGTGTAAGAGCGCGCCCCCACGCCCAGGCCCACCATGCCGTCCTCCTGACAGCGATACACCGCGCCGCGAGCCGCGGGAGCATGCGCCGCGCGGAACATCCGCATGGACACCTGCGTGTAGCCGCGCGACAGGAGGAAGTCCCGGCCGGTCCGGTAGAGCGACAGCCGCAGGTCGTCCCACGCGCGCGACTTCTTGCCCAGGAACGTGAGGGGCCGCACGTAGAGCGGGTAGAGGTACAGCTCCTCCGGCGCGTACCGCAGCGCCGCCTCCAACGAGTGGAGGAACGTCTCCACCGTCTGGCCTTCGATGCCGTAGATGAGGTCCAGGTTGAGCGTGGGGAAGCCCGCGCTCCGCAGCAGATCCAACGTGGCCTCCACCTGCGCCGTCTTCTGCGGCCGCTTCACCGCGGCGACCTCCGACTCCAGGAAGCTCTGCACGCCCATGCTCACCCGGTCCACGCCCCGGGCCTTCAAGAGCGCGACCTTGTCCGCGTCCACCGTCTCCGGCGACACCTCCACGGACATGGGCACGTCGCGCGGGTTCACGCCCAGCTCCGCCGCCAGGTCGAACACCGTCTCCAGCCCCGCGACGTCCAGCAGGGTGGGGGTGCCACCGCCAATGGCGGCCCGAGCGAACGTCGACGGCCCCAACGCCTCCTTCACCCGGCGGGCCTCGCGCTTCAGCGCGGCGAGCCACGCTTCGACGACGTCCTCCTTCGGGCCCGCGGCGGTGAAGAGGTTGCAGAACCCGCAGCGCATCTCGCAGAAGGGCACGTGCAGGTAGAGGAACAGCGCGTCCCGCCGCTCCTTCGCCCAGACGTCCTCCAACGGCAGCGCGGGCGTGAGCGGGCGGTACGCCGTCTTGTGCGGGTAGCCGTACAGGTACGCCACGTACGGCGTCCCTTCGAGCATCGACTCCAGGCGCGTCATGGCGCGGAGTCTACCGGCAGCACGAACTGGCCATAGGGCACCGTCCACACCACCGGGTGCCCCAGCCGGTGCCCCGTGTAGCCGTCCTCGCCGTACGCCGTGCCGTGGTCCGAGCACACGATGCAGAACGCCGGGCCGCGCCGTCGCAGCGCCTGGAACAGGGGCGGCAGCTGACTGTCCACGTACGCCAGCGCCGCCGCGTGCGTCGCCTTGGAGTCCTCCGTTGCCCCGGGCACGTAGTGCCGGTTGGGCTGGTGCAGCGCGGAGACGTTGATGAACAGGAACACCCGCTGCTCCCGGGGCAGCGACCCCAGGATTTTCACTGCGAGTGATGCCTGATTTTCCGTGGATTGGGGGTCGGTGACGCCCAGTTCCGGGGCCCAGTGCGCCTCGGAGAAGAGGCCTGGGAGGACGCGGCCCAAGGGGTTCTTCTGGTTGAAGAACCCCGTCCCGCCAATACACACCGTGTGATAGCCGCGCCCGGCCAGGCCCGTGACGAGGTCCGGCGCGTCCAGCACGCAGGTGCCGGGGCCTGTCGTCTCGCTGCCCTCGAAGCGCAGGGCGAAGGGGCGCGAGTGCCGGCCCGGAGTGACAGGGGTGGGGAGGAAGCCCGCGAAGAAGGCCTGGTGCGCGGCGTAGGTGAAGCTCGCCGGGGTGTGCCGCTCCTCCCACCGGCCGCCGGGCAGCAGCGCGGCCAGGGTGGGGGTGCGGCCTGCTTCCAACTCCTCCCGCGCCACGTCGTAGCGGAGCGTGTCCAGCGTGAGGAAGAGCAGGTCGTGCGTGCCGACCAGCGCGTTCAGGTCATGCATGCGGACAAGGCGGGGCGGGGAGGGGACCTCATCGATGGGAGGTCCCATACCCCGCCCGGGACGGCGGGACTACGACATCGGGACGGTCTCGGCCGGGGGGCGCGGCTGCGCCGGGGCCGGGGTCCGCGGCTGCGCCGGGGCGGCGGCCTCGGGCGGCATGGACTCGAGCGGGCGGCGCGCGGCGTTGGGGTTCCGGGTGTCCACGGTCGAGTTGTAGAGCGTCGTGGCGAAGGTCTGCTGCCCGTTGGTGGACAGCGTGCGGAAGGCGCGGTCCAGCGCCTGCTGGCCGCCCTGCAGGCCCTGGCCCATGGTGCGCTCCACCAGCGCGCGCGCCTGCTGCTCGCTGAGGCGCGCCGTGAACGGGCCGGTGCCGGACGCCGCCGCGTCGTCGCTGGAGAAGGCGCCGCGAGCCATGGCCGCCGCGTTCGGATCCGTGAAGGTCAGCTCGTAGCTCGTCTCCGGGGGCTGACCGGGACGCGTGGTGGTGGTCGCCACCACGGAGTCGTTGATGGCCGTGCGCGCCCGGCCGTTGCCGTCCGCGCCCACCTGCATCTCCGTGGACTGGGTGCTGCCCGCCACGTTGCGGTCCGTCTGGCGCACGGTCTGATCACCCGCGCCGTCCGCGGTGAGGCGCGTCTGGCGCTCGGTGGTGGCCACCTCGCGGCCCAGCACGCGGCCCTCGCGGGTCTGGTCCAGCGTGTCCGTGCGGTTCACGTTGCTCACGCCCGCACCGTTCTCGCGGGGCAGCTGGCCGGTGCGCATGAAGTCGTCATAGGCCGCGCGGCCTTCCGGCGTGCGGATGTTGAAGTCCGCGGACTGGGTGTGCCCCAGGCGCTGATCCTGCCGGCCCTCCAGGCCGCGGATGTTGGTGGCGTCCCGCTGGCGGCCGTCGCTGGTCACCGTGGCGCGCACGGTGTCTTCCGACGTGCGCTGCACCTCGTAGCGCTGCGTCTGGGTGCGGTCATACGACGTGCTCAGCCCCAGCCGCTCGCCCAGCCGGCCCGGGCCCGCGCGCAGGCCCGCATTGAAGCCCGCCTGGCCCTGGACTTCCGCCCGGGCGCGGGTGCCCACCGGCCACGTCTCCGGGGAGGCGGGGTTGGGCAGCTGGCCATTGCGGATGGCGTCCGTGGCGGCCTCGCGCGGCACCTCCACTCGCAGGCTGCCCTGCAGCCCGAACGAACCACTCGCGTTCGCCGTCCCCAGGCGCGTCGGAACGCCGCCCCGGGGCGTCGAGCCGCGGTTGCCCACCTGGCCCTGGGCCTCCAGGACGAAGTTGTCACCCTGCGTCGTCACCCGGGCGCGGCCCGAGGGGCGCAGCGCGGCGGCGGGCGAGAACGAGTCGCGGTTGCGCTCCGCCGCGGCCTGCGCTTCGGGCGGCTGCTGCGCGGGCGCCTGCGGCTGCGGCGCGCTCGCGGGGCGGTTGGCGGGAACCGTCGACTGCGTCGGCTGGAAGGTCGGAGTGGGACGGTTCGGATTGATGGAAGTCATGTGTATTGAGGTTATCGACCTTTCCGACGGTTTGTTTCCGCTCAGTGTGTGGCTCTTACACTCCTGATTGTTGAGAGATTCCGGCTACTTCCGCCCATTCAAAACCACCTGGACCTACTCGGAGCGAACATCCCGGACGCAAAAAGCACGCCCTATTGCAACTGAGTGGCAAGGACTTGAAATACAGTCTTAATGTGTATTACAGGTTATTCTCACTTTGAAGGGAGTGCACGACATGCAGAACATGCGGAAGCAGTTCTCGACGTCTCGTGGTGGCTGGCGGCCGGTGACGGCGCTGGTGCTGGGCTGCACCCTGGCGGTTCCGGCTGGAGCGCTCGCGGCGGAGCGCCCCCCTTCATCGGCCACGCGGGCTCCGGCGGCGCCGGGCGCGGCGGTGGCGACGGCGCTCAAGGCAGGGGGCACGACGCTGGTGACGCCGTCGGGACGGGTGTTCCACCAGACGGCGCGACCGGTCAGCGGCCTGCGCAGCCTGGACGTGGTGCGGGACACCGGCGTGCAGCTGCACGTCTGGCGTGAGCGGCAGGCGGACGGCACGGAGCGCGCCTTCTCAGCGTACACGCGCGGCGGCTCGGAGCTGCTGGGCCGCGTGCAGCAGGAGGAGTACCTCATCCGGTTGGCGGAGGCGTCGTTCGACCCGCTGGCTCGCACCGCGCCGCTGTTGGGCAACGCGCTGGTGGCGGACCGGGACAACACCCTGTCGCTGGTGCAGTTCCACGGCACGCCGCTGCCGGAGTACCGGGAGACGATCGAGAACGCGGGCGGCAAGGTGCTGCGCTTCCTGTCGGACCACACGTACCTGGTGGAGATGCCGTCGGAGGTCCGCGCGCGGGTGTCCCAGCTTCCGGCCGTGCGCTGGGTGGGGGACTACCACCCGGAGTGGCGCCTGGAGCCGGTGCTGCGGGACGCGCTGCTCGGACGGGCGGCGGCGCTGGCGCCCCAGCGCTACTCCATCATGCTGGGTGAGGGCGGCGCGGCCCGCCAGTCTCGCGTGACGGCGCTGGTGGAGCGGCTGGGCGGCAAGGTGGACCTGGTGGAGCCGGGCGGCCTGCGCGTGGAGGCCACGCTCAACCAGGAGCAGCTGGCCTCGGTCGCGCGCGCCAACGAGGTGCAGTTCATCGACCGCTGGGGTGGCCCCGGCGAGGTGGACATGGACATCGTGCGCGAGACGGGCGGCGCCAACTACATCGGGACGCTCAAGGGCTGGAACGGGCAGGGCGTGCGCGGGGAGATCTTCGACACCGAGCTGCGCACCACCCACCGTGAGTGGCCGACGACGCCCATCATCCACAGCACGGGCACGTCCTCCGGTTCGCTGCACGGCACCAGCTGCTACAGCCACAACTTCGCCAGTGGAGTGGATCCGCTGGCCAAGGGCATCTTGCCGGGCGGGCAGGGCATCTTCTTCCTCTACTCGGAGACCACGCAGTTCGGCGGCACCAAGTCCCGGCTCGCGATGAACCAGGAGCTGCTCAACCCGAACGGCCCCTACCGCGCGGTGTTCCAGACCTCCAGCGTGGGCAGCACGCTGACGACGGCGTACACGACCATCTCCGCGGAGGTGGACGACTACCTGTTCAAGGCGCCCCTCCTCAGCACGCAGTCGCAGAGCAACAACGGCACGCGCAACTCCCGGCCGCAGGCGTGGGCGAAGAACATCGTCTCCGTGGGCGGCATCCGGCACTACAACACGCAGGCCCGCACGGATGATCGCTGGTCGTCGGGCGCGAGCATCGGTCCGGCGGCGGACGGCCGCATCAAGCCGGACCTGGCCTTCTACTACGACAACGTCCGGGGCGCGTACGGCTCTTCGGACACCGCGTACACGGAGTTCAGCGGCACCAGCTCCGCCACGCCGCAGACGGCGGGCTTCTTCGGCTTGCTGCACCAGATGTGGCACGAGGGCGTGTGGGCCGGCCACGGCAAGAAGGCGGACGTCTTCACCAGCCGCCCGAAGATGGCCACCGCCAAGGCGCTGATGATCAACGGCGCGTCCAAGTACAACTGGCTGGCTGGCGGCGCCAACGCGGACATCGACCGCAACAAGCAGGGCTGGGGAACGTCGGACGTCAAGCGCCTGTATGACCGCGCCGCGAAGACGTTCGTCGTGGACGAGACGGACGTCCTCGCGCCGCTCGGCTCCAGGACGTACACCTTCACCGTGGCCAGCGGCGAGCCGGAGCTCAACGTCACGATGGTCTACACGGATCCCATGGGCACGGTGGGTGCGGCGCGGGCGCGCATCAACGACCTGTCCCTGCGCGTGACGGCGCCCAACGGCACCGTGTACTGGGGCAACAACGGCCTGACGGCGGGCAACGTGTCCACGTCCGGTGGCGTGTCCAACAAGGTGGACACCGTGGAGAACGTCTTCCTCGCGAACCCCGCCGCGGGTTCGTGGAAGGTGGAGGTCCTTGCGGATGAGGTGGTCCAGGACGCCCACACGGCGACGGCGGCGGTGGACGCCAACTACGCCCTGGTGGTGAGCGGCGTGAACCTCAACGCGAAGGCGCCGTAGGCGTCGCTTCCCGTGCGCGGGCTCCGGAGTGTCCGGGGCCCGCGCTGTCGCGGTCAGCGCTCGGCGGGCTGCGCGGGGGCCTGCTGCTGGACCACGGGCTTCGCGGCGCGCTGGAGGACGGGCAGGGACGGGCTCAGCGTGCCCAGGTAGAGCCGGCCGTGGAAGCCCGTCTCGCCCGGCGCGTCGAAGAGGGCCACCTTGCGCGGCGTGTTCGGCTCCTGGCGCGCGTCCGCCGCCGGGTTGATGCCGTGCACGTCACAGTCCACCTGCTGCCAGACGTTGAAGCGGCAGGCGAAGTGGGCCCCGCGCGCGAAGCCCACGTCCAGGGCCCGCACGGGGGAGGAGGGCAGGGCGGCGGTGAGGCGGTGGCCCATGGGTTCGAACTTCGAATCCCAGTTCACGCCACCGGTGCGCACGTGCACGTCGCCCGCGAGCACGAGCATCCACGCGTCCGGGTTCTCCTTGCGGAAGGCGATGAGGTTCGCGGCCATCTCCTCCTCGCGCGCGTTGCCCGCCGCCTGCTTGGAGTCGAACGCCACCACCGACACGGAGTGGCCCTGGTGCCGCAGGCGTCGCGCGGCCTCCAGCAGGTGGATGACGCCCGCGCTGCTGCGGCCGTCCTGATCCACGCGGCGGAAGAAGTCGCTCAGCACGAGCAACCGCTCCAGGTCCGCGTCCGTGCCGGCGCTGGTGAGGTACTCGTCGAGCGCGCCCTGATCCACGGACGGCACGGACAGGGCCAGCGCCACCGGCAGCTTCTTCGCCGTGGCGTCGCAGAGCATCCGCGAGGCGGCATCCGGCAGCTCGCGCGTGCCCATGGGGTCCGCGACCAGCACGGTGCCGCCCTGCGTGAGCAGCGCGTCCACGCCCTCCACGGGGTCACCGCAGCGGGGCGCGGCTTCCGGGGTCTCCGGGGTCCAGCCGGCGACCTTCACGTCGCGCACGGGGATGGAGGCCTTGCCGCCGACCAGTTCCAGGGAGGGGGCCATCTCCAGGCGCATCAGCAGCTTGCGCTCCTGGGGCAGGTCGCGGATGCCGCGGCGCAGCCGGAAGCCCTCCATCTGCGGGACGGCCTCGAAGGTCTCGTGGGCGAAAACCTCGCGGTTGTGGTTGTAGTAGTGGTCGTTCCGCTTCTGGCTGCCCGGCTCGGGCGTCTGCTGCGTGACGGCGTCCTCCGCCTCGCGGTACTGGAGCCGGAAGATGCGCACGATGGACTGGCGCGGGCCGACCTCTTCGGGGCGCACCAGGTAGCGTTCGAAGGTGCGGTTGCCGCGGACGTTGACGCCGATCTCCCAGGACTGGGAGTACAGCTCATGCGTGGTGTTGTTCTCGAAGATGTCCAGGCGCTGCTCTTCCAGCAGGCGGCGTGCGACGAACATCGCCTCATCCAGAGGCACCAGGTACACGCGCTCCACGGTGGGGATGGGCTCCGTGTCCAGAGGATCCCCGTCCAGCCCACGTGAGATGCCCGTGCAACCCGTCATGCACAGAAGTCCCAGCATCCAGTGCATCCGCATGGTCCTGCCCCCTTTCGTGGAAGGGGACGGCCCAAGGCAGCACCATCCCCGGACGCTTGAGTCTAGCACTCCGGGTGTGGAAATTGCGCAACCCTGCCGTGAAAGGAACACTCCACACTCCGGATATTCGCTGGAGGAGGGGTGCCTCGTGCCGCGACACGCGCGAAAGAGTCTGACGAAGCTGCTGATGGGACTCGGCATGCTGGGCTCCGTGCTGACACCGGCAGCCCATGCGGAGCCTCCTCTGACGAGGGCCCCGGGGTGCGCCAAGCGTGGATGGCCCGCGACCGTCACCTGCGGCAGCACGCCGTGCTTTATTTCGAGCTGTGGCGAAGGCAAGTGCCCGTACTGCTTCATCGAGGGCATGGAGAACCTCGTCTTCACAGGGTGGGCGGTCTACACGTGCACGAGCGGCGATGCCGTGAAGGGGAAGGCGCTGCTATTCAACACGGCGCCCTTCAACGCGCGTCTGGGGCCCATCTGTGGCTGAGGATTCGTTGGCTCAGGAAGCGACCCGGGTCGTCGAGGCGCTCAACCTCCTGACTGTCCTGGCCGCACCGCGCCTCTACGAGCGGTGGTGCACCCAGGCTCCGGCGGAGGAACTGCGGACCGTGCTCCAGACTCGCATGGTGGCGCTCGCCGCCTTCTGTGAGAAGGCTTGGGGAAGCCCGGATGCGGAGCGCTTCCGGTCAGCGGCTCCCACGGTGCGGGCGCTCGCCGAGTCCCTGGCATCCGCGCCCACCGGTCATCTCATGGACCCCGGATGGAATGCCCAGGCCCGCGAGTGCCTGGATGCGCTGGGAGTCCAGACGCCTCCAGGCGGATGGGCGACCTTCGAGGGGCTCCCACCCAGCAATGATTGATCAGTGCTCCGCGTCCGCGGGCTTCGCGGCGCCCGGCTGCTGCTGGGCCACGGGCGGGGCGGCGCGCTGGATGACCGGGGGTGAGGCGTTGAGGGCACCCACCCAGAGCCGGCCGTGGAAGCCCGTGTCGCTGGGCGCATCGAACATGGCCACCTTGCGCGGCGTTCCCGGCTCCTGGCGCAGCTCCGGGGTCGGGCTGAGCGCGAAGACGTTGCAGTCCACCTGCTCCCAGACGTTGAACCGGCAGGAGAACTGCGAACCTCGCGCGAAGCCCACCTCCAGCGCCTTCACCGGCGACGCGGGCAGCGCCTTCGTCAGCCGCCAGCCCAGCGGCTCGAAGTCCTTGTTCCAGCTCACCGGCTTCGTGCGCACGTGCACGTCACCCGCGAGCGCCAGCAGCCACGTGTCCGGATTCGCCTGGCGGTACGCGATGAGATTCTTCGCCATCTCCGCCTCGCGAGCGTTGCCAGAGGCGTTGTTCGAATCGAACGCCAGCACCGTCACGGAGTGCCCCTGCGCGCGCAGCCTCCGGGCCTGCTCGATGAGGCGGAGCAGGGCGCCGCTGCTGCGGCCGTCCTGATACACGCGGCGCCAGAACGAGCTGACCACCAGCAGCCGCTCCAGGTCCGGGCCGTGGCCCTCGCTGGCCAGGTAGTCGTCCAGCGCGCCCTGATCCTCCGACGGCATGGACAGCGCCAACGCCACGGACAGCTTCTTCTCCACCGCGTCGCAGAGCATCCGCGTGGCGATCTCCGGCAGCTCACGCGTGCCCAGTGGATCTCCCACCAGCACCGTGTTCCCCGCCGTGAGCAGCGGCTCCACGCCCTGCAGCGGCGCCCCGCACTTCACCGGCGGCGGCTGGGCCGTGTCGTCATCCCAGCCCTCCACCTGCACGGCGCGCACGGGCGCGTTCGTCCTGCCACCCACCAGCTCCAGCGACGGCACCATCTCCAGCTTCGCCAGCAGCTTGCGCTCCAGGGGCAGGTCGCGTGTGCCGCGCACCATCTTGAAGCCCTCCATGTCCGGCACGCCGTCGAACGTGAAGCGCTCGAACGTCTTCCGGGAGAGGTACTTCTCCTCGTCCGCGATGCGCTCGTTGAGCCACTTGGGCTTCACCTCGATGTTCGTGTCCTGCTCGCGGTAGCTCAGCCGGAAGACTCGGATGACCGACTGGCGCGGCCCCAGCGACGCGCCCTTCACGAAGTAGCGCTCGTAGGTGCGGTTGCCGGGCAGGTTCACCCCGGGCTCGTGCGCGGACGTGTAGAGCTCGTGGTGGCCCTCGCGCTCGAAGACGTCGTAGCGCTGCGACTCGAAGACGCGCCGCATGGTGAAGAGCGCCTCGTCCAGCGGGACCAGGTACACCGTCTCCTCGGTGGGGACCTCCTCGTCCTCCGGCGTGTCGGCATGGAGGTCCTTCGTCAGGCTCGCGCAGCCGCCGACGCACAGCGACAGTCCCAGCAACCAGTGAAACCGCATGGCATGACCTCCGGCCCACCCGATGTGCTCCGATGTTGCTAGCGGCGGGGGTGAGGCGTCCCGGCTCCCACGGCCTGGACGACGGGAATCAGTCTACCGGGAAACGCACGGCAAACACGTGTGTCAGGCGGAACGGGTGGGAGCGGCTCCCTGGCCCGTGAGCGACCGGACGACATCCAGCGCGTGTTCGGCGTGCTTCTTCACCTGGATCTGCGACTCGAACGCGTAGCGGATGGTGCCGCCCTTGTCCGCGACGAACGTCACCCGGCCGGGCAATAGCCCCAGGAAGTTGGTGCCCACCCCGAAGGCCTTGCGCGCCGCGCCATCCGGGTCGCTGAGGAGCCGGAAGGGGAGGCGGTACTTGGCGACGAACTTCTCGTGGGACTCCGCGGAGTCGCTGCTGATGCCCACCACGTCCGCGCCCGCGTCCGTGAAGTCCTGGTACTGATCCCTCAGGCTGCAGGCCTGGACCGTACATCCCGGGGAGTCGTCCCTCGGGTAGAAGTAGATGACCATCGCCTTGTCACCCAGCAGGTCGCGCAGGCGCACCGGCGCGCCGCCCGGCCCCTGCAGTGTGACATCCGGAACCGCATCCCCTTCTTTCAGCATCTTGGCCATGAAAGTCCCTCTCCTCCCGGGTGGGAGCATGGACCGCGCACGGCCTGACCCGCAAATCAATCAGGACAACCGGGTTGCCCGGAATTCAAGGGCCTGGGCATTCTTTCGAGGAATGGAGCCACGCGACATGATGGACACCGAGGACTCCCGCCGGGGGCCCTCCCGCGCCGCCCCGGCGGACCGGCTGTACCTGCTGCTCCTGCAGGGGAACACCTCCACGCTCGTTCCGTTGCCCCGGGAAGGGGCGGTGGTGATTGGCCGCGCGGTGGGGGCGGACGTGGTGGTGGAGGACGCGTCGGTGAGCCGCCAGCACGCGAAGGTGGGCGTGGCGGAGGGCGAGGCGTTCATCGCGGACCTGGGCAGCCACAACGGCGTGCGGGTCAACGGCGAGCGGGTGCAGGGGACGCGGCCCCTGGACGGCGGCGACGTGGTGACGCTGGGCAACGTGACCCTGGTGTTTCACCGGGGCGAGCGGCCCCTGCCGGAGCGGCGGGCGCTGGAGACCGAAGGGCTGCGGGCCCGGCTCTCCGAGGAGCTGGACCGGGTGCACAGCTCGGGTCTGGCGGTGAGCGTGCTCGCGCTGGAGGTGGAGTCCGCGCGGGTGCCGCAGGTGGAGCTGGTGCGGGCGCTGCACGGTGCGCTGCGGTTGATGGACGGGGTGGGACAGGTGGGCGGCACGCTGATGGTGCTGCTGCCGGACCTGTCTGGCGAGGAAGCGGAAGCGGCGGCGGCGCACCTGGTGTCGGTGCTCACGCCGCTGGCCGGGCGGGTGCGGGCGGGGCTGGCGACCGCGCCGGGGGACGGGATGCAGGGGGACGCGCTGCTGGGCTCGGCGAAGGCCGCGGCCCTGGCGGCGGCGCCAGGAGAGACACGGGTCAGCGGGCCTTCGATGTACCGGCTGGCGCTGGGTGAGCGTTCAGTGGTGGTGGCGGACGCGGCGCTGATGCGCCTGTTCGAATTGCTGCGCCGGCTGGCGGCGAGCCCCCTGCCGGTGCTCATCCACGGCGAGACGGGGGCGGGGAAGGAGAACGCGGCGTGGGCGGTGCATCACTGGTCGCCGCGCTCGGCGCAGCCCTTCGTGGCGCTCAACTGCGCGGCGCTGCCGGAGAGCCTGGTGGAAGGGGAGCTGTTCGGCCACGAGCGGGGCGCGTTCTCCGGCGCGGACCGGGCGCGCGCGGGCCTGCTGGAGCGGGCCAGTGGCGGGACGTTGTTCCTGGACGAGGTGGCGGAGTTGTCGCTGCCCATCCAGGCCAAGCTGCTGCGCGCGTTGGATCAGCAGGTGATCACCCGGCTGGGCGATTCGCGCGAGCGGCCCGTGGACCTGCGCGTGGTGGCGGCCACGCACCGGGTGCTGGCGGACGAGGTGAAGGCGGGGCGCTTCCGGCAGGACCTGTTCTTCCGCCTGTCCGCGGCGGTGGTGATGTTGCCGCCGTTGCGTGACAGGCCCCGCGAGCTGCCGTTGCTGGCGCGGGCGTTCCTGGAGGACGCCTGCGCGAGGGCAGGGCGTCCGCCGCTGCACCTGTCCGCCGCGACCATGGAGGTGCTGGGCGCGCACGCGTGGCCGGGCAACGTGCGCGAGTTGAAGAACACGGTGGAGTACGCGGTGGCCACGTCTCCGGGGCCCGTGGTGGAGCCATCGCACCTGCCGGAGTCCCTGCGGGCGCTGCCTCCCCTCGAGCCGGAGGCGGTGCGCGCGGAGGGGGGCGGCACGGAGGCTCCGAGGGTGTTCCAGAACCTGGCGGAGGAGCTGCGGACGCTGGAGCGGCAGCGGATGGTGGAGGCGCTGGAGGCGACGGGTGGGGTGCAGACGCGGGCGGCGCAGCTCATCGGGATGCCGCTGCGCACGTTCGCGTTCAAGCTGAAGCAGCACCGCATCTCACCCTCACGAGGCCGGGGCGCGGCGGGTGAATGAGGAGCGAGCCGCTTCCAGCCTGGCAGCCGCCCGCGACGTTCGGGGAGTACCGCCTGTTGCAGCCGCTGGGGCGGGGCGCGATGGGGGAGGTGTACCTCGCGCACGACACGGTGCTGGACCGGCTGGTGGCGGTGAAGTTCATCGCGGGCGTCGCGCCGGATGAAGTGCAGCGCGAGCGCTTCCGCACGGAGGCGCGGGCCATCGCGAGGGTGCAGCATCCGAACGTGGTGGGCATCCACCGCGTGGGCGAGGTGAAGGACCGGCCCTACCTCGTCTCGGAGTTCTTGAGAGGGGACAGCCTGGACCGGCTGGCCCGGCCGGTGCCCTGGACGCGGGTGCTGGAGATTGGCATCGGGCTGGCGAAAGGGCTCGCGGCGGCGCATCGGCAGGGGGTGCTGCACCGGGACCTCAAGCCCGCGAACGCGCTGCTGACCGAGGACGGTCAGGTGAAGCTGCTCGACTTCGGCGTGGCGAAGCTGCTCGACGTGGCGATGGCGCCCGTCGGGCCCGTGCGCCCACCGGAAGGAGCAGGTGCCCTGCTCGTGGAGGGTGCGGCGACGGTGGATCTGCCCGGCGTGGAGGATTCGCGACGGACCTCGACCGTCGATGTGCCGAGGCAGGGGGCCGCCACGGGCCGTCCAGGGACGGCGGCCTCGGATCCTGGCCTCGCCCCGCGGACCGCGACGTCGACGCCACTCCCTCCGGAGCGCCTCCTCGGTCCCGCGGACCTGCTGGCCACGGGCCGCATCGGGACACCGCTCTACATGGCTCCGGAGGTCTGGCGAGGAGAACCGGCCACGGTCCGCAGCGATCTCTTCTCGCTGGGCGTGCTCCTCTACGAGCTGTGCGGCGGCCCCACGCCCGGACCGCTCGCGGAGGCCCCGCGACTCCCCCGGAACTTCGAGCCCCTGGACGTCGTGGTCCCCGGCGCCGATGCGACGTTCGCCGCCATCCTCGCCCGCTGCCTCGCGCATGATCCGTTCGCGCGCTTCGAATCCGCGGACGCCCTGCGCGAAGCCCTGGAGTCCATCACCTCGCGCGGCGTCACCCCGGCCATCGCGCCCCCGCGTCCACGGTGGCTGCGCATCACCCGCGTGCTCGCGCTCCCGGGGCTCGCGGTGGCCATCCTCGCTGGCGGCGACTGGTGGGGCGAACGTTCCCGGCGCATCGACGTGGAGAAGGCCATGGCCTCCGCCTCCTCCATCCTCGACGAAGGCCGCGCCCTGGACACCCGCATCGAAGTCCTCCGCACGGAGGCCTTCACCGCGTTCGACACCGACCGCTCCTCCGACGCGGAGGCCTCCTGGGCCCAGGCCCTGGAGCTGGGCGCGAAGCAGGCCCGCCGCTACGAGGACGCCAGCACCGTCCTCGAAGCCGCGCAGACACGCGTGGGCCGGGGCTCGAACCTCGCCCTGGATCAACGCGTCGCGGAGGTCCTCCTCCAGCGGATCCTCTTCGCGGAGCGCGACCGCGAATCCGGCGTCCAGACCACGCTGACCCAACGCCTGAACGAACTGGACCCGAGCGCCCGCACGAGCCAGAAGCTGACCGCCCCCGTCCGGATGGAGCTGGACAGCGATCCCCCTGGCGCCGTCATCCAGGTCGAATCCTTCGAGCCCCAGCCCGGCGGCCCGCCGCGCTGGTCCGAGCCCAGGGCCTTCGACAAGACGCCCATGACCTCCGGCCTCACGCTGGAGCCCGGCTCGCACCGGCTGACCTTCACGCTCCCTGACAGGCCTCCCGTCCACTACCCGGTCATGCTCACGCGCGGAGAGACCTTCCAGGCGAAGGTCCCCATCCCCGAACACGTCCCGGAAGGCTACGTCTACGTGCCCCCCGGCCGCTTCCTCTACGGCAGCGGCGACGACGAGACCATCCGCCGCACCGTCATCCGCACGCGCCCGATGCACCGGCTCACCACCGGCGCCTTCCTCATCGCGCGCCACGAAGTCACCTACGCGGACTGGCTCGCCTGGCTGCGCGAACTGCCCGCCTCCGAGCGCGCCGCGCGCAGGCCCCGGGGCACCAACTACTTCGGCACCATCGAGCTGCGCCCGGCCAACGACAGCACCTGGACCTTCCACCTGGAGCACGAAGGCGTCACGTACCAGGCGAGGGAAGGGGAGCCGCTGCGCTACCAGGACCGCACCCTGCGCGCCGAACAGGACTGGCGCCGCTTCCCCGTGTCCGGCATCTCCTGGGAGGACGCCCGCGCGTACACCGCGTGGCTGGATGCCACCGGCCGGCTGCCCCACGCACGCCTGTGCTCCGAACGCGAATGGGAGCGCGCGGCCCGGGGCGCGGATGGACGCGACTACCCGCACGGCCCGGTGCTCGCGCCGGATGACGCCAACTTCGACGCCACCTACGGCCGCAAGCCGCGCGCCTTCGGGCCGGACGCGGTGGGTTCGCATCCCGCGTCGGACAGCCCCTTCGGTGTGGCGGACCTGTCCGGCAACGTGTGGGAATGGCTGGTGACGGACACGAACAGCACGCCCGCGTACGGCGGCGGTTCGTTCTACCAGGACGCGCTCACCGCCCGCGCCCTCAACCACGGCGACGGCGAACCCCGCACACGCTTCCCCTTCATCGGGATGCGCGTGTGCGCGTCCATGCCCTGACGCCATGACTCAGAGGTCCCGCCCCGGCAGCTGCCCCACCGCGGGCAGGAAGCCCAGGTCGCGCACGAACGTGAAGGCGCCCGGGTTCAGGGTCGCCGTGGCGTAGACACCTAGCGTCGGGTGCCTCCACAGCTTCAGCGGCCGCCGCTGTCCCTCGCGGACCGGGTCGACGGAGCTGTAGATGTAGCCCTCGACGGCCCCATCCCCCGCGAGCGGTCTGCGCGAATAGCCCGCCGCCAGCTCGCAGTCCGGCCGGTCCGTGAGCAGCATGCGCCCGGTGGACGTTCCGCAGCGGTACAGCGGCTTGATGAACGGCTTCATCCTCGCCATCACGTCATTGGGCAGCGTCGGGGACAGGATGGGCCCTTCGACCCGCACCGGGGAGTAGTCGGTGGGCGCCGCGCTCCCCAGTCCCTCCATCGCCAGGATGAAGGCCCCCGGCAGCGCGCCTCCCGCGGATTCGCCTGGGATGCCCTCGACGGCGGTCGTCGTCACGTAGTCGGTGGTGCCCTTCTTGAACAGCACCAGCGCGCGGTCGATGAAGAGCGAATAGGACACCAGCATCCGCTGCGCCGTCCCGTGGAAGTCCACCTGCTCACAGGTGAGCTTCGGCACCGGGATCTTGAGCGCCTGATCCACGCAGGTGGCGTCCGCGGACAGCGTGTCCCAGCGCTTCTTGCCCAGGCACAGCGGCCGCGCCAGGCCACAGGAGTCCATCGTCCACACCGCCTCCAGCGCGTAGCCGTCCGGAACGAGCGTCGCCGGCAGGTGGCCGCTCTGGCTGAGGACGGCCGCGTTCTCCGGCCCCATGAACGCCAGCGGTGTCCCGTCCAGTGTGTTGCTCCGGCCCTCGCCGCAGTAGTCCGCCACCGCCATGCGCGTGCACAGCTGGTGGTACTCGCGCGCGACGGTCTCCGGGTACTCCGTGGCCCAGGGCGGATAGCCCCAGTCGATGCACTTGGCGATGACGCCGCCGCCCACGAAGAACGGCTTGCTGGAGCTGCCCTCGTTCTTCGGCGCGCAGGCGAAGGTGAAGAAGTTCGGGTTCTCCCGCAGGTCCCCGGACGTGGACCACGCGTGCGGCACCGCGAGCGCGTAGCCGCTGCCGGTGGGACACAACGGCGTCACGTTCTTGTCATCCGTGAAGGCCTGGACCCGGTACTCCCAGCGCGCCTTGCCGGCGTTCACGTTGGCGGAGTCGCACGCGGAGGTCGGCGGCGTGATGTCCTCGTGACAGCGGACCGACTCGATGACGAGCTTCACCGTGCGGCCCTCGAACGGCGCGCGGAACACGGCCTTCTCCAGCGTGGGCCCCTCCAGGATCCTCCTCACGGGCATGGGCGTCCCCTCCACGGCGCAGTTCTGGGTCACCCTCAACCGGCCCTCCGCGATCGTTGCCACCGGCCTCCCGCAGTCGGGCTCTCCGGGGGCTTCGGGCACCTCCACCGACCGCAACGGCACGTTGATGAACTCGAAGCGCCCGGAGCCGTGCAGCTGCGTGCCCTGCGCGCTGTTCGTCGGGGGAGGTTCCGCTCCCGCGACCGCGCTCCCCAGGCACAGCACCCCCGCCAGCAACCGCTTCCAGCCCGTCATCGTCCCCACGTCCACGGCTCCATTTTTCTTCCGCGCGCGGGCGGAGGTCACCCGCGCATCAATGCGAGCCGGATGCCAACGCTCCGCCCTACGCACGGCCGTGGTTTCCCCCCATGCAACTCCTGCCGGACATGCAACCCCTGCACGGGTCCGCGCCGCCTCCCGTGCAGGTCTTGCATCCCGAACCGCTCAGAGGTCGCGCGCCGGCAGCTGTCCCACCGCCGGCAGGTAGCCCAGCTCCCGGACGAGGAAGAACCCGGGCTGGGCCTGCGTGGAGGTGGCGTAGACGCCCGGCGCCACCAGGGACCGCCACAGCTTCAGCGGCCGGCGCTGGCCCGCGCTGGTGACGTCCACGGAGCTGTACACGAAGCCTTCGATGCCCTGGTCTCCGTTGAGGGGCTGGAGGGCGAAGCCGGCCAGGCGTTCACACTGGTGATCGTCCGTGAGCAGGTAGCGCCCGGTGCTGCTCGCGCACCGGTACAGCGGCTTGATGAGGCTGCCCATGCGCGCGCGGATGTCGGCCGGCAGCTTCGAGGAGAGGATGGGCCCCTCCTTGCGCTGCGGCGTGAACGGCGTCACGTCCGCCGCTCCGTCCGCATCCAGGTCCAGGTGGATGCCGGTCACGCTGCTGCCGCCTTCGATGGTCGACTCATCCACCGTCACCGCGGTGGTCGTCACGTAGCTGTTGGCGGCATCCTTGAACATCACCAGCGACCGGTCGATGAAGAGCGAATAGGACACGAGCAGCGTCGAGCTGGCATAGGCCGACAGGTTCATCGATTCGCAGGGCCGCGTCGCACGCGGGGCCAGGAGGAGCTTGCGGTTCACGCACGTGGCCTCCAGGGGCAGCGTGTCCCAGCGCTTCTTGCTCAGGCACAGCGGCCGCACTCCGCCGCAGTCATCCACCTTCCACACGGCCTCCAGGGAGTATCCCTCCAAGGTGACCGGCAGGTTTCCCGCGTTCAGTTGGATCGCGTCATGGGGGCCCATGAACTTCAGCGGCGTCCCGTCCAGCGTGTTGCTCCGGCCCTCGCCGCAGTAGTCCGCCGTGGCCATGCGCGTGCACAGCTGGTGGTACTCCCGCGCGACGCCCTGCGAGGACGTCGCGTTCCAGGGCGGATAACCCCAGTCGATGCACTTGGCGATGACGCCGCCGCCCACGAAGAACGGCTGGCTCGTGCCCTCGTCCTTCGGCGCGCAGGCGAAGGTGAAGTACTCGTAGTTGGGGATCAGCTCGCCGCCCGTGGACCACGCATGCGGCACCGCGAGCGCGAATCCGCTGCCCGTGGGGCACAGCGCCTGGGGCGCCGCGTCCTCCGTGGACGCCGTCACGCGGTACTCCCAGAACGCCTTGCCGTCAGCCACGTTCTGGTCCGTGCACGGGAAGGTGGGCGCCGTGATGCCGACGTGGCAGCGGACCTGATCGATGGTGAGCTTCACCGAGCGCCCCTCGAAGGGCGCGCGGAAGGACGTGCCCACGAGGCCCACCCCCTCCAGGACCCGCACCGGCATCGGGGGATTGCCACCCGTACAGATCTGGACGCCGACCAGCCGCCCGCCAGACATCGCCGCCATGGGTGGATCGCAAACCAGCCCGGTGGGAGGCGCGGAGACCTCGATGGAGTTCAACGGGATGTTCACGTTCTCGAAGCGCCCCGAGCCGTGCAGCTTCGTTCCCTGCGCGCTGTTCACCGGCGGCGGATCCGCCTCCGCGCCCAGGGCCGTCAGGAGCCCCATCGCCAGGCACCACCGCGTCAACGTCCTGCCGCTCGCCTTCATGTGTCCATCTCCACAGGCCTTCGAATCCGTGGGGCGCACCATCGCGTCCCCGCTGCATATGGAACGGACCGTGCGCGTGAAGTTGGCTACGGATTTCTGTTTTGTGCGGAGCGCGCAAACCTTGCCGTGCATGCAAGGATTGCCGTGCCGCGCATGCGAGGAGCGTGTGCAAGCCTTGCACGCTCCGAGCGCGGCGCGATGCGGCGGGCGATCCAGCTTCCGTGCCCGGGCGGCATCGCCCAAGATGCATTTCCTTCCGAATTTCCCCCGCATTTTTCCGCAAAGAGGAGGGGAGCATGGCCTTCCACCCCCGCGGCCTCGTGGCCGCGCTCGCGCTGTTCTCGCTGTCCGGTCCCGCCCTCGCGCAGGCCCCCGCCGCGCCGCCCAAGCCGCCCGCGAGTCCAGAGGATGAACGCGCCGCGTTCGTCCGGTCGCACTTCACGAAGTACGAGGTGCGCATCCCCATGCGCGACGGCGTGAAGCTCTTCACGACGTTCTACGTCCCCAACGACGCGAGCCCCCAGAAGCGCTACCCCGTGCTGATGATGCGCACGCCGTACTCGATTCCCCCCTACGGCGCGGGCCGCTATCCCAGGACCCTGGGCCTGCCCGGCTTCGAGAAGGAGGGCTTCATCTTCGCCTTCCAGGACGTGCGCGGCCGGTTCATGTCCGAGGGCGAGTTCGTCAACGTGCGCCCCCACCGCGACACCAAGAAGGGCAAGGAGGTGGACGAGAGCAGCGACACGTACGACACCATCGACTGGCTGGTGAAGCGCGTGCCCCACAACAACGGCAAGGTGGGCATGTGGGGCGTGTCCTATCCGGGCTTCTACACGTCCGCGGGCGCCATCGATTCGCACCCCGCGCTCAAGGCGGTGTCGCCGCAGGCGCCCATCGCGGACTGGTTCTGGGACGACATGCACCGGCATGGCGCCCTCAACCTGCAGCTGGCGTTCAGCTTCTTCTCCGTCTTCGGAAAGCCCCGCCCCGCGCCCACGGATGACGTGGAGTGGAAGCCCTTCGAATTCGGCACCCCGGACGCCTACCAGTTCTTCCTGGACCTGGGCCCGGTGGCCAACGCGGACGCGAAGCACTTCCACGGTGACGTGGCCTTCTGGAAGGACATCACCGCGCACCCCAACTACGACGCCTTCTGGCAGGCGCGGAACCTGCTGCCGCACCTGAAGAACATCAAGGCGGCGGTGATGGTGGTGGGCGGCTGGTACGACACGGAGGACCTCTACGGGCCGCTGCGCACGTACGCCGCCATCGAGAAGCAGAACCCCGGCATCGCCAACACGCTGGTGATGGGCCCGTGGCCCCACGGCGGATGGATGCGCGGGGAGGGCTCGTCGCTGGGAGACGCGGACTTCGGCTTCCCCACCAGCGCCACGTATCAGGACCTGGTGCTGGCCTTCTTCAAGCAGCACCTGAAGGGAGGCCCGGACGCGGCCGTGCCGGAGGCGCTCGTCTTCGAGGGTGGCGCCAACCGCTGGCGCCAACTGGACGCCTGGCCGCCCAAGGGCACCAAGGAGGCGCGCCTGTACTTCCAGCCTCAGGGCGCGCTGGCGTTCCAGGCCCCCAAGGCGGCGGCGCCGTCGTTCGACGAGTACGTGAGCGACCCGGCGAAGCCCGTGCCGTACACGCAGGACCTGAGCCCCGGCTGGTCCAAGTCGTACATGACGGAGGATCAGCGCTTCGCCTCGCGCCGGCCGGACGTGCTCACGTACCAGACGGAGCCGCTGGAGAAGGACCTCACGCTCGCGGGCCCGCTGGAGGCGGAGTTGTGGGTTTCCACGACGGGCAGTGACGCGGACTGGGTGGTGAAGCTGGTGGACGTGAACCCCGGGAAGGTGCCCGGCTGGACGAAGGAGCAGGAGCAGTCCGGCGAGCACAACCGGGGCGCGCAGCAGACGCTGGTGCGAGGGGAGCCGTTCCGCGGCCGCTTCCGCGACAGCTACTCCCAGCCCAAGCCCTTCACGCCCAACGAGGTGACGAAGGTGCGCTTCGTCATCAACGACGTGTTCCACACCTTCCAGCGCGGCCACCGGCTGATGGTGCAGGTGCAGTCGAGCTGGTTCCCGTTCATCGACCGCAACCCGCAGACCTACGTGTCCAGCATCTACGAGGCGAAGCCCACCGACTTCGTGCGTGCGATGCACCGGCTGCACCACACGGCGGCCCAGCCCAGTGCGTTGAAGGTGAACGTCCTGCCCGCGTTGGACGAGTAGATCCCCGGTTCGCTCGCGCGCGGTCTGCTAGGCTGCGCGCCCGCCACCACGCGGGTGGCCCTTCACCGGGCCGCGCGCCACGACACGCCATGACGGGAGGGACATGACCGGTCACGACCGGCCCGACGCCGGGCGGGTGTTGCTCGACGGAAAGTTGGGGGAGGGGGGCGGCCACGTCCTCCGCTCCGCGCTGTCCCTGTCGCTCATCACCGGCCGTCCCTTCCATCTCAGCGGGCTGCGCGGGCACCGCGACCCGCCGGGCTTGCGTCCCCATCACCTGGCCTACGTGCGCGGCGCGGAGGCGCTGAGCGGCGGCACCAGCGAGGGCGCCTCCGTGGGCTCCACGGAGCTGCGCTTCACGCCCGGCCCGGTGCGCGCGGGGGACTACCTGCTGGAGGCCGGCGCGTCCGGCAGCACGCCCCGGCTCTTCCAGTGCCTGGTGTACCCGCTGGCGCTCGCGGGCGGCGGACGGCTCACGCTGCGAGGCGCCACGCACCCGCGGGGCGGGCCCAGCTTTCACGAGCTCGTCGGCGCGTGGCAGTCGGTGGCGCGCGCATACGGGCTGCCCGTGCAGCTGTCGCTCACCCACGCGGGCTTCCTTCCGGAGGGCGCGGGCGAGTTCACCGCGGAGGTGGGCGCCCCGGCCGAGCCGCCCGTGCGCGTGGACCTGCCCGCGCGCGGCGTGCTGCGGGAGGTGCGGGTGATGTCCGTCGTGGGCGGGCTGCCCTTCGCGGTGGCGGAGCGTCAGTCCCGCGCCGCGGTGGCCGCGCTGCGCGAGCGGGGCATCCTGGCGGAAGCGGACAACCGGCCACTGGCGGTGACGCGCTCGCAGGGCTCCGCGACACTCGTGCTGGCGCAGTTCGAGCACACCGTGGCGGGCTTCACGTCGCTGGGCGAGCGGGGCCTGGACGCCGAAGGGGTGGGGCGCGAGGCGGCGGAGGCGCTGACCCGCTTCATGGAGACGGGCGGCGCGCTCGACGAACACCTGGCGGAACAGTTGCTGCTGCCGGCGGCGCTCCTGGCGTCAGGGAGGCTGGGGGCGGTGACGCCGGGCACCACGCGTTTCACCGCCGCTCGCATCACCGACGAGCTGACGGTCCAGGCGGAGGTGCTGCGGCGCTTCCTGCCGGTGCACCTTCAGGTGGATCCGGGCGGAAGCGTGGAGGTCCGCCCGGCGTGAAGGGGAAGGGCGAGGCGCTTAAGCCTCGTCCTCGGTGGCGTTGCCACGGGCGCCGAAGGTGTTGGAGTCCGACATGTCCTTGACGGTGCCCCGGTAGGCGCGGATGGCGAAGGGCGCGGCGACGAGGAAGACGATGCCCACGAGGCCAATGGCCATCCAGGGAATGGGCGTCTCCTTGATCTGCACGTCCTTGCCGTAACCGTTGAGGTTGTTGCCCATGGCGCGCGCCTTGGCGGCGTCCTTCTCTTCCTGGGTCAACTCCTTGCGGTTCTGGAACTCCTGAGGCTGCCGGCGCTGGGGCTGCGCCAGGACAGCGCCGCCCCAGACAAGGGCGAGGACGAGGACAAGCCGGGGGAGGGAGGGGGAGGGCATGGGCCTTCAGCCTAACAGAGCCTCCCGGCGCGGGTGAACAGGGGTTGCTTCGCCCGGCGCGGGGCGTTACGCGCGGCGCATGCTCCGCCTTCCCTTCCTCCTCCTGACGAACCTCCTCCTGGGGCTGCGACTCCTCCTGGGCCTGCCCTTTCGTCTGATGGCGGCGCGCAAAAGACCCACGTGGATCCGCTTCCGGCTCGCGGGCGAGCTCCCGTACCGCCCTCGCCCCGTGCAACGATTTCGTTTCGGCGGCGCCGCGGCGGAGCCCGCCACGGTGACGTCACTGGAAGCGTTGGGCCGCGCACTCAAGGTGCTGGCCGCGGACCCGAAGGTGGAGGGCATCCTCCTGGAGCTGGAGGGCCTGGGCATCCCGGACGCCAAGCGCGAGGCCCTTCGCACCCTGCTGTCGGACTTCCAGGCCGCCGGCAAGCGGGTGGTGTCCTGGGCGGTGATGGTGGACACGGACGCCTACCCCGTATTGGGCGCGGCGGACGAGGTGCTGCTCGCCCCCATGGGCCGGGTGGAGCTGGTGGGCTACGCCGCCGAGGCCACGGTGCTGGGCGAGGCCTTCGGGCGGGTGGGCATCCACGCGCACTTCGCGCGGCGCGGCGACTACAAGACGGCGCCGGAGCTCTTCACGGACGGCAAGGTGTCCGACATCCAGCGCCAGACGCTGGAGTCCTTCCTGGACGAGCGCTACGGCGTGCTGGTGGAGGCCATCTCCAGCGACCGGGGCAAGACGCCGGAGGAGGCGCGGGCGCTCATCGATTCAGGGCCCTACAGCGCGAAGCGGGCGCTGGAGGCGGGGCTGGTGGACGGGCTGGTCCACGAAGCGGACCTGGGCGCGCACCTGGGCCTGGAGGCGAAGAAGGACGAGGAGCCCCCGGTGCCCACCTATGACGCGTACCTGGCGACGCTCGCGTTCCCGCCGGTGAAGTGGCGCCGGCTGCGCCGCAAGCCCCGGCTGGCGGTGGTGGACGTGGCGGGCATCATCATCCCGGGCAGCGGCGGCGCGGGCCGGTTCGCGGCGGCGGACTCGGTGGTGAAGGCGCTGCGGAAGGCGGGGAGGGATCCGCGCGCGAAGGCGGTGGTGCTGGCGGTGGGGAGCCCCGGCGGATCAGCGCTCGCGTCCGAGCAGATCTTGGAAGCGGTGAAGCGCGTGGCGAAGCAGAAGCCCGTCATCGCGTACGTGGATCAGATCTGCGCGAGCGGCGGCTACATGGCGGCCATCGGCGCGAAGGAGATCTGGTCCGCGCCCCATGCCGTCGTGGGCTCCATCGGCATCTTCGTGGGCAAGTTCGAGTACGGCGAGCTGCTAGAGAAGCTGGGCATCCACCGCACCACGCTGGCGCGGGGCGAGAACGCGGCCTTCTTCTCCTCGTCGCGGGGCTTCACGCCACACGAGCGCGCCGCATTGGAGCGAGAGGTGGAAGAGGGCTACCAGTCCTTCCTGGAGCTGGTGGCCCAGGCACGAGGCCGGACGAAGGAGGAGATCCACCAGCGCGCGGAGGGGCGCGTCTACTCGGGGCTGCGCGCGAAGGAGGCGGGGCTGGTGGACCGCATCGGCGGCTTCGAGGAGGTCTGCCGCCACGCGCTGGACGAGGCGCGCGTCCCGTCGGACGACTTCGAGTTGGTGCGCTACGGTGACGCTCGCGCGAGGCTGTCGTTGCTCAAGCTGCTGATGGGCGCGGCGCACCCGGCCACGTACGCCTTCTGCACCACGGCGTGGAGCCTCCAGCGCTCCAGGGCCTTCCGCCGGTTCGACGATTGAGAGCGGCGTCGCGCCTTTCACTGGGAGAGTCGGCCCTTTAGCATGCGCCGCATGGCCCGCTCCTGCCCGGTCTGCCCCAGCCAGCCCATGAACGTCGTCCATGCCTCCGACGTGGAGGTGGACGTCTGTCCGCGCTGCCACGGTCTGTACTTCGACCGGGGGGAGCTGGAGCGCTTTCCGGACCGGCCTTCGCTCAAGCCGCTGCTGACCGCGGCGAGGCAGGCCGCATCGCGCTGCCGCACCGGCGGGCACCTCGTCCCACGCGCCATGGCCGTCTGTGCCACCTGCTCCGGCGCGCCCCTGGGCTGTCCCGGCTGCGGCGCGCGGCTGGCGATGGTCAACGCGCGCGTGTGCAACGTGGACCTGTGCACGCACTGCGGCGGCACCTGGCTGGACGCGGGCAAGTTCGAGGCCCTGGAGAAGGCCGAGGTGACGGCCCCCAAGCCCACGCCCGCGACGTCCAAGGGCTGGGAGGTCGCCGCGGCGACGGATGGGGGCGCGGACCCATGGAAGGGTCCAGGCTCCACGGCCGCGCTGCCGCCGTCGGACTCGCCCACGGGCGGACTGGGCGTGCTCTCCCCGCTGGCCTGCGTCCATTGCGGCATCCAGGTCTCCGTGCCCCAGGCGTACGCGTTCAACGGTGACCTCTACTGCCGCGAGCACCGCCCGAAGGGCGCCGTGTCGGGCAACAGCCTTCCCAGGGACCGGGACCCGTCCAACTACCCGAACCTGGAAGCCGCGTCGGACGGCGTCGACCTGGCGGACATCGTCGTCTGGCTATTCCGGCTGCTGCGTCGCTGACCGTTCGTCCGCGGGAGCACCAACGGGGCGGACGTACGGGCATTGCCGGCCCCGGAGCCGGCGTCTACCCTGCCGCGCCAGTGATGACCCGTCTTGCCCCCTTGAGCCTCCTGTTGCTGGGCACCGCCTGTGCCACCATGTCCCGTGAACCGGCCTCGGTCGCGGAGGCGTACGCCAAGGCACTGGAGGAGAACCGGCTGTCGGACGCCTACCGCCTGACGACCGGCACCCCGGAGGGCGAGGGGGCCTTCCTGGACGAGTACTCCGTCGAGGCCGCCCGGAAGGAGCGCGCCGCCGCCGTCCGGGCAGGCTCGGGCGTGCTGGAGGCCCGGGCCCCGTCCGTCACGCTGGCCCGCCAGGGAGAGGACTGGCGCGTGGTGGAGTCCCGCCCCGCGGACGTGCCCCGCGCGGCGCTGAAGAAGTTCCTGGACCAGGTGGAGTCCCGCGACTGGAAGGGCGCATGGGGCCTGCTCGCCTCGCCGCTGAGGGCCCGCTACACGCCGGAGCGCCTGAAAGAGGACTTCGAGCGCGAGCCCCTGGCCAGGGAGCGCCTGCGCCGCGCCCGGCTGGCCCTCAACACCCACGTGCGCGTGGCGGCGGGTGAAGCGCTGTTCCCTCTGGGGGGTGAGCGCGCGGTGCGGCTGGTGCTGGAGGATGGCGAGTACCGGGTGGCAGCCATCGAATGAGGGCCAGAAGCCGGGCGCGATCCAGTGCTGGAGGAAGGCCGGGCGGCCTCCGGGCATGTGCGTTAAACGACGTTGACAGCCCCCGGAGTGCTGGCAATCTCCGCCCCCCTTCGAGCGTGCAAACGCCCGTTTTCAAAAGGTTTCAGGTGTTCCGATGAGCGTGTCCCAGGCCGATGTGATGACGGCCATGTCGAAGGTGATCGACCCCGAGCTGCACGTCGACCTGGTGAAGGCCGGCATGGTGAAGGACGTGCGCGTCACCGGTGACACGGTGAAGTTGAAGATCGAGCTGACCACGCCCGCGTGTCCCATGAAGGGGAAGATCCAGGCGGACGCGGAGGCGGCGCTCAAGGCGGTGCCGGGCCTGAAGTCCTTCGACATCGAGTGGGGCGCCCAGGTGCGCGGCGTCGCCGGGGGCTCCGGCGGCGGGGCGCTGCTGCCGGGCGTGAAGAACATCCTGCTCGTGGGCGCCGGCAAGGGCGGCGTGGGCAAGAGCACGGTGGCGGTGAACCTGGCCACATCGCTCGCGCAGCACGGCGCCAAGGTGGGCCTGCTGGACGCGGACTTCTACGGCCCCTCCGTGCCGCTGATGACGGGCACCGCGGACAAGCGCCCGGTGAGCCCCAACGGCAAGACGCTGGATCCGCTGGTCGCCCACGGCCTGAAGATCATGTCCATCGGCTTCCTGGTGGAGGCGGATCAGGCGCTCATCTGGCGCGGCCCCATGCTCCACGGCGCCCTCATGCAGCTGGTGCGCGACGTGAACTGGGGGGAGCTGGACTACCTCATCCTGGACCTGCCCCCGGGCACGGGCGACGTGGCGCTGACGCTGTCCCAGTCCGTGCGGGCCGCGGGCGCGGTGCTGGTGACGACGCCGCAGGACGTGGCGCTGGCGGACGTGGTCCGCGCCAAGCAGATGTTCGACAAGGTCCACATCCCCGTGCTGGGCATCGTGGAGAACATGAGCCAGTTCATCTGCCCGCACTGCAACAAGAGCACGCCCATCTTCAACCACGGCGGCGGGCAGAAGGCGGCGGAGATGTTCGGCATCCCATTCCTCGGGGAGATCCCGCTCGACCTCAAGGTGCGTGAGGCGGGAGACTCCGGCGTGCCGGTGGTGGTGGGGCACAAGGACAGCCCGGAGGCGAAGGCCTTCCAGGACGTCGCTCGCGCAATCGCGGGCCGCGTGTCCGCGCAGACCATGAAGAGCGTGCCCCTGCCGGTGATGCAGGCCCGGTAGGGCTCAACCGAAGTGTAAGGAGACCGCATGGCCCCGGCCGGCAACGACGACCTCCCGCCTGATCCGCTGTTCGATGACGACTCGGAGCAGCAGTCCGGACGGGAGAACCGCTCGGGCGGCTTCGTGCCGGACTTCGTGCGGCGCATGGCGGTGGCCGGCATGGGCGCGGTCTTCATGGGCGAGGAGGGCATCCGTGCCCTCGCCGGCCAGCTCAAGCTGCCCAAGGAGGCGCTGGGCTTCCTCCTCTCCCAGGCGGAGAAGACCAAGGACGACATCAGCCGTGTCGTCACGGAGGAGCTGCGCCGCTTCATGCAGTCGGAGAAGCTGCGCGACGAGTTCCTCAAGCTGCTCTCCGGCATGACGGTGGAGGTCAAGGCGCAGATCCGCCTGGTGCCGTCGGAGAAGGCGGAAGAGGCGCCCGCGCCGGAGCATCCCCCCAAGGCCAGCAAGAAGGCCGCGGAGGCGCCCACCGCGCGCGTGGTCATCACGGACGTGAACGCGCGCCGGCCGGCCTCCAAGCGCTCGAAGCGGGAGTAGGGACGTGGCGGAAGCACCCACGCCGGAAGCTCCGGCTCCGGCCCCCGATAAGCCGCGTCCTGGCTGGCGCACGCACCCGCTGCCCAAGCGGCTGGCGCTCATCGCCATCGTGGCGGTGGGGCTGTGGCTGTGGAAGGCCACGGACCTGCCAGAGCGTCAGCTCATCTTCCAGTTCACCGGCGACGGCTGGAGCAGCGTGCGCGCCGTGGACCTCCAGGTGGTGGACGACGAGGAGCACATCCTCAAGCGCGAGGAGCTGTTCTTCGCGAACGGCCCGCCCCCGGAGGTGACCTTCAAGATGCGCCTGCCGGAGGGCACCGTCCGCGCGCTCCTGTTCGTGAAGGTGGAGGGGCGCGAGCCGCGCGTGCGCCTGGAGGAGCGGCTCACGGTGGGCGAGGGTGAGGCCATCGTCCGCCAGCTGCGATTGCCCGCCGCCAGTCGTTGACCGGCGTTGACCCTCCTGGGGGCGTGCGTTATGGCCGCCGGCACAGGAGAGAAGACGCCATGGCAACGGAACACATCGTCGTCGTCGGTGCAGGGCAGATGGGCGCGGGCATCGCGCAGGTGGCGCTCCAGGCGGGCCTGCGCGTGTCGCTGGTGGACGTCAACAAGGACGGACTCGCCAAGGGCGCGGACCGCATCAAGGCCGGCCTGAAGAAGCTGGTGGAGAAGGGCAAGCTGGACGCGGCGAAGCAGCAGGCCGCGGAAGCCAACCTGGCCACCTTCACCAGCGCGCGCGACGCGAAGGACGTGGACGTCGCCATCGAGGCCGTCACGGAGAACGAGGACCTCAAGCGCCGCATCTTCCTGGAGCTGGACGAGGTCGTCCGCCCCGGCGGCATCCTCGCCACCAACACGTCCTCCATCCCCATCACCCGCATCGCCGCGGCCACGAAGCGCCCCGAGTCCGTCATCGGGATGCACTTCATGAACCCCGTGCCGGTGATGCAGCTGGTGGAGCTGATCCGCGGCGCCGCCACCAGCGATGAGACCTACGCCACCATCCGCACGATGGCCGAGCGCATGGGCAAGACGACGGTGGTCTCCAAGGACTACCCGGGCTTCATCGTCAACCGCATCCTCATCCCCATGCTCAACGAGGCCTGCTTCGCGCTGATGGAGGGCCTGGGCACGGCGGAGGACATCGACACCGCGATGAAGCTGGGCACCAACCAGCCCATGGGCCCGCTGCAGCTGGCGGACTTCATCGGCCTGGACACGGTGCTCTACATCGCCGAGGTCCTGCACAAGGGCCTGGGTGACTCCAAGTACCGCCCGTGCCCGCTGCTGCGTCAGTACGTGGACGCCGGCTGGTACGGCAAGAAGTCCGGCCGCGGCTTCTACAAGTACTAGGCCTTCCGGAGACACCACACATGGACTACCAGAACATCAAGTTCGAGAAGGACGGCGCCCTCGCCATCCTCACCGTGGACCGGCCCAAGGCGCTCAACGCGCTCAACAGCGCCACGTTCCACGAGATGGACCACGCGCTGCGCTCGCTGAAGGACGACACGCGCGCGCTCATCGTCACCGGCGGCGGGGACAAGTCCTTCGTCGCGGGCGCGGACATCGCGGAGATGTCCACCATCAGCGCCGCGCAGGCCCGTGAGTTCTCCGCGCTGGGGCACCACGTCTTCGCGTCCCTGGAGAACCTGTCCATCCCCACCATCGCGGCCGTCAATGGCTTCGCGCTGGGCGGCGGCCTGGAGCTGGCCCTGGGCTGCGACCTCATCTACGCGTCGGAGAAGGCGAAGCTGGGCGTGCCCGAAGTCACCCTGGGCGTCATCCCGGGCTTCGGCGGCACGCAGCGCCTCACGCGCCTCCTGGGCCGCGCCCGTGCGAAGGAGCTGCTCTTCACCGCGGACCGCATCGACGCGGCGAAGGCGAAGGAGATCGGCCTGGTCCTGGAGGTGCTGCCCGCGGACAAGCTGATGGATCACTGCAAGGCAGTGGCCGCGAAGATCCTCAAGAACGGCCCGCTCGCGGTGGCCCAGGCCAAGCGCGTGGTGGAGTACGGCGCGGATCAGGACCTGCGCGCCGCGAACGAGCTGGAGCGCCAGGGCTTCGCGGTCCTCTTCGGTTCGGAGGATCAGCGCGAGGGCATGGCCGCGTTCCTGGCCAAGCGTCCGGCCAACTTCCAGGGCAAGTGACGTGAAGCACGCGGTCGCGGCCGGGAGCCTGCTGTGCTTCCTGGCCGCGCCGCCGGCCCGGGCGGAGGAGGTCTCCGAGCAGGAGCCCCGCGCCCCGGCCCTGGTGTCCTGGAAGCGCACGCTGTGTCTCTACACGCTGTGCTTCCTGGAGCCCGCCATCCCGGACCTGCGCCGCGAGTGGGGCGATGGCGCCCACTGGGTGCTGTCCTGGCCCATCCACCCGTGGGCCACGCCACCGTTGGACGTACCCGGCGTGTTGGGTTCCACGCTCATCCTGTCGCCCTTCGTGGAACCCCAGCTGAGGCTGCGGCCGTCCACCTTCCGCATGCTCGCCGGGGCCCGCGTGTATGCCTTCCCGGACGCGTACCGCTTCGGCGTGCTGGCCGAGGGGGCGGGCGTGTGGGGCGGAGACGGGAAGGGCGGGGTGGCCGGGGTGGGGCTCACCTACGACTTGATTGAACGGCACCGGGACACCCAACCCTGGACGGTGTCGGTGGTGGTGCGCAGGACCTGGACGGACTCGGGGGCTCGCACGGACGTGTCCTTCGACGTGACGGTGCCGCTGGCGATGTTCTTTGGGACCCGGATCCCCGGCCCCGAGGATGGAGGGGCGTCTTCGGAGTAGCCCCGGGGCGGACCCCGTACTATGGGAGGTCCACCATGAACTTCGAGCTGACCGACATCCAGCGCGAGATCCAGCGGCTGTGCCGCGAGTTCGCCGCCAAGGAGCTCATCCCCAACGCCCGCAAGTGGGACGAGCAGCACGCGTGGCCCACGGACGCGGTGAAGAAGCTGGCGGAGCTGTCCCTGCTGGGCATCGCGGTGCCGGAGGAGTGGGGCGGCGCGGGCCTGGACAACGTCTGTTACGCCATCGCGATGGAGGAGATTTCGCGCGGCTGCGCCTCCACCGGCGTGATCATGAGCGTGAACAACTCGCTCTACTGCGACCCGGTGTCCAAGTTCGGCACCCCCGAGCAGAAGGAGCAGTTCCTCAAGCCCTTCGCCAGCGGTGAGAAGATCGGCTGCTTCGGCCTCACGGAGCCCGAGGCCGGCAGCGACGCCGCCGCCCAGAAGACCGTCGCCGTGAAGCGGGGCGACGAGTACATCATCAACGGCTCCAAGAACTGGATCACCAACGGCCCCAAGGCCGACGCCATCGTCCTCATCACGATGACGAACCGGGAAGCGGGCAACAAGGGCATCACCGCGTTCCTGGTGCCCACCAACACCCCCGGCTTCACTCGCGCGGAGCCCGACAAGAAGATGGGCATCAGCGCCGCCTGGTCCTGCTCCATGTTTTTCGAGGACATGCGCGTCCCGGAGAAGTACCGCCTGGGCAAGGAGGGCGAGGGCTTCAAGGTCGCCATGTCCACGCTGGACGGCGGCCGCATCGGCATCGCGTCCCAGGCGCTGGGCATCGCGCGCGCGGCCTTCGAGGAGGCTGTGCGCTACTCGGGTGAGCGCAAGACGTTCGGCAAGCCCATCCGCGACCACCAGGCCATCCAGTTCATGATCGCGGACATGGCCATGGAGATCGACGCGGCCCGCCTGCTCGTGTGGCGCGCGGCGCTGATGAAGGACAAGGGCGTGCGCCACAGCCCGGAGAGCGCCATGGCCAAGCTCTACGCCAGCGAGATGGCCAGCCGCGTGGCCAACAAGGCCCTGCAGATCCACGGCGGCATGGGCTACAGCAAGGAGATGGACGCCGAGCGCCACGTGCGCGACGCGCGCATCACCGAAATCTACGAGGGGACGAGCGAGATCCAGCGCATCGTCATCTCCGCCAACCTGCTGAAGGAGTAGTCCCCCGGCCATGAAACGCGCGCTCCTCCCCGTGCTGTTCCTGTCCCTGGGCCTGGCGTCTCCGCTGGCGCTCGCCCAGGGCACCTCGAAGAAGAAGGCCGCGGCCACGCCGGCTCCGGCCACGACGTCCGCGCCCAAGAAGGACGACGGGCTGGACGTCAGCAAGCTGCCCTTCACCCCGGACTCCATCCGCCAGGTGATCGCCTACCACATGCCTCGGATCCAGGAGTGCTACGAGGACCACATGGTGGAGAAGGACAAGAAGGTGGAGGGCCTGCTCCGGACCACCTTCACCATCACCGCGGAAGGCGCCGTGCGCAGCGCGAAGATCGACAAGCACGGCAGCACGCTGAAGGACGCGGGCCTCAACGATTGCGTGGTGGCGGTGCTGTCGTCCCTGGACTTCCCCAAGCCCCCGGACGGCCGCGACCACCCCATCGAGTACCCGTTCAACCTCAAGGCCATCGAGTAGGGCTTCCGAGCCCCCAAGGACGCCCGCGCCCGTGAACTTCGACCTCACCGAGACCCAGACGCTCATCCGTGACACCGCTCGCAAGTTCGCCCGCGAGCGCGTGGCCCCGCACGCCCGCGCGTCCGACCGCGAAGAGCGCTTCGACCCGGAAGTCTTCAAGGCCCTGGCCGAAGTGGGCCTACTGGGCGTGAACCTGCCGGGGAAGTACGGCGGCGCGGAGGCCGGCGTCGTGTCCTACGCGCTGGCCATGATGGAGATGGCCGCCGCGGACGCCTCCGTGTCCGTGGCCATGGCCGTCACCAACATGTGCGGCGAACTCATCCACGCGGTGGGCACCGACGCGCAGCGGGAGAAGTTCGTCACGCGCATCACCTCCGGTGAGGCCGTCGTGGGCGCGTTCGCGCTGAGCGAGCCGCACGCGGGCTCCGACCCCGGCGCCATGCTCACCACCGCCACGAAGCGCGGCGACGTGTACGTGCTCAACGGCAGCAAGCAGTGGATCACCTCCGGCGCCTACGCGGGCGTCATCGTCGTGTGGGCCCGCACGGGTCAGTCCGGCAACAAGGGCCTGTCCTGCTTCATCGTGGAGGGCGGCGCGAAGGGCCTCCACGTGGGCAAGCACGAGGACAAGATGGGCCTGCGCGCGTCCAACACCGTGGGTCTCACCTTCGAGGACTGCGAAGTCCCCGCGGAGAACCTCCTGGGCAAGGAGGGCGACGGGTTCCGCCTGGCCATGATGGCGCTGGACGGCGGGCGCATTGGCATCGCGGCGCAGGCGTGCGGCACGGGCCGCGCAGCGCTGGAAGCGACCGTCTCCTACACCAAGGACCGCAAGGCCTTTGGCCAGGCCGTGGCGGACCTGCAGGGCCCGCGCTTCATGATGGCGGACATGCGCACCCAGCTGGACGCAGCCGAGCTGCTGACCCTGCGCGCCGCCGCCCTCAAGGAGGCCGGCCAGCCGTTCACTCGCGAAGCTTCCATGGCGAAGCTGTTCGCCAGCGAGATGAGCAACAAGGTCGCGGACAAGGCCGTGCAGCTGCACGGTGGTTACGGTTACATCGACGAGTTCCCGGTCGAGCGTTACTTCCGGGACGCGCGCGTGCAGACCATCTACGAGGGCACCAGCGAGGTGCAGCGGATGGTCATCGCCCGGGAAACATTCCGGCGCGAGGGGTAACGCTCCGCTTGTCCCACCTGGGGCGAGCGGGCAGGGGGCACCGGCCGGGTAGGACAGATGCGGACGCGGCCGGGCGTTCATAGAACACGGATCATCACTTGGGGCGGTGCACCGCTTGACTCCTGTAAACCCAGGTGTCTAGGGTGCGCGGCTTCCAACCAGCCTTGCGTTCCCATTCAGGGGACACCCGCGGTCTCCCGTCGCTCCCCGCAGGCGGCCGCGCACCCATTCAAACAGGGGGCAGTTGTACCGTTCCAAGGACTTCCCATTCATGCAGCAGAACGTGAACCAGCAGATCGACGGCGGTGACGAAGACTTCGCGGCGATGTTCGAGGCCTCGCTCAAGGAGCGTGGCGGCGACGGAATCCTGAAGGAAGGCGAGATCGTCAAGGGCACGGTCGTGCAGGTGACGAAGGATTTCGCGATCGTGGACATCGGCTACAAGTCCGAGGGTCAGGTCCCGATCTCCGAGTTCACCAACCCCCGCGGCGAAGTCACCGTGAAGGCCGGTGACCCCGTCGAGGTCCTCCTGGAGAGCCGCGAGAACGACACCGGCATGGTCGTCCTCTCCAAGGAGAAGGCCGACAAGATGCGCATCTGGGACGAGATCTCCGCCGCTTGCGAGCGTGATGAGATCGTCAAGGGCACCATCGTCGGTCGCGTGAAGGGTGGCCTCTCCGTCGACATCGGCGTGAAGGCGTTCCTGCCTGGCTCCCAGGTCGACATCCGCCCTGTGCGCAACCTTGACCAGTACATCTCGAAGGAATTCGAGTTCAAGGTCATCAAGTTCAACAAGAAGCGCGGCAACATCGTCCTCTCTCGCCGCGTGCTGCTGGAGAAGCAGCGCGAGGAGATGAAGAAGGAGACCCTCAAGAACCTCAAGGAGGGTGCGGTCCTCAAGGGCGTGGTCAAGAACCTCACGGACTACGGCGCCTTCATCGACCTCGGCGGCATCGACGGCCTGCTGCACATCACCGACATGTCCTGGGGCCGCATCGGTCACCCCAGCGAGATGTTCAACGTCGGTGACGAAGTGCGCGTCGTCGTCCTCAAGTTCGACCCCGCGCAGGAGCGCGTCAGCCTGGGCCTCAAGCAGATCCAGGAGGACCCGTGGCACCGCGCCGACGAGAAGTACCCCGTCGGTACCCGCGTCGCCGGCAAGGTCGTGTCCATCACGGACTACGGCGCGTTCATCGAGATCGAGCAGGGCGTGGAGGGCCTGGTGCACGTGTCCGAGATGTCCTGGACCAAGCGCCTCAAGCACCCGTCCAAGATCCTGGAGGTCGGCCAGACGGTGGAGGCCGTCGTCCTCGACATCGATCCGAAGGCCAAGCGCATCGCGCTGGGCATGAAGCAGATCGAGCAGAACCCCTGGACGCTGCTCGAGGACAAGTACCCGATCGGCTCCGTCATCAAGGGCCAGATCCGCAACGTCACCGACTTCGGCGTGTTCGTCGGCGTCGAGGAGGGCGTGGACGGCCTGGTGCACGTGTCCGACATCTCCTGGACCCAGCGCATCAAGCACCCGGGCGAGATGTTCAAGAAGGGCGACGAGGTCGAGGCGGTGGTCCTCAACATCGACGTCGAGAACGAGCGCTTCAGCCTGGGCATCAAGCAGCTCCAGCCGGACCCCTGGGAGACCCTCTCCGAGCGCCTGCCCGTGGGCAGCCGCGTGAAGGGCAAGGTCACCAAGGTCACCGACTTCGGCGCGTTCGTGGAGATCGAGCCGGGCATCGAGGGCCTCGTCCACGTCTCCGAGCTGAAGGAAGAGCGCGTGGAGAACCCCCGCGACGTGGTGAGCGAGGGCCAGGATGTCGAGGTGAAGCTCATCGACATCAACACCCCGGACCGCAAGGTGGCGCTGTCCATCAAGGCGCTCATCGGCGAGGGCGAGGACTACCGCGAGTACCTGCGCAAGCAGGCCGAGGGTTCCAAGGCCCGCCTGGGCGACGTCATGGCCTCCAAGCTGAAGAAGTAATCAGCCCAACGTCTTGACGTGAATAGCGGCCGGGTTCCCCAGTGGGAGCCCGGCCGTTTCCATTTGATTCGGCGGAAAGCGGCCGTGATAAGTGCCTTTCCGGCGCTTTTCTCTTTTACAGACGGTTCCCTCTCCAGGAGGCAATTCCATGGCTCGTGAAGTCGTCATCGTGGGCGCGGCCCGTACCCCCATCGGCTCCTTCCAGGGAGCGCTGTCCAAGCTCACCGCTCCCCAGCTGGGCGCCATCGCCATCAAGGCGGCGCTGGAGCGCGCGGGCGTGAAGCCGGAGGCCGTGCAGGAGGTCATCATGGGCTGCGTCCTGCAGGCAGGCGTGGGCCAGGCCCCCGCGCGTCAGGCCACCATCTTCGCGGGCCTCCCGGAGTCCGTCCCGGCCGTCACGCTGAACAAGGTCTGTGGCTCCGGCCTCAAGGCCGTCATCGCCGCGGCGCAGTCCATCGCCCTGGGCGACGCGGACGTCGTCGTCGCGGGCGGCATGGAGTCCATGTCCAACGCGCCCTACATCAGCCACACGATGCGCGGCGGTTCCCGCATGGGCAACGTGGAGTTCAAGGACGCGATGATCTCCGACGGCCTCTGGGACGTGTACGGCAACGTCCACATGGGCAACTGCGCCGAGGAGTGTTCCACCTCGCAGGGCATCAGCCGCGCGCAGCAGGACGAGTTCGCGCTGGAGTCCACGCGCCGCGCCATCCAGGCCCAGAAGGAAGGCCTGTTCGCGGCGGAGATCGTCCCCGTGCAGATTCCCGGCAAGAAGCCGGATGAGTTCACCACCGTCTCCGAGGACGAGGGCCCCAAGAACGCCAAGCCGGACAAGATCCCGGGCCTGAAGCCGGTGTTCAAGAAGGACGGCACCGTGACGGCCGCGAACGCGTCCTCCATCAACGACGGCGCCGCGGCGCTGGTGCTGATGAGCGAGGAGAAGGCGAAGGCCGAAGGCCGCACCATCCTGGGCCGCATCAAGGGCTACGCGCAGGCCGCCCGCAAGCCGGTGGAGTTCACCATCGCGCCGGCGGACGCCATCAACACGCTGCTCACGAAGCAGAACGTGACGGCCAAGGACGTGGACCTCTGGGAGATCAACGAGGCCTTCTCCGTGGTGGCCATCGCCAACAACCGCATCCTCGGCCTGGATCCGGCCAAGGTGAACGTGCGCGGCGGCGCGGTGGTGCTGGGCCACCCGATTGGCGCGTCCGGTGCTCGCGTGCTCGTCACGCTGCTCCAGACGATGAAGGACCAGGACAAGAAGCGCGGCGTGGCGTCGCTCTGCATCGGCGGCGGCGAAGGCATCGCGCTGATGGTCGAGCGCTGAGGACCTGACCGCATGAACAAGGTCTACGCGAGCGCGGATGAGGCGGTCGCCGACATCCCGGACAACATCACCCTCATGAGTGGTGGGTTCGGGCTGTGCGGCAACCCCGAGAACCTCATCACGGCCCTGCACAAGAAGAACGTGAAGGGCCTCACCATCATCTCCAACAACTGCGGCACCACGGAGCTGGGGCTGGGCATCCTCCTGCAGAACAAGCAGGTGAAGAAGATGGTCGCCAGCTACGTGGGGGAGAACAAGGAGTTCGAGCGGCAGTTCCTCTCCGGAGAGCTGGAGGTGGAGCTCAACCCGCAGGGCACGCTCGCGGAGCGCATCCGCGCCGGGGGCTGCGGCATCGGCGGGTTCTTCACGCCGACGGGCGCGGGCACCCAGGTGGCGGAGGGCAAGGAGTCGCGGATGATCGACGGGCGGCTCCACGTCCTGGAGACGCCGCTGAAGGCCGACTTCGCCATCGTCCATGCATGGAAGGCGGACACCTGGGGCAACCTGGTGTTCCACAAGACGGCCCGGAACTTCACTCCCATGATGTGCATGGCCGCCAAGGTCACCATCGTGGAGGCGGAGCACATCGTGCAGCCGGGCGAGCTGGACCCGGACCTGGTGCACATCCCGAGCATCTTCGTGCACCGCATCGTGCAGGCGCAGAACCTCCAGAAGTGGATCGAGCGGCGGACCGTCCGCAAGAAGGCGTCCTGAGCCATGCCCCTGACTCGTGAACAGATCGCGCAGCGCATCGCCCAGGAGCTGAAGGACGGCTTCTACGTGAACCTGGGCATCGGCATCCCCACGCTCGTGCCCAACTACATCCCGCACGGGGTGGAGGTGGTGCTCCAGTCGGAGAACGGCCTGCTCGGAATCGGGCCGTATCCGGAGGAGGGGAGCGAGGACCCGGACCTCATCAACGCGGGCAAGGAGACGGTGACGGAGGTGAAGGGCTCCGCCTTCTTCGACTCCGCGCTGTCCTTCGGGATGATCCGCGGCGGCCACATCGACCTGGCCGTGCTGGGCGCCATGGAGGTCAGCGAAGAGGGTGACCTGGCCAACTGGATGATCCCCGGCAAGATGGTGAAGGGCATGGGCGGCGCCATGGACCTGGCCGTGGGTGCCAAGCGCATCTACGTGGCCATGGAGCACGCCAACAAGGACGGGCAGCCCAAGATTTTGAAGAAGTGCTCGCTGCCTTTGACGGGCCTCAAGTGCGTGCACCACATCGTCACGGACCACGCGTTCATGGACGTGACGCCGGAGGGACTGGTCCTCCGCGAGCTGGCACCCGGACTGACGGTGGAACGGGTGCAGCAGCTCACCGAGCCGAAGCTGAAGATCGCGCCCGACCTGCGCGAGATGAAGTTCCAGGCCTGACGTGGAGTGCTAGGGTGCGCTTCCGTTTCCCAGTGTGGGACGGAAGCCACCTTTCCCCGGGGAACGGAGCACCGCATGGCTGATACCTCGGAGAAGCCCGTCCCCGCGCCTCGCGCGCACCGCATCGACCATGAGCTGCCCGTGGCGTACCGCACGGTGGCGGGCTTCGTGACGGACTGGGCGGTGAACCTGTCGCGCGGCGGGCTCTACATCAACACGCCGCAACCGCTGCCGGTGGGCACGGTGGTGCGCCTGTTGGTGTCGCTGCCGGGCGCCAGCTTCCCGGTGGACCTGTCCGGGAAGGTGACCCGCACGAACCCCCAGGGGACGCCGGGCTCCGAGGTGCCGGGGATGGCGGTGGAGTTCCTGGACGTTGACGACGAGAAGCGGTCGCGCATCGAAGCGTTCGTGGAGCGCCTGCGGGAAGCCCTGCCGGCGGACGAGCGTGGCAGTGCGACCCGGAAGTAGGGCGGCCCCACCCAGGCGGCCCCCGCGAGTGCGCCTGCGATGACGACGCTGCCCGAATCCCCCATTGAACTGACGATTGAACGGCTGGGCCAGCTGGGCGAAGGCGTGGCCCAGTGGGAGGGGCGCACCGTCTTCGTGCCCGGCGCCTTCCCCGGCGACACCGTGCGCGTGCGCCTGGAGTCCCAGGGCAAGGTCCTGCGCGGCCTGTTGGGCCAGGTGCTGACGGACGGTGCGGAGCGCGTGTCGTCGCGCTGCGTCCTGTCCGACGCGTGCGGCGGCTGTGACTGGCTGGAGCTGTCCGTCCCGGCACAGCGGTCCGCGAAGCAGGAGATCGTCCTCTCCACCCTGGAGCACCTGGGCCGCTTGAAGCGCACGGGCTTCACGGTGCGGCCGTTGATGGTGGCGCCTCGGGACTGGGGCTACCGCCGCCGCGCGGTGCTGCACGGGGCGGGGAAGGGGGCGCTCGGCTACTTCGGCCGGCGTACGCACGAGCGCATTCCTGTGGACGTCTGCCCCGCGCTCACGCCCGTGCTCACGGCGCTGCCCGGGAAGCTGGCCCCGCTGCTCAAGCCGCTGGCCAAGGACACCGAGGAGGTTCTGCTGCTCGCCGAGGGCGACAAGGCCGCGTTCGCGGTGAACCTCAGCGGCCAGGTGACGGCGCGGCACCTGGAGGCGGCGGAGGCGGCGGTGCGCGCGCTGCGGCTGGAGGGCGCGGTGCTGGTGCCCAAGGAGGGCTCGGCGCGGTTCATCGGCCGGCCGGTGCTGCGCTCGCTGTCCCCTCTGCGACCCGAGGTGCCGGTGTACCTGCGGCCGGATGCGTTCGCGCAGGCGCACGCGGAGGCCAACGTGGGGCTCGTCACCGCGGCCCTGTACGAACTGGGCGCACAGGAGACGGACTCCGTGCTGGAGCTGTACTCCGGCAACGGCAACTTCACGTTCCCGTTGGCGGGCACGGCCGGGTCGGTGCTGGGCGTGGAGTCGTCGCCGGTGGGCGTGGAGCTGGCGCAGCGGAGTGCTCGCGAGGGTGGGGTGGCCAACGTGCGCTTCATCCAGGGCGACGCGCGCAAGGTGTGCGACGGGCTGGTGGCGGAGGGGCGTTCGTTCGACCTGTGCCTCGCGGATCCTCCGCGCGCCGGGGCTCCGGGCCTGGCGAAGTGGATGCGCGCGCTGAACGTGCGCCGGGTCGTCTACGTGGCGTGCGACCCGGCTTCGCTGGCGCGCGACGCGGCGGGGCTGGTGGAGGCCGGTTACAAGCCGGTGGCGCTCCAGGTGGTGGACATGTTCCCGCAGACGCACCACGTGGAAGCGGTGATGTCCTTCGAACGGGGAGCCTGACGCGCCATGGACGCCCGCATCGTCGAGTTCGCCGAGGTCCTCCGCCAAAACGGCGTGCGCGTCAGCACGTCCGAGGTGCAGGACGCCCTGCGCGCCACGGCGGAAGTGGGCGTCCAGGACCGGAGCCTGTTCCGCTCCGTGCTGCGCGCCACGCTGGTGAAGCGCGAGCTGGACGTGGAGACGTTCCGCCGCGCGTTCGACTTCTACTTCTCCGGCGCGGCCCGCACGTTCGAGGCCATCGACAAGTCGCTGGCGAAGCAGCTGGAGGAAGAGGGCTACCTGGAAGGCGACCTGCTGAAGATGGTCATCTACCAGATGAACCTGCTGGCGCCGGAGATGTCCCCGCTCGCGCAGGCCATCCTCGCGGGTGACCGCGCGCGGCTGGCGCAGATCTTCCGTCAGGCGTCGCTCCAGCTGGACCTGGGGCAACTGGAGAGCCCTCTGCAGACGGGGTTCTTCACGCGGCGGATGCTCGCGGGCGCGGGCATGGAGCGGGCGCGCTCCGACCTCAAGTCGATGGAGGACGAGCTGAAGGCTCGCGGGCTCCATGCCGAGGGCGTGGAGATCGTCTCGCGCCACGTGGCCGCGGCGATGCGCAAGATTGAAGACGCCGCTCGCGCGGAGGTGAAGCGTCAGTCCGAGGCTCGCATCCGCCGCCGCACGGACGACGTCACGGAGAAGCCGCTGCACCTGCTCACGCAGGCGGAGGTGGACCAGATGGAGGCCGCCGTCCGCACGATGGCGGAGAAGCTCAAGAGCCGGATGATCCGCAAGCAGCGCTCGCACCGTCGCGGGTCGCTGCACGCCCAGCGCACGCTGCGCCGGAACATGCCGTGGGATGGCATCCCCATGGTGCCCGTGTTCCGCACCCGCAGGCCCGAGCGCCCGGAGTTGGTGGTGCTCTGCGACGTGTCCGACTCCGTGCGCAATGCGTCCCGCATGATGCTGCTGTTCATGCACACGCTGCAGTCGCTGTTCGTGCGCGTGCGCTCGTTCGTCTTCGTGTCCGACGTGGGCGAAGTCACTCAGTTCTTCAAGGACCTGGACGTGAGCGAGGCCATCGACGCGGCGACCGCAGGGCGCACCGTGTCCATGAGCTCCAACTCCAACTACGGCCGTGCGCTGGCGGACTTCACGCGCGACCACCTGGGCAGCATCACGCGCCGCACCACCGTGATGATCATTGGCGACGGCCGCAACAACTACAACGCGAGCAACGCCTGGGCCCTCAAGGATCTGAAGCGCAAGGCCAAGCGCGTGCTGTGGATCTGCCCCGAGGACCGGGGCAACTGGGGCATCGGCGACAGCGAGATGCTCACCTACGAGAAGCACTGCACCCAGGCCGTGGTCGTCACCTCCGTGACGGACCTGGCCCGCATCGCGGAACAGCTTGTCCCCGTCTGAAAACCCTTTCGCACCCGAGGAGCGCCCCCATGGCCCCGTCCTTCTTCGACGACTACCAGGACGTCCCCAACGTGGAGACCGGTCCGGACTTCGACGCCGCCGACGACCGCACGCTGCGCATGGCGTCCCGGCCGGTGGACAAGGCGCTGCTCGACCAGCTGGTCCGCTACCAGGAGACCTTCCTGGAGCACGTGGAGGCGGACGCCAGTCCCGAAGCCATGGCCGGCGCGGCGAAGGCGGCGCTGGAAACCAGCGGCCTGGACGTGAAGGCAGCGGAGTGGGGGAGCGCCGTCCTCCGGGCCTTCGGCGGGCGGCGGTGGACCGTGCAGCGGCTGCGCTCGAAGCTGACGGAGCTGGAGTCCCGCTCCGGGCCGGAGGTGGACGAGGTGAAGAAGCGCGTCCAGGGCGAGCTGGTGAAGCAGGAGCGGGAGACGGACGCCCTGGGCCGGCGGTACGGCGTGGAGACGGTGGCCCTGCTCCGGGAGCGCGAGGCGGAGCTGGTGGCCCTGCACACCCGGCTCACGAAGGTGCTCAGCCGGGGATGACCCAGCGTGTCCGCCCGGTTGCATTCCGCGTCCGGGCGTTCCATAACGGCCCGTTTTCCTTCAAGGCCCACCCATGAAGCGCTACTTCATCCACACCTTCGGCTGCCAGATGAACGTCAACGACTCGCTCCGCATGAGCGAAGCGTTGTCGAAGATGTCCTACGTCCCCACGCCGGAGCCGGACAACGCGGACCTCATCATCCTCAACACCTGCTCCATCCGGGAGAAGGCCGAGGACAAGATGCTGTCCGCGCTGGGGCGCTACCGCGCCGTGAAGGCCAGCCGGGGCGCCATCCTGGGCGTGGGCGGCTGCGTGGCCCAGCAGGAGAAGGACAAGCTGCTCAAGAAGGTCCCGTACCTGGACTTCGTCTTCGGCCCGGACAACATCGCGAAGCTGCCGGAGGTCATCGCCCGCGTGCAGGACGCCCGCGAGCGCGTGGTGGAGACGGCCTTCGTGGACTCCGAGGAGTACGTCTTCCCGCGCGCCGACGCGGAGACGTCCCGCGGCAAGGTGACCGAGTTCGTCACCGTGATGAAGGGCTGCGACAACGTCTGCTCCTTCTGCATCGTCCCGCACACCCGTGGCCGCGAGGTGAGCCGCAACTTCCCGGAGGTGCTCAACGAGGTGGCGGACCTGGCCGGCGTAGGCCTGCGCGAAGTCACGCTCATTGGCCAGAACGTCAACTCGTACCTGGGCGGCATCAGCTTCGCGCAGCTGCTGCTGCGCACCGCGGAGGTGCCGGGCATCGAGCGCGTGCGCTTCACCACCAGCCACCCGCATGACCTGTCGGACGAGCTGATCGAAGCCTTCCGCGTGCAGCCGAAGATTGCCCCGCACTTCCACCTGCCGGTGCAGTGTGGCAGCGACCGCATCCTGAAGATGATGCGCCGCGACTACACCGTCGAGCAGTACATGGAGCGACTGGAGAAGCTGCGCGCCGCGCGGCCCGGCATCGCCATCACCACGGACATCATCGTGGGCTTCCCCGGTGAGACCGAGGAAGAGTTCGAGATGACGATGCAGCTCACCGAACGGGTGAAGTACGACAACCAGTTCTCCTTCGTGTACAGCCCGCGCCCCAAGACGGGCGCCGCGCTGCGCGAGAAGGACTGGGGTCCCATCCCGCACGAGGTGAAGGTGGCCCGGCTGGAGCGGCTGCAGAAGCTGCAGCGGCGCATCAGCGGCGAGTACACCCAGGCGCAGGTGGGCCTGGACGTGGAGGTGCTGGTGGAAGGGCGCTCGCGCTACGACGCCACCAAGCGCTTCGGCCGCACGCCGGAGAACCGCACGGTGAACTTCGAGGGTGATGCTCCCGCGGGCTCCATCGTGAAGGTGCACGTGGAGCGCGCCACGCCCAACCAGCTCGGGGGCAAGCAGTTGGTGGTGCTCCAGGCCCCCACCGTGGCGCCGCCCGCCGTGGAGCTGCCCGTGCCGCTGCATGTCCCGGCGGAGGCCTGACGCTTCCGCCGCTGTCCCGCCGTCGGAGGTAGCCCCATGCCGTTGAAGCCGTTTCGCGGGGTGTCCCCCCGCGTCCATCCGAGCTGCTTCATCGAGGACTCCGCCCAGGTGGTGGGCGATGTGGAGCTGGGCGAGGACTCGTCCATCTGGTTCAACTCCGTGCTGCGCGGGGACGTGAACTCCATCCGCATCGGCAAGCGCACCAACATCCAGGACCTCACCATGATCCACGTCACCAGCCAGGGTGACTCGACGACGGTGGGCGACGACTGCACGGTGGGCCACCGGGTCATCCTCCACGGGTGCGTCGTGGGCCACCGGGTGCTGGTGGGCATGGGCGCCATCCTGATGGACGGCGTGGAGGTGGGGGACGACTGCATCATCGGCGCGGGCACGCTGCTGACGCCCGGGACGAAGATTCCCCCGGGGTCGCTGGTGGTGGGCTCGCCCGGCAAGGTGAAGCGCCCCATCCACGACGGCGAACGCGAGTTCCTGGTGCAGTCCGCCCTCCACTACGTGCACACCGCCGCCGAACACCGCGCCAGCCGCTGACGCGGCCGCGTTGTGCGTGTTAGGAACACCCCATGGCGCTCGCCCCCGAGACGACCCTGAAGGCCTGTCCGCTCTTCAAGGGCTTCACCGACACCGGCATCTCCATCTTCGCGGCGGCGGCCGTGTCGCGTGCCTTCCCCAAGGGGACGGCCTTGTTCACCGAGGGCAAGGCGGGGGATTCGCTGCTGATCGTCGGTGAGGGCACGGTGCGGCTGAGCGCCCGGAGCCCCTCGGGCGAAGACGTGCCCCTGGGCGAGGTGACTGTCGGAGAGCCCCTGGGCGAACTGGCGCTCGTGCAGAAGGGCGAGCGGCTGTGCTCGGCCACGGCCCAGACGGACGTGATGGCGCTGGAGATCCGCGCGGCGGACTTCCAGAAGCTGCTCGCGCAGAAGCCGCAGGCCTGCATCAAGCTGCTGATGGGCATCGTCAGCCACTTCGGCGCGAAGGCCCGGGATAACCGGGACATGCTGCGCACGCTGGTGGCGCGGGCCCCGGGAACCTGAACGGCTGTCGGACAGGTGGCGCCGGGCTCGTGCCGGGAGGCCGGAAAGGCGAACGGTCCTGCCACCCGCACCCGAGGTGGTTACTGTGCTCGCCAGGAGCCCCTCCAGGCTCCCAGGCTGTCGCACACCGTGGGTGAGGGTAGACATACGGCCGACGGCTTTCGTGATGTGGCACGGACGCTTGAGGTGGGAAGCTGGGCGGCCGGAGTTTTCAACTGCCTCACCCGGTTGATGGCTGGGTGATGGACGGGCCGGCCCGGGTGGTTGCCGAGCGGCCCTTCGGGAAGTGATTGGACGGAACGACGCGTGGAAGAACTGCTCACCAACCTGCTCGGTAGCTCCCAGGGCCTCTTCGCCTACTTTTCCGTGTTCGCCATCCTGGTGGCGTGCGGTCTGGGCGTGCCGCTGCCCGAGGACATCTCGCTCATCCTCGGTGGGTTCCTGGCGCACAAGGGCGCGGCCCACCTGCCGGTGATGATGGCGGTGGGGTTCTTCGGCATCCTGGTGGGTGACAGCCTCATCTACCTGGCGGGGCGCCGGCTGGGCACGAGGCTGGGGCGCGACCCGGGGGCGAAGGGCGGAGGGTTCTTCTCCAAGATCGTCACGCCGGAGAAGCGGGCGAAGGTGGAGTCGCTCTTCGTCACGCACGGCCAGAAGATCGTGATGATCGCCCGCTTCATGCCGGGCGTGCGCGCGGTGACGTACTTCACCGCGGGCTCCGTGCACATGTCGTACTGGCGCTTCATCTTCTGGGACGGGCTGGCGGCGCTGCTGTCCGCGCCGGTGTTCGTGTGGCTCGGGTTCCACTTCGGTGGCGAGCTGGACATGGTCATCCGCAAGCTGAAGGACGGCCAGGTCGTGGTGATGGGGTCGCTGGCGGTGCTGGCGGTGGGCTACTTCGTCTACCGTCGCCGCAAGAACGCGAAGCTCAAGGCCGAGGCCGCCGCCAAGGAGCAGCTGACGCCGGTGGCCCTGCCGCCCGTGCCGGAGACGCTGGAGAACAGCATGTCGTCGACGCGCGCGGCCAGCCCCAGCGCCTTCTTCGACGTGCCCGCCGACAAGGCGCCCGCGTCCGAGCCGGACCTGAACGCGCACAAGTAGTCACCGTGCAGCGGTGACGTGGTTCACGGACCCCGCCCCCTCGAAGGAGGGAGCGGGGTTCTTCGTTGCGGGCTATGCGCGCCGAACGCCGGGGCTCCCCGGAAGCGGGTTCGCGCGGAGGACCGCCGCCGGGTCCAGCGAAGCGCGAGCCTGGCACCTTCGTTCATGAAGGCTCCAGGCTCGCGGCGGTCTCGTTACGCCTTGCGGAGGGCCTTCGCCAGCAGTTCGGCCACGGCCTGCACCGTCGGCTCACGCAGCAGCGTGTGGTGGGTGCCCGGCAGCTCGTGCGCTTCGAGCTGTTCGCCCACCAGCGCCGCCCAGCCGCCGTCGGGCGTGCGAGTCTCGTCCCGCTCCTCCGCGTGGATGCGCAGCACGTGCTGATCCATCGCGGGTGGGTGGTAGCGCCGGGCCGCTTCGAGGTTCGCCTCGAAGACCTGGAAGAGGGCCGTGGCGTCCATACCGGGCGGCAGGGCTTCGGCCAGGGCCGCGGATTCCAGCACCGTGTCCACGTCCAGGTCCGTCAGCGGCACGCCCATCAGGTCCTGTGCGAACAGGGCTACCGCCAGCGTGCGGTCCAGGTCCGGCTCCGAGTCCGGCACCGTCTCCGGAACGTACGAGTCGATCAGCGCCACCAGCTCCACCGATTCACCTGCTTCGCGGAGCTGGTACGCCATCTCGTAGGCGATGACGCCGCCCAGGGACCAACCGCCCAGACGGTACGGGCCGTGGGGCTGGACGCCTCGCACCACGCGCACGTAGCTGGCGGCCAGGGCCTCCACGGTGTCCAGCGGTTGATTCGTGCCGTCGAGGCCTCGGGCCTGGATGCCGTAGAAGGGCTGATCCGGTCCCAGCCTCCGCGCGAGCTCCGCGTAGGCCAGCACGTTGCCTCCCACCGGGTGCACGCAGAAGAACGGCGGCGCGGTGCCCGGGCCTTCCTTCGTGAAGGGCACCAACGGCGTGAAGGGCTTCGGCTCCTCCGGCTCGGCCTCCGCCAGCAGGACCGCGAACCGCTCCACGCTGGGGGCCTGGAAGAGCGCGGACAGCGGGAGCTTCCGGGCCGTCTCCCGGTGCACCGCCGCCATCAGCCGCACCGCGAGCAGCGAGTGCCCACCCAGTTCGAAGAAGCTGGAGCGCACGTCCACCGCGGCCACGCCCAGGGCTTCAGCCCAGAGGCGCTCGAGCATTGCTTCCTGTTCGTCCCTGGGACTGACCATCGCTTCGGGGTTCGTGGCCTGGTCCACCGGGGACGGCAGTGCCGCTCGGTCCACCTTGCCGTTGGGCGTCAGCGGCAGGACGGGCAGGGCGACGTAGGCCGCCGGGACCATGTAGTCAGGCAGTGAGCACTGGAGGTGGCTTCGGAGCGGAGCGGTGTCCACCTCCGGCGCCACGTACGCCACCAGCCGCTGCACGCCTGGCACGTCCTCGCGCACCAGCACCATCGCGTCGCGGATGCCCGGGTGCGTGCGCAGCGCTGCTTCGATTTCGCCCGGCTCGATGCGGTAGCCGCGCAGCTTCACCTGGAAGTCCACGCGCCCCATGAAGTCCAGCGTGCCGTCCTGCTTCCAGCGGACCCGGTCGCCCGTGCGGTACAGGCGGGCTCCGCGCTCCGTGCTGAACGGGTGGGGAAGGAAGCGCTCCGCCGTGAGGTCCGGCCTGTTGCGGTAACCGCGTGCGAGGCCTTCGCCCGAGATGAACAGCTCGCCGGGCACTCCCACGGACACGGGGTTCAGGTTCGCGTCCAGCACGTACACGCCCACGTTGAGCATGGGCCGGCCGATGACGGGCGTGGGCTGCGCCGTGCCCTGGATGCACTCGATGGTGGACGCCACGGTTCCTTCGGTGGGGCCATAGGCGTTGTAGGCCTTCGTGTGATTCGTGGCCGCGAGCGTGCGCCACGTCACCTCGTCCATCGCCTCACCGCCGATGAAGCAGATGCCCGGCACGTGGGATTGATCCAGGAAGCCCGCCTCCAGCAGCAGCTTGAACAGCGACGGCGTGCAGTCCAGCGCGTCGATGCGCCGCTGCTCCACCCACGTGAGCATCGCCTCCGGATCCTGCCGCACGGCCTCCGGGACGATGCACAGGCAGTGGCCGTCAGCCATCAACAGCAGCTGCGTCACGGACGCGTCGAAGTAGAGCGGCCCGTTGAGGCTCACCCGCATCACCTTCGGCGCCTGCGTGTAGCAGGCCTCCGTCAGCGAACGATGCAGGTGTGCCAGCGAGCGGTGCTGGATCATCACGCCCTTGGGCATGCCCGTGGAGCCAGACGTGTAGATGACGTAGGCCAGGTGCTCTGGCCGTGTCGCCGTGCGCGGGTTGCCCGGCGAGGACGCTTCGATGCGCCGCGCGTCCACGTCCAGCCGCACCACGTGCCGCACCGCCGGCTGCCACGACTCCACCTGGGCCTGGGTGGTCAGCAGCACGGCCGCGCCGCTGTTCTCCAGGATGAACGCCCTTCGCGCTTCAGGGGCCGCGGGGTCGAGCGGCACGTACGCGCCGCCCGCCTTGAGGATGCCCAGGAGCGCGACGATGGCCTCCGGCGAACGCTCCAGGCAGAAGGCCACCGGCACATCCGGGCCCACTCCCAGCGAGCGCAGATAGTGCGCCAGTTGGTTCGCGCGCACGTTGAGCTGGTGGAACGACACCGTCGTGTCGCCCATCACCACGGCGGGCGCCTTGGGCGTGCGCGTCACCTGCTGTTCGAAGCGTGCGTGGAAGGGCAGGTCGGACTCGAAGCGGATCCTCTCGCCGCTCCACTCCTCCAGCACCCACTGGCGCTCCTCCGCTGTCAGCAGGGGTAGGGAGTCCAGCGCGGCATCGGGCTTCGCGACCGCGCCTTCCAGCAGTTGGACCAGGTGCTCGGACAGCCTGCGGGCCGTGGCGGACTCGAAGAGGTCCGTGGCGTAGGAGAGATCGCCCTCGAAGCCTCGCTCCGTGCGGCTCAGCGTCAGGTCCAGGTCGAACTTCGTCGTGGGCAGGTCCACCTCCACCGGACGCAACGTCAGCTCCGGCAGGCGCACCTCCGCATCCGGCATGTTCTGGAGCGCGAAGAGGACCTGGATGAGCGGCGTGCGCGACAGGTCGCGCGTGGGCTGCACGGCTTCCACCAGTCGCTCGAAGGGGATGTCCTGGTGTTCGTACGCGCCCAGCGTGGTGGTGCGCACCTGCGAGAGCAGCTTCCGGAACGACGGACGGCCGTCGAACCTGGCGCGCAAGACCAGCGTATTGACGAAGAAGCCAATGAGGCCCTCCGTCTCCGCGTGACGGCGGCCCGCGATGGACGTGCCCACCAGCAGGTCCTCCTGCCCGGAGTACCGGTGCAGCAGTGTCTGGAAGGCCGCGAGCAGCACCATGAAGGGCGTGGCGCCTTCCGCCTGGGCCAGCGCCTCCACTGCCTCACTCAACGACAGCGGCAGGCGCACCGGGAACGTCGCACCCCTGGCGGAACGCTGGGGCGGACGCGGCTTGTCCGTGGGCAGGGCCAGGGCCTGCGGAGCTCCGGACAGCTGCTGTGTCCACCAGCCGAGCTGCGCGTCCAGCACTTCGCCCTGGAGCCAGCCGCGCTGCCACACGGCGAAGTCCGGGTACTGCACCGGCAACGGGGCCAGCGGCGAGGGCTGACCCTGCCGGAAGGCCTCATAGAGCGCGGTGACTTCGCGCACCAGGATGCCCATGGACCAGCCGTCGCCGATGGCGTGGTGCAGGCACAGGAGCAGCACATGTTCCTGCTCGCTCAGCTTCAACAGCGTGAGCCGCGTGAGCGGACCCATGGCGAGGTCGAAGGGCTGCAGCGCGTCCTCGCTCGCGAGCCGCACGGCCTCCGCTTCTCTCTCATCGTCGGGCAGGCCCGTCAGGTCCACCACCGACAGGATTCCGGTGGGGGCGGGGTGCACGTGCTGGCGGGGTTCGCCGTTGTTCGCTTCGAAGGTGGTGCGCAGCGCTTCGTGGCGATGCACCAGCGCGTCGAAGGCCCGTTGCAGCGCTGGCACGTCCACCGCGCCGGAGAGCCGCAGCGCGGTGGGCATGTTGTAGAGCGCGCTGCCCGGGTCGAGCTGATCGATGAACCACAGCCGCTGCTGCGCGAACGACAGCGGATGCGGGCCGGGGCTCGTCGCGGGACGCAGCGGCGGCAGGGCGCTGGCCTCCGGTGCGTCCGGCAGCCGCTGGGCGAGCGCCGCCACGGTGGGGGACTCGAACAGCGCCCGGACGCCCACGTCCACGCCGAAGCGGGCGCGGATGCGGGAGACCAGCTGCGTGGCCAGCAGCGAGTGGCCGCCCAGCTCGAAGAAGTGGTCGTTGCGGCCCACGACGGGCACGTTCAACAGCTCCTCCCACAGCGAGGCCAGGGCCACCTCCGCGGGCGTCGCCGGAGCCTCGTACGAGCGCGCGGCGCGCCACTGTGCTTCCGGTGACGGCAGCGCCTTGCGGTCCACCTTGCCGTTGGGTGTCAGCGGCAGGGAGGGCAGGGTGACGAAGGCCGACGGAACCATGTACTCCGGCAGGTGTTTGCGCAGGTGCTCGCGCAGCACCTCCGTGTCGCCGTCCGTCACCACGTAGGCCACGAGCCGCGCGTCGCCCGGCGTGTCCTCCCGGACCAGGACCACCGCTTCCCGGACGCCCGAGTGGGTGCGCAGTGTGGCTTCGATTTCGCCCAGCTCGATGCGGTAGCCGCGCAGCTTCACCTGGAAGTCCAGGCGGCCCATGAACTCCAACGTCCCGTCCGGCCGCCAGCGGCCCTTGTCTCCCGTGCGGTAGAGGCGGGCTCCGGGCTCCGCGCTGAAGGGATCCGGGACGAAGCGCTCGGCCGTCAGGTCCGGACGGCCCAGGTAGCCGCGCGTGACGCTTTCGCCGGAGAAGCACAGCTCGCCCGGCATGCCGAAGGGCACCAGCCGCTGCCGTGCGTCGAGCACGTACGCGTTCAGGTTCGCCAGCGGCCGCCCGATGACGGGCTCCGTCCGGGGACTGCCCTGGATGGGGGTGCCCGTCGTGCCGACCGTGCACTCCGTGGGGCCGTAGCCGTTGAAGGCACGCGTGCGGTCCGTCCCCGCGAGCCGCCGCCACGTCTCCACGTCCAGCGCGTCGCCGCCCGTCAGGATGACCGGCGGCACCCAGGCGCGCTCCAGCAGCCCCGCCGCCAGGAGCGGCTTGAGCTGCGCGGGCGTGCAGTCCAGCGCGTCGATGCGGTGCTGCTCCAGCCAGGTGAGCATCGCCTCCGGATCCAGGCGCAGCACGTCCGGGACGACGTGGAGGCAGTGCCCGTCGATGAGGTGGACCACGCGCTCAATCACCGCGTCGAAGTACAGCGGCGCGTTGACGCTGATGCGCTGTCCACGCGGCTGGCCCGCGTAGAACGCTCGGCCCATGGCCCGGTGCATGTTGAGCACGGAGCGGTGCTGCACCATCACGCCCTTGGGCGTGCCCGTGGAGCCGGACGTGTACAGCACGTACGCCAGGTGCTCCGGGCCCGTCAGCGCGGGCAGGGGTTCGTGGGAGAGGGCACCCAGGCCGGGCTGCTCCACGTCCAGCCAGACCTCCTGGACGCCGTAGGGGCTCCAGTCCCCGCACGCGGTCTCTGTCGTGACGAGCACGGCCGCGGCGCTGTCCTTCAGCACGAAGTCCCTGCGCGCTGGCGGGGCTCCGGGGTCCAGCGGGACGAAGGCTCCGCCCGCCTTGAGCACCGCGAGGAGCGCGACGATGGACTCCACCGAGCGCTCCAGGCACAGCGCCACCCGCACCTCCGGGCCCACCCCCACGGAGCGCAGCCGCCACGCGAGCTGGTTGGCCCGCGTGTCGAGCTGCCGGTACGTCAACGCCGTCTCCCCGAACACCACGGCTGGGACATCCGGGGTGCGCGCAACCTGCCGCTCGATGAGGCCGTGCAGTGTCGCGTCGCGCTCGAAGTCGAGCAGCTCACCGCCGCCCATGCGCACCAGCCGCACCAGCTCCTCCGGCGACACGAGCGATACGTCCGCCAGCGGCAGGTCCGGCGCGTCGCACACGGCCTCCAGCAGCCGGCGCAGGTGCGCGGCGAACCGCTCGATGGTGCCCGCGTCGTACCACTCCGCGGCGTAGTGGAAGCGGCCCTCGTAGCCGTCGCGGGTCCGGTTCAGGTCCAGCGCCAGCTCGAACTGCGTCGGGCTGCCGCCGTCGAAGGAGGCCGGCCCCACGGTCAGGCCGGGCACCGCCAGCTCCGGCACGGGCGCGTTCTGGAGCGCGAACATCGCCTGGAAGAGCGGTGTGCGGCCCAGGTCGCGCTCGGGCTGGAGCGCCTCCACCAGGTGTTCGAACGGGATGTCCTGGTGCTCGTATGCGCCCAGCGTGGTGGCGCGCACCTGGGCCAGCAGCTCGCGGAAGGTCGTCTTCGCACCGAAGCGGCCGCGCAGCACCAGCATGTTCACGAAGAAGCCGATGAGGCCCTCCGTCTCCGCGTGCCTGCGGTTCGCGATGGGCGAGCCCACCAGCACGTCGTCCTGTCCGGACATGCGCGACAGCACGGCCTGGAACGCTGCCAGCAGCGCCATGAAGGGCGTGGCGCCTTCGGCCTGGGCCAGCGCGTCCACGCGTTCGCTCAGGACACGAGGGAGCGTCACCCGGACCAGGCCGCCTCGCTGCGTGGAGGTGGCGGTCCTTGGCCGGTCCGTGGGCACGTCCAGCACGAAGGGCGCTCCGGCCAACTGGTTCTTCCACCACTCGACCTGCGCTTGCAGCACGCCGCCCTGGAGCCAACCGCGCTGCCAGACCGCGAAGTCCGCGTACTGCACCGGCAGCTCCGGCAGGGCGGCGGAACGGCCCGCGCGCCGGGCCTCGTAGAGGGCCGTGAGCTCCCGCACGAGGATGCCCAGGGACCAGCCGTCGGACACGATGTGGTGCAGGTGCAGCACCAGCACGTGCTCCCGTTCCTCCAGCTTCATCAGCAGTGCACGGATCACCGGCCCGCGCGTCAGGTCGAACGGACGCAGCGTCTCCGCGTGGCCCTGGCGCTGGGCTTCGGCCTGCTTCGCGGTGCGGCTGCCCAAGGCCGTCAGGTCCACGAATTCCAGGGGGACGTGGCCCTCTGGGTGGATGTCCTGCACCGGCTTGCCCGCCTCCATGCGGAAGGTGGTCCGCAGGGATTCATGCCGCGCCATCAGCGCGTCCAGGCTGGCGCGCAGCGCGTCCACGTCCAGGTCGCCGGTGAGGCTCAGGGGCAGCGGCATGTTGTAGAGCGGGCTGCCCGGCTCCAGCTGATCGACGAACCACAGCCGCTGCTGCGCGAAGGACAGCGGCGGCGCGGACGTCCTCGCGGCACGGACCAGCGGCGGCGCCTGGGTGCGTCGCGCGTTCACCAGCCGCTCCGCCAGCGATGCCACCGTGGGCGCATGGAACAGTTCGCCCAGCGGCAGCTCCACGCCCAGTGTCGACCGGATGCGCGAGACCACCTGCGTGGCCAGCAGCGAATGCCCACCCAGTTCGAAGAAGTCGCCGTGGATGTCCACGGTGTCCAGATGCAGCACCTCCGCCCAGATGCCCGCGAGCGCCTTCTCCAGCTCGCTCCGGGGCGCGGCGATGGCGCCGTCCGTGACGCGGGTCTGGGGCGCGGGTAGGGCCTTGCGGTCCACCTTGCCGTTGGCGCTCAGGGGCAGCTTCGGCAGCACCACGATGGCCGAGGGCACCATGTAGTCCGGCAGCTGCTTCTGCACGGATGCTCGCAGCGCTCCCGTGTCCAGGCCTTCCGCTTCACCGCTCACCACGTAGGCCACGAGGCGCTTGTCGCCGGGCACGTCCTCGCGCACCACGACCACCGCCTCCTCGACCTCCGGCGACTGGCGCAGCACGGCTTCGATTTCGCCCGGCTCCACGCGGTAGCCGCGCAGCTTCACCTGGAAGTCGGCGCGGCCCAGGAACTCCAATGTCCCATCGCGCTGCCAGCGCACGCGGTCGCCCGTGTCGTAGAGGCGCGCTCCGGGTTCAGCGGCGAAGGGGTGGGGGATGAAGCGTTCGGCGGTGAGGTCCGGGCGCTGGAGGTAGCCCCAGGCCAGGCCGTCTCCGCCCACGTACAGCGTGCCCGGCACACCCGGCGGTACGGGCTGGAGCGTCGCGTCCAGCACCCACGCCGTGGAGTTCGACAGCGGCCGGCCAATGGGCACCGAGCGGCCCACGGTGTCACCGGCGCGCAGCGTGTGCGTGGCGGAGAATGTCGTGTTCTCCGTGGGGCCGTAGCCGTTGACCAGCACGGCGCCCGGGGGCAGCCGCTTCAGGTGTTCACGCACGCGCTCCACGGGCAGCACGTCACCGCCCGCCAGCACCTGCTTCACTCGGGCCAGCGCGTCGCCCTGGTGCAGCACCATCTGTTCGAAGAGGGCGGCGGTGAGCCACAGCGTGGTGATGCCCTCGCGCCGCAGCAGCGCTCCCGTCTCTTCCAGTGACAAGGACTTGGGCGGAGCGAGCACCAGCGTCGCGCCGTTCAGCAGCGCACCCCAGACCTCCAGCGTGGACGCGTCGAACGCGATGGGCGCCAGGTGGAGGAAGACCTCCTCGGGTCCGAAGTGGATGAAGTCCGCGCCGCGCACCAGACGCGTGATGCCCCGGTGCGGGACGCTCACGCCCTTGGGCCGGCCGGTGCTTCCCGACGTGAACATCACGTAGGCCAGCGCGTCGGCGGAGACATTCAGGTCGAGTGGCGTCCCCGGCTGCCGCGCGATCTGGGCGTCATCCGCGTCCAGCAGGACCTGGAGGTCCGTCACCTGGGGCAGTTCATCCGCCAGCGCCTCCTGCGTGACGAGCACGCTCACGCTGGCCGCCTGGAGCATCCAGGTGATGCGCTCCGCGGGGGTCTTCGCGTCCACCGGCACGTAGGCCGCGCCGGCCTTGAGGATGCCCAGCAGACCTGTGACGAGGTCGAACGACCGCTCCAGGCACAGGCCCACCCGGTGGCCGGGCCGTACGCCCTGGCGCCGCAGGTGGTGCGCGAGCTGGTTCGACGCGCGCTCCAGCGCCGCGTACGTGAGCGTCTCCCCGCCGGACTTCAGCGCGATGGCGTCCGGTGTGCGCGCGGCCTGTTCCGCGAAGAGGGCGCCCACTGACGCGTCGCGCGGGTAGTCCCGGGCGGTGTCGTTCCACCCGATGAGCAACCGCTGGCGCTCGGCATCCGTGAGCCAGGGCAGCTGCCCCAGCTGCGTGTCCGGCGCTCGGACGGCGGCCTCCAGCAGCACTCGAAGGTGTTCCGCCATGCCGGCCACGGTGGCCGGTTCGAAGAGGTCCTGGTTGAAGACGAGGCCTCCGTCGAAGCCGTCCGGCGTGCGCATCATCAGCCACTGGAGGTCGAAGAGGATGACCTCCGGGGTGGACTCCAGTGGGCGCAGCGTCAGCCCCGGCAGGGACAGCTCAGGCAGGGGCGCGTTCTGGAGCGTGAAGGTCACCTGGAACAGCGGCGTGCGGCCCAGGTCTCGCTCCGGATGGAGCGCCTCCACCAGCTTCTCGAACGGCAGGTCCTGGTGCTCGTACGCGCCCAGCGTGGTGGTGCGTACCTGCTCCAGCAACTCACGGAAGCGGAGCGTGTCGCGGACCCGCGTGCGCAGCACCACCGTGTTCGCGAAGTAGCCGATGAGGTCCTCGGACTCCGCGTGGCGGCGGCCCGCGATGGGCGACCCCACGAGCACGTCCTCCTGGCCCGCGTACCGGTGCAGCAGCAGCTGGAAGGCCGCGAGCAGCACCATGAAGGGCGTGGTGGAGGTCTGCTTCGCCAGCGACTCCAGCGCCTCGCTCAGCTCGCGCGGCAGGGTCATGGGCTGCACGCCGGCCCGGAAGGACTGGCGCGTAGGACGCGGGTGGTCCGAGGGCAGATCCAGGTAGGGCGCGGCGTTGTCCAGCTGCCCGCGCCAGTACGCCACCTGCGCCTCCAGCACGTCGCCCTGGAGCCAGCCGCGCTGCCAGAGGGCGTGGTCGGCGGCCTGCACCGGCAGCTCCGGCAACGGCGACGGCTGCTCCGCGGAGAATGCCGCGTAGAGGGCGCCCATCTCCCGCACCAGCACTCCCGTGGACCAGCCGTCGGAGATGATGTGGTGCGTGTTGAGCAGCAGCCGGTGCTTCGTGGGCCCCAGCTTCATCAGCAGCCCGCGGAACAGCGGGCCCTGCTCCAGGTCGAACGGGGCGCGGGCCTCCTCCAGCGCCAGCCGCGATGCCTCCGCCTCGCGCGCCTCCGCCGTCGGCAGCACGGACAGGTCCTCGTGCCGCAGGGGCATGGGGAAGGGCGGATGGATGATCTGCGACGGCGTGCCCTCGTGCGCACTGAAGGTCGTGCGCAGCGCTTCGTGGCGGCGCACCAGTTCGTCGAATGCGGCCAGCATCACGATGATGTCCAGCGTGCCGTCCAGCTCCAGCATGCTCGGGAGGCTGTAGGCGTTGCCCGCCGTGCCGAGCTGCTCGATGAACCAGAGCCGATGCTGCGCGAATGACAGAGGCAGCACGTCCGGACGCTCCGCGCGAACCAGCGCGGGCAGGGCGGACTCGGGGACTTCCAGGGCCTCGGAGGCGGGCTGCCGGAGGGCGTCGATGCGCTCGGCCAGCGCCGCGACCGTGGGCCCTTCCAGCAGGGCGCGCAGGGGCAGCTCCACTCCGAAGTGCTTGCGCACGCGCGACACCAGTTGCGTGGCCAGCAGCGAGTGACCGCCCAGTTCGAAGAAGCCATCGTTGCGTCCCACGGCGGGGACGCGCAGCACCTCGCTCCACAGCGGGATCAGCGCCGCCTCGGTGGGCGTCGCGGGCGGTTCGATGACGCGCTCCGTGGCGGGCGCGGCTTCCGGTGCCGGCAGCGCCTTGCGGTCCACCTTGCCGTTGGACGTCAGCGGCAGGGCGTCCAACGTGATGAACACCGCGGGCACCATGTACTCCGGCAGGTGACGGAGCAGGTGCTCGCGCAGGGGCGACGTGTCCACCTGGGGCGCGACGTACGCCACGAGCCGGTCGTCGTGCACCTGCACCACCGCGTCCCGGATGCCCGGGTGCGCGCGCAGCGTGGATTCAATCTCACCCAGTTCGATGCGGTTGCCGCGCAGCTTCACCTGGAAGTCCAGGCGGCCCATGAAGTCGAGCGTGCCGTCCTCGCGCCAGCGGGCCTTGTCGCCCGTGCGGTACAGGCGCGCGCCGGGCTCCGGGCTGAAGGGGTCCGGAAGGAAGCGTTCGGCCGTGAGCGCGGGCTGGCCCAGGTAGCCTCGCGTGACGCCTTCACCGGAGAGGCACAGCTCGCCCGGCGTCCCGATGGGCGCCAGACGCTGGTTCGCGTCGAGCACGTAGGCGCGCAGGTTGGTTATCGGCCGGCCGATGACGGGCAACGGCTGGGGCGCGCCCTGGACGGCGATGGTCGTCGCGTCCACGGTGACCTCCGTGGGGCCATAGCCGTTGTAGACACGCGTGCGCTTCGTCGCGGCGAGCTGCCGCCACGTCACCTCGTCCATCGCCTCGCCGCCGATGGTGAAGCGCCCAGGGAGGTGGGCACGCTCCAGCATTCCCGCGGACAGCAGGAGCTTGAGCTGCGACGGCGTGCAGTCGAACACGTCGATGCGCTGACGCTCCATCCACCCGAGCAGGGTCTCTGGATCCAGGCGCACGTCCTCCGGGACGATGACCAGGCAGTGGCCGTCCAGCAGCTGGATCACCTGTTCGATGGACGCGTCGAAGTACAACGGCGCGTTCACGGTGATGCGCTGAGCGGGCGGCAGCTCCTCGTAGATGCTCCGCGTCATCGCCAGGTGCAGGTGGATCACCGAGCGGTGCTGCACCATCACGCCCTTCGGCGTGCCCGTGGAGCCGGACGTGTAGATGACGTAGGCGAGGTTCCCCGCGCCCACCACCGGCGGCGGGTTCTCCGAAAACCTGTCCGACTGTCCGACAGGTTTTGTGTCCAGCCGCACCAAGTGGGGCACTTCTGGGTGCCACGCTTCTTGCACCGCCTGCGTCGTCAACAGGACGGACGCGCCACTGTCTTTGAGGACGAACGACTTGCGCGCGGCCGGAGCCTTGGGGTCCAGCGGCACGAAGGCTCCGCCGGCCTTGAGCACGGCCAGCAGTGCCACGATGGCCTCCGCCGACCTCTCCAGGCACAGGCCCACCGTCACCTCCGGGCCCACTCCCAGCGACCGCAGGTGCCAGGCGAGTTGGTTGGCCCGCGCGTTGAGCTGCTGGAAGGACAGCGTCGTTTCCTCGAAAACCACTGCGTCCGCATCCGGCGTCTCGGCGGCCTGCCGTTCGAAGCGCGCGTGCACGGTGGTGTCGCGCTCGAAGTCCACGACGTCGCCGGTGCCGGTGCGCAGCAGCCATGCGCGGTCCTCGGACGGGAGGAGGGACACGTCTGTCAGCCGGGCCCCGGGCTGGATGAGGGTTTCGAGCGCCTGACTCCACTGGCCCAGCACGCGCTGCACGGAGGCCGCGTCGAAGCGGTTCTCGTCGTAGGACAGGTGCAGTTGGATCTCACGGCCCGGGTGCACCGTGGCCGACAGCGGGTAGTTCGTGCTCTCGCCCATCTCCAGGTCGCGCAGATCCAGCGCCGTGGAGCGGCGCAGCACCGATTCGTCGAGGGGGGCGTTTTCGAAGACGAGCAGCGACTGGAAGAGCGGCAGGCCTCGGGGGATGTCGCTCCAACCGTGCGCGGCGACCAGTGGCGTGTGCTGGTGCTGCTGGATGTCCAGCAGCTTCGCCTGGAGGGACTGGAGCCACGACAGCACGGGCACGTCCTCGTCGGGGAGCGCGACGCGGACCGGCAGCGTGCTGATGAGCAGGCCCAGCATGGCCTCCGAGCCCGCGAGTTCCGGCGGCCGACCCGCGAACGTGGTGCCGAAGAGGACATCGCGCGTGTCCGCGTGGCGCGCCAGCACCAGGGCCCATGCCGCCTGCGTCAACGTGTTGACCGTGAGCCGGTGTTGCCGGGCGAAGGCCTCCAGTGCCGCGGTGCGTGCCTCCGGCAGGGTCAGCACCCGGTTTGGCTGATTCACCGTGCCGTTGGGTTGCGCGGATTGAGGGCGTACGGACGGCAGGGGCGTGGGCGACGACAGGCCTGACAGCTGGTTGCGCCAGAAGCGTTCGTCCTCGGCGACGTCGCGCTGGCCCAGCCACGCGATGTAGTCCCGGAACGGCGGACGTCCGGCGGCGGGCAGTGGCGTCCCGGCGATCAGCGCGTCGTAGATGGCGAAGACCTCCTGGAAGAACAGGCCCAGGCTCCAGCCGTCGAAGAGCAGGTGGTGGTGGCTCCATACGAAGCGCCACCGCGCGTCTCCCAGCCGCACCGCCGTCATGCGCGACAAGGGCGCGCGCGACACGTCGAAGCCGCGCGCGCGATCCTCCGCGAGCAGCCGCTCCAGCCCCACCTGCTGCTCCGGCTCCGGCAGGTGGCGCCAGTCATGCGCTTCGAACGGCATCACCGCGCGTGAATGCACCGCCTGCAGCGGCGTCTCCAGGTCCTTCCACACGAAGGCCGTGCGCAAGATGGGGTTGCGGTCCACCGCCGTCTGCCATGTCCGCTGGAACAGCGCGAGGTCCACGTCCGAGTGGACCGACCACGCGGCCTGCTCGAAGTAGAAGCCCGACTCCGGATCATTCAGCGCGTGGAAGAGCATGCCCTCCTGGAGCGCGGAGAGCGGGAACAGGTCCTCTACCGTGGGACCCTGCGCCTCGAGCACCGCGTCCAGTGAGGCCTGGGACAGGCGCGCCAGGGGGAAGTCGCTCGGCGTCCTCCTGCTCGCGTCCTCCGAGTTGCGTCGGGCGATGAGCTCGCGCAGCGCGCGCGTGAAGCCTTGGGCCAGGGCTTCGATGGTGGCGGTGTGATGCCACTCATGGCTGAAGCCGAAGTCCATCCGCAGCTGTCCGTCCACGACGAAGCCGTCGATGGACAGCGCGTGCGCGCGATGGGACCGGGGCGCCACCGTCAGGCCGGTGGGCTCCGTGCCCGGCGCGAAGAGGGCGCTGGTGGAACCATCCAGCTGCTTCAACTCGTTGAAGACCACCTGCGCGGACGGCAGGGCCGCGAGCCGCTGGCGGAGCTCCTCGGGCCCCATGAACCGCAGCAGGCCCTGGCCGATGCCTCGGTCGGACCATGTGGACAGCGAATCGCGCACCGCGCGCAGGCAGTCTCCGGTCGAGCCGCCCTCCGGCAGTTGGAGCAGGACCGACGTCAGCGACGTGAAGCACCCCACGGTGCGGGACACGTCCGCGTCCGCGAAGAGCTCCTTTCGACCGTGGCCCTCCAGGTCGATGAGCAGGCGCGACTGGCTTGTCCACTCGCGCAGGGCCTGGGCCAGGGCCGTCAGCAGGATCTCGTTGATCCGCGCCCGCCAGGCCGCCGGCGTCTCCTGGATCAGCAGCCGCGTTTCCTCCGCATCCAGCCGCACGGAGACGGTGCGGTGAGATGCCGCGGTCCCGGGCCCGGAGCCGTCAGCGGGCAACGGCGCTACGTCACGCCGGGCCTCGTCGAGCCAGAGAGACGTCTGCACATGCAGTGCGTCGGACAGCGCGTGGACCTCCAGCCTGCGTGCCCAGGCGAGGAACGAGGTCGTCTTCGTGGGAAGCGCGGGAGACTGGCCCGCGCGCAAGCGCAGGTAGGTGGACTCCAGGTCCTCGACAAGCACCCGCTGGGACGCGGCGTCCACCACCAGGTGGTGGAAGATCAGCAGCAGGCGCTGCTCTTGTCCGTCGCCGAAGTGGAAGAGGGCGGCGCGCAGCAGGGGCGGCCGGGACAGGTCGAACGAAGCCTGGAGGCGCTCGGCCTCCTCCTCCAGCCGCGCCGCGCGCATCTCCGCGGGCAGTTCGGACAGATCGAACTGAAGCAGGGAAACCTGGGCCTCATCGGGCGCGGCGTCCTGCTGGCGCCAGGCGCCACCGTCCTCACGCATGAAGCGCATGCGCAGGGCGTCGTGGTGGACCACCAGTGCCTGGATCGCCTCTTCCACCCACGCCGCCTTCAACGGCTGGCGCGCCTGGAGCAGCAGCACCTGATTGAAGTGATGGGCGTGCGTGGGATCGCGCTCCAGCAGCTGGCGCTGGATGGGCGTGAGCGGCACCTCGCCCACCACCGGTCCCTGTTCCGCGAGGCGGCCCCCGCTGACGCGAGCCACGGAGGCCAGGGCCTCCAGCGTCGGATGTTGGAACAGGTCGCGGACAGACAGCTGGATGCCGGCCTGCCGGGCCCTCGCGACAGCCTGGAGGCTGATGATGGAGTCGCCGCCCAGCTCGAAGAAGTTGTCATCGAGCCCCACGCGTTCGACACGCAGCACCTGCGCCAGGACCTCCGCGAGCGTCCGCTCCATCTCCGTGCGGGGCGCGATGTACTCGCGCGTCGCCGCGCGCTGGCCCTCTGGCGTGGGCAGGGCCTTGCGATCCACCTTGCCGCTGGACGTCAACGGCAGCGCCGGCAACGGGATGAAGATCGCGGGCACCATGTACTCGGGCAGCCGCCGCGACAGGAGGGTCCGCAGCGAGGCCAGATCCAGGTCCGCGCCCGAGACGACATAGGCGACCAGGCGCCGCGCACCGGGCGCGTCCTCGCGCACCACGGCCACGGCCTCCCGGACATCCGGGTGGGTGAGCAACGCTGCTTCGATGTCGCCCAGCTCGATGCGGAAGCCGCGCAGCTTCACCTGGAAGTCCGCGCGGCCCAGGTACTCCAGCGTGCCGTCGATGCGCCACCGGGCGATGTCGCCCGTGCGGTACAGGCGCGCGCCGGGCGTGCCACTGAAGGCGTCGGGAATGAAGCGCTCGGCGGTGAGCGAGGGGCGGCGCCAGTAGCCTCGGCCGACCTGTACGCCGCCGATGAACAGCTCTCCTGGGATGCCCACGGGCACCGGTTCACCGCGGGCATCCAGCACGTGCATGCGCGTGTTGGCCACGGGCCGGCCGATGGGTACTACTCGCAGGGCTTCGTCGCGCGGGCACTCCCAGGACGTCACGTCCACGGCGGCCTCGGTGGGGCCGTAGAGGTTGTGCAGCGAGGTGTGCGGCAGGCGCGCCTGGGCACGGAGCACCAGGTCCGCGGGCAGGGCTTCGCCGCTACACATCACCTGGCGCAGACGCGCCAGGGACTCCAGGCCGGGCTCTTCCACGAAGGCTCGCAGCATGGAGGGCACGAAGTGCGTGGTCGTGACGCCCTCTCGCGCCATCAGCGCCACGAGGTAGTCCGGTTCCTGGTGACCGCCGGGCCTCGCGAGCACCAGCCGCGCGCCCGTCATCAGGGGCCAGAAGAACTCCCACACCGAGACGTCGAAGCTGAACGGCGTCTTCTGCAGCACCGTGTCCGACGTCGTCAGGCCGTAGCGCCCCTGCATCCAGCGCAGGCGGTTGACGATGCCCGCGTGCGCGTTCATCGCGCCCTTGGGACGGCCCGTGCTGCCAGACGTGAAGATGACGTACGCCAGGGAGTCATCCCCAGCCAACGGCACGGGACGCGCCGTGGACTCATCCACGAGCAGGTCCGCCTGCGCATCCAACGCGATGACGTGCGCGGCATGCGGAGGCGTCGCGGTACGGAAGCGCTCTTGCACCAGGAGCACGGGCGCGGCGGTGTCCTCCAACATCCCGGCGAGCCGTTCCGCGGGCGTGGCCGGATCCAGCGGCACGTAGGCGGCTCCGGCCTTCAGGATGCCCAGGAGGGCGACGACCATCTCCAGCGAGCGCTCCATGCAGACGCCCACCAGGGTCTCCGGGCCCGCGCCGCGAGCACGCAGGTGGTGCGCGAGTTGGTTGGCCCGGGCGTCGAGCTGCGCGTACGTGAGGCGCTGGTCCTCGAACTGGAGTGCGATGGCCTCCGGCGTGCGTTCGGCCTGGGACTCGAAGAGATGGTGCAGCGTGGCCCCGGCGGGGAAGTCCACGCGCGTGTCGTTCCAGCCGCGCAGCACCTGTTCGCGGGCGGCCGGCGTGAGCAACGACAACGTCGCGAGCGGAGCCTCCGGAGTCGCGATGATCTCCCTCGCGAGCACCACCAGGTGCTCCGCCATGCGCTCGATGGTGGCTGCGTCGAAGAGGGCGGTGGCGTACTCCAGGTGGCAGGCGATGCCCGTGCGGCTCTCCAAGACCTCCAGGGACAAGTCGAACTTGGCCGTGTCGTTGGGGACCTCCACCTGGCTCAGTGCCAGCGACGGCAGCTGGCCCCGGGCCTCCGGCGTGTTGATCACGTTGAGGACGGCCTGGAAGACCGGCGTGCGGCTCAGGTCGCGGGGGAGCTCGAGTGTCTCCAGGACGCGCTCGAAAGGAGCGTCCTGTCGCGCGTAGGCCTCCAGGGCCTGGGTGCGCACGCGGCCCAGCAGCTCCACGAAGGACGGCTGGCCGGACAGCTTCGAGCGGAAGGGCAGGGTGTTGATGAAGCACCCCATCAGCCACTCGACCTCCGGGCGCGTGCGGCCCGCGATGGGCGTGCCCACCACGAAGTCGTCCTGGCCCGAGTAGCGCGACAGCACCGTCTGGAAGAGCGCCATCAGCACCATGAACGACGTGGCGCCTTGCTTGCGGCCCAGCGCCAGCAGCGGCGCGGACACTTCGGCCGGGAACGCGAAGCGGTAGCGCGCGCCCGCGAAGGACTGGAGCGCGGGACGTGGCCGGTCCGTGGGCAGCTCCAGCGTGGGCGCCCCGGCCAGTTGCTGCTTCCACCAGGCGAGCTGCGCCTCCATCACGCCGCCGTCCAGCCAGGCGCGCTGCCACACGGCGTAGTCCGCGTACTGCACCGGCAGCTCCGTCAGGGGCGACGGCTGGCCCGCGTGGAACGCGGCGTAGTTCGCCGTCAGCTCGTGCGCGACGACCATGTTGCACCACGCGTCGGACACGGCGTGGTGGAAGACGATCGCCAGCACGTGCACCTGGGGTTCCAGGCGCAGCAGCGTCGCGCGCAGCACGGCCTGATCCAGGTCGAAGGGCAACAGCGCGTAGGCCCTGCAGAAGCGCTGCATCTCCGCTTCGCGGGCTTCAGGCGAGTCACCCTCCACGTCGCGGCGCGGGAGCGGCAGGCCGCGCGGCGGGTGGATGTTCTGCACCGCGCGGTCGCCCTCCAGCGCGTACGTGGTGCGCAGCACTTCATGCCGCGCCACCAGCGCGTCCAGCGTGGCCTGGAGCGCGTCCACGTCCAGCTCCCCGACGAGGCGGAAGAGCGACGGGTTGTTGTAGGCGCCGCTGCCGGGCGCCATCTGCTGGAGGTACCAGAGGCGATGCTGGGCGAAGGACAGCGGCAAAGGCCGGTCGCGGCCCACGCGCGAAATGGGCGGCGGGCCCTCGTTCACGACTTGAGTCGCGGGGCGCGCGGCGACGGGCGCCACGGCGGGACGCGGCGCTTCCACGACGGCGGGACGCGCCACGGGCGGAGGGGGGAGGTGGGACGGTGACGCCACGGGCTCCACGCGGCCATCCGCGCGCAACCGGGCATGGCGGCCAGTGCGGTACAGCCTCGCCGTGGCCTCTCGGGGGTGCGGCACCAGGCGGCGGTCCTCGTCGCCCGCGCGCCACAGCGCAGTGGGAAGCCCCGCGCCCGCGAGGGCCAGCTCGCCCACCACGCCCGCGGGCACGGGCTGACCGGCCGCGTCCAACACCCACGCCTGGAGGTTCGCGGGGATGCGTTCTCCCAGCGTGCGCGGCAACAGCGCGCCTTCCTGGGCGTCACCCGACAGCCACACCTCCACGCCCGCGGCCCTGTGCAGCGCCGCGCCCAACTCCGCCGAAGCGCCTTCCAACACCAGCGCGCCAACATGAGCCAGGGACTCGCGCGCTCCGGGCAGTTCGCTGAGTGAACGCGCGAGCCGGGCCGACGTATGCACCAGCACCGCGCCGGACTGGCGCGCCAGCTCCAGCAGTCCTTCCACGCCCGCCTCGGCCTCCACCAGCACCTGTTCCTGGCGGGCGGTGGCCTCCGCGGCCATGCGCTCGCGCACCACGGCCAGGCGACGCAGACCGTCCAGCACCACCGGGGTGTCCAGGCCGAAGTCGATGAGTGCCGCCACTTCATCCACGTCCGCCGCGCGCACGTCGCGCAGACGCTTCACCGCGCCGTCCACCGTTCCCACGAGGCCCGTCGTCTTGGCGTGGTTCTCGAAGGTGTGCTCCAGCAGCGCGTCGATGTCCTCCGGGGATAGCTTCTGGATGTCGCCCTGGTAGCCCTGGGTGAGCAGCAGCGACGTGACGATGTCCACCGAGCTGCGGAAGTACGCGAGCAGCGGCTTGCGCACGAGGCGCAACACCTCCTGGTCGTCGTCGCCCAGGTACGTGTGCAGCATGCAGGTGATGTGGCCTCGGCCGGGGTGGCCGTTGCGGCGCCAGGCCTCGCGGTACAACGCCACCTTCGGCTTCAACTCCTCCAGCGAGTGCGACAGCAGGCCCGTGAGCACGCCCGCGCCCAGCTCGCCCGCCATGCGGAAGGTCTCTGGGTTGGACGTGGCGGTGAGCCACACCGGCAGCTCTTTCTGCACGGGCTTCGGCCGCAGCGCTCCCTCCACCAGGGTGCCCGCGCCGCCGGGGCGCTTGAAGCGCTCGCCGCGCCACAGCGAGCGCAACGTGGACAGCTTCTCCAGCAGGATGTCGCGGCGCTTCTCGAAGTTGGCTGGCGCGAAGGTGAAGTCCTGCGTGTGCCAACCCGTGGCCACGGAGAGGCCCACTCGGCCCTGCGACACGTTGTCCACCACGGACCACTGCTCCGCGATGATGAGCGGATCATGCAGCGGCAGCACCACGCTGCCGGAGCGCACGTGCAGGTGCTTCGTGACGGCCGCGACCGCGGCGGAGATCACCGCGGGCTGCGGGTACAAGCCTCCGAACGAATGGAAGTGCCGCTCCGGCGTCCACACCGCGGAGAAGCCGTTCGCGTCCGCGAACTTCGCTCCCTCCATCAGGAGTTCGTACTTGGGGCCCTGGAGCGCGTCCTCGTCGTTGGCGAAGTAGATGAGGCTCAGGTCCATCGCCTTCGCGCGAGGCCCGCCGCCTCCCAGACTCACCAGCCGCGCGGTGATGCGCTCCGGCGGGTACACCACGCGCAGGCCTCGCGTGAGCGCCCACAGGGCCTCCAGCTCCGGACGGTCCGCGGACGCCTCGCTCGCGGACAGCCATGCGCCGCCGTCCGGAGGAGACAGCCGCGCATCCAGGCCGGTGAAGAACTCCGACAGCTCGCGGTGACCCAGCGCCCAGGCGGGCTGTCCGGCGCCCGTGGGCAACAGCCACGCCAGCGCGCGCGCGTCCTCTCCTGCGCGGAGGGGAGCACCCGATGCGTCCACGTCCTCCACGTAGACGACGCGCGATGCCTCCACTCGCACGGAGGCCACTAGCGCTCGCGTGGTGACGAGCACCGGCACGCGGGTGCCTTCTGGCGCGTAGACGGGCAACTGCGTCAGGTCCGCCGGGCCCAGCGCGATGCCCGCGCCACCCGCGGCCAGCACGCCCCACAGCGCGGCCAGCTTCTCCGGCGATGAGCGCAGGCACACGGCCACCGGAGTCCCTGCCGTCACGCCCAGGGCCTTCAGCCGCTCGGCCAGGGCATCCGCCCGGGCGCCCAGTTCGGCCCAGGTCCAGTGCGCATCCCCACGCGAGACGGCGGTGGCGTTCGCGTGGCGTGCACGCCGCTCCGCCAGGAGGGCCGGCACGGAGGTGATGCCCGGTGAGGCACGGGGCGCGGGCCAGGCGCGGCGCTCTGCCTCCGTGGTCAGGGGCAGCTGGGCGACAGGCGTCTCAGGCCGGGCGAGCGCCGCTCCGAGCAACACCTGGAAGTGCTCCATCAGCCGCTCCACGGTGGCGGCGTCGAACAGCTCCGTCGCGTACTCCAGGACGCCGTGGACGCGGCCGGGCGCTTCGGAGAGAAGGAGCGTGAGGTCCGCCAGGGTGGCGCCCCATTGCACGGGCGTGCCGGGCACCTCCACCAGCGAGCCGCGCAGGCCCGTCAGGTTCAGCGTCCCGGCGCCCGCGGCCGCACCCGTGTGGTAGACGAACACGGAGTCCGTCAGCCTTCCTCGGCCGATGTCGTGGCCCGGGATGAGGGCTTCCACCAGGTACTCGAAGGGCACGTCCGGACGCGTCTGTGCGTCGGCGACCTCGTCACGCACCTGGGTCAGCAGCTCGCGGAACGTGAGGCCTTCGGTGAAGCGCGTCCGGAACGCCGCCGAGTGCGCCACGTAGCCGATGAGCGGTAGCAGCTCCGGCCTCGTGCGGTTGGCGATGGGCGTTCCGACGATGACGTCCGTCTGGCCGCTGTAGCGGTGCAGCAGCGTCTGCCACGCGGCGAGCACCGTCATGTAGCCGGTGAAGCCCTCACGGCGTGCGAAGGCCACCAGCTCGCGGGCGAGCGCGGGCGGGAACTCGACCGTCATGCGCTCGGAGGTGAGCGGGCTCTCGGTGGGGCGCGGGCGGTCGGTGGGCAGGTCCAGCTTGCGCGGCATGCCAGCCAGCCGCTGCCGCCAGCCCTGGTCCTGTTCGGGCAGCCGGCCGCCCGCGATGCTGTTGCGCTGCCACGCGCCGAAGTCCGCGTACTGCAAGGGCAGCGGGGGCAGGGGAGACGGACGCCCCTGGAGGAAGGCGTCGTAGAGCTGGCCCAGCTCCTGGACGAAGAGGGCGATGGACAGCGTGTCGCTGACGATGTGGTGGATGCCGCACAGGAGCAGGTGCAGCCGCGTGTCCACGCGCACGAGCGTGGTGCGCAGCACGGGGCCGTGGACCAGGTCGTACGGCTTCGCGGCGTCCTCGCGGGCGAGCCGGAGGGCCTCGGGTTCACGGGTCTCCGCGGGGCCGCGCAGTTCCACGCGGGTGAGCGGGACTCGCATGTGCGCGTGGAAGCGCTGCACGGGGCGGCCGTCCACGGCGTCGTAGGTCGTGCGCAGCGCTTCGTGGCGCTGGACGATCTCCTGGATGCCGCGCTCCATCACGTCCGCGTTCAGGTCGCCTTCGAGCCGCAGGACGAACGGGATGTTGTACGCGGACTGACCGGGCAGGTGCTGCTCCAGGCGCCAGACGCGCTCCTGCACGAAGGACAGCGGCAGCTCGCCAGTGCGCGCGAGCGGCACGAGCGGAAGCTCCACGGAGACGGGGGCCTGCGGCGACTGACGCAGCAGAGGCACCAGACGCTCCGCGATGCCCGCGACCGTGGGGGCTTCGAAGAGGGCGGCGAGCGGCAGGTTCACGCCGAATGCATCACGCACCTGGTTGAGCAGCTGCGCGGCCGTCAGCGAGTTGCCGCCAATCTCCAGGAAGTCGTCGTGGCGGCCGACGAACTCCAGGCCCAGTCGCGCGCGCCACAGCGCGGCTACGCGTTCCTCCACATCGCCACGAGGGGCATCGTCGCGCGCGGACTGCGGGGGCAGGGGGGCCGCCTCGACAGGGGCCGGACTCGCACTCGAAGCAGGGAGGGCAGCGGCCACCACGGCCTGTGTGGACACCTCCACCGGAGACGGCGCCGTCACCGTGATGCGGCCTTGCGCCTTCTGCTCCACCCAGACGGTCTTCTCCTGGAAGACGTACGTGGGCAGGTGCAGCCGCAGGCGCTGCTCGTGCGCGTAGAACTCGCTCCAGGCCACGGGCACGCCCGCGGTCCACAGCTCGCCCACGGCCTGGAGCCAGCTCATCTGCTCCGTTGTCGTGCCACCCAGACGCAGCGACGGCAGGCCTCGGACTCGAGGCGCGCCGTTCTCCACCGCCATCAGGTTCGCGCGCACCAGCGGCGTCACATCCTGACCGGGGCCCACCTCCAACATCACCGCGCAGCCTTCCTCCTGCAGCGTCTCCACCGCGCGGGTGAAGTGCACGGGCTTGCGCATCTGTTCGGTCCAGTAGCGCGGATCCGCCAGCTGTCCGTGCTGTGCCACCGTCCCCGTGAGGCTGGACACGTACCGCACCGTCGGCTCTACCCAGCGCAGCGTGCCCACCACGCGCGCCAGCTCCGGCATCAACGGCTCCACGTCCACCGAGTGGAACGCGTGCGGCGCCGGCATGCGCACCGCTCCGACCTTCTGGGCCTTGAGCTCGGCATCCAGGCGCTCCACTTCCTCCTCCGGACCGGACACCACGCAGCGGTCCGGCGTGTTCACCGCCGCCAACTCCAGCCGGCCCGACAGCAGCGGCTGGACCCGAGCCGCGGGCAGCGCCACCGCCAGCATCGCCCCCGACGGCATGCGGTGCATCAGCTCACCGCGCGCCACCGCGAGGCGCATCGCGTCTTCCAGGGACAGCACGCCCGCGACACACGCCGCCGCGTACTCGCCGAAGCTGTGCCCCAGCACCGCGTACGGCTTCACGCCCAGGTCCTGCCACAGCCGCGCCAGTGACACCTGCACACTGAACAGCGCGGGCAGCGCCACACGCGTGTCCGCCAGGGCCTCCGTGGACTCCGCCTCCGCACCGGCATTGGGCGACAGCAGTCGCGAAACGCGCTCCCGCAGCGGCGCCTCCAACAACGCCAGGCACGCGTCCAGGTGCTCGCGGAACCGGGGCGACGCCTCCGCCAGCTCGCGCCCCATCGCGACCCGCTGCGCTCCCTGGCCGGAGAACACGAACGCCACCCGGGGAGCGCGCTTCTCGGTCTTCACCGCGACCACCGGCTTGCGGAGCTGGCGCACCAGATCCGCCGCGTCCTTCACCACGAGCACGTGACGGTATTCGAACGCCTTGCGACCCATGGCGTGCGTGAACGCCAGGTCCGCCAATGCCTGCGCATCCATGCCCTCCGCCACGTGCACATCCAGCTGCTGTGCCGCGGCCTGCAACGCCTCCAGCGAGCGCGCGGACAGCAGGACCAGCTGATGGGACCGCGAGGTGGGACCACTCCGCCGCAGGGGGGCCTCCTCGAGGACCGCGTGCGCGTTCGTGCCTCCAATGCCGAAGGAACTGACCGCGGCAAAGCGGGGTGTCTCACCGCGAGGCCACTGCCGCAGGGTGGTGTTGACGAAGAACGGTCCCGCGTCGAAGTCGATCTGCGGGTTGGCCTTCTCGAAATGGAGACTGGGCGGAATCTCCCCGTGGTGCAGAGACAGCGCGGCCTTCATCAGGCCCGCGAGGCCCGCGACCGTGTCCAGGTGGCCCACGTTCGTCTTCAGCGACGCCAGCGCGATGCTCCCCCGGTGCTCCGCGCCCAGGCCGTACGCGCGCGTCAGCGCCGCCACTTCAATCGGATCCCCCAGGGGCGTCGCGGTGCCGTGGGTCTCCACGTAGCCCACGGCCTCCGGTGCCACGCCCGCGTTGGCCAGCGCCTGGGACACGACCGCCGCCTGGCCCTGCACACTGGGCGCGGTGAAGCCGGACTTGTTCCGGCCGTCGTTGTTCAGCGCCGAGCCCCGGATGACCGCGTAGATGGAGTCCCCATCCCGCAGCGCGTCCTCCAGGCGCTTGAGCACCACCGAGCCCACGCCGTTGCCGGACAGCGTGCCTCCCGCCTTCGCGTCGAACGCGCGGCAGTGGCCGTCCGGGGAGAAGATGAGCCCCTCCTCGTGCACGTAGCCCGTGCGCTGCGGCAGCGACAGCCGCATCGCGCCCGCGAGCGCCACGTCGGACTGGCCCGTCCTCAGGCTCTGGGCGGCCAGGTGCACCGCCACCAGGCCCGTGGAGCACGCGGTGTACAGCAGCACGCTTTCGCCCGTGAGCCCCAGCTTGAAGGATGCCTTCGTCGCCAGGCTCTCGTGCGTGGCGGTGCCGTGCAGCTCCATGAACGACGCCGCGTCCAGCGGCATCGCCTGCCGCACGGCGTCCGTGTAACCGGAGCCCGTGGCCCCCGCGTACAGCGAGATGGCCCCGGGGAAGCGCTCCGGGTCGATGCCCGCGTCCTCCAGCGCGGCCCATGCCGTCTGGAGGAAGAGCCGCTGCTGCGGATCCGTGAACTGCGCCTCGCGCATCGACATGTCGAAGAACGCGTGGTCGAACCGGTCCGCGCCGTCGATGACGCCCGCGGCTGGGACGAATGCCGGCTGGTGCCACAGCTCCAGGCCCTCCGGCAGGACGGACAGGTGCTCCAGTTCCTCCGGGGCGAAGCGCGTGATGGACTCCACGCCTCCGCGCAGGTTGCTCCAGAACTCCGCCACCGTCATCGCGCCAGGGAAGCGGCCCGCCATACCTATGATGGCGATGGAGCCGGACTCGCCGGCCTTCGGTGCCTCGCGCGGACGGTGACCGGGAGCCTGGGACACGGGCTGTACGGCGCCCGGGCCCTGCTGGGACTCACGATCCAGCCGCTGGACGAACGCTTCGAGAGTGGGGTGTTCGAACAGCCACACCACGGGCACCTCGCGCTGGAGCTCCTCGCGCAGGCGCGCGGCCAGCCGCACCACGGTCAGCGACGTGGCTCCCAGGTCCTCGAAGAAGTGGTCCTGTGCGCTCACGCGGTCCGTGCTCAGCTCGCGCGCGAAGACGGGCGCCAGGCGCTGCTCCAGCGGGTGCGTGGGCTCCACGAAGCGGCCCTGACGTCCGGTGGACGCGGCGTCCGGCGCGGGCAGCGCCTTGCGGTCCACCTTGCCGCTGGGGTTCAGGGGCAGGGTGTCCAGCATCACGAACACCGACGGCACCATGTACTCCGGCAGCCGCTGCCGCAGCGCCGATCGCAGCGCGGACGCGTCCAGCACCTGCCCCGGGCCAGGCATCGCGTAGGCCACGAGCCGCTTGTCCCCGTGCACGTCCTCGCGCACCACCACCGCGGCGTCCTGCACCGCGGGCAGGTCGCGCAGGGCGGCCTCCACCTCCGCCAACTCGATGCGGAAGCCGCGCACCTTCACCTGCGTGTCGATGCGGCCCAGGAACTCCAGCGTGCCGTCCGGACGCCAACGGCCCATGTCTCCCGTGCGGTACAGCCGTGCGCCCGGCGTCGCGCCGTAGGCATCCGGCACGAAGCGCTCCGCCGTCAGGTCCGGCCGCGACACGTAGCCCCGGCCCACGCCGTCACCGCCGAGGAACAGTTCGCCCGGCACACCCACGGGCACCGGGCTCAGGCTCGCGTCCAGCACGTACACGGACGTGTTGGCGAGCGGTGCGCCAATGGACACCGTCGTGCCGACCTGTTCCAGCCGCTCCACCGTGAAGGCGGTGGCGACAATGGAGCCCTCGGAGGGCCCGTAGCCGTTGGTGAAGGGGATGCCCAGCGACTCCACCGCGCGGCGCACGTGCGGCGCGGAGACGATGTCGCCGCCCGTGTGCAGCTCGCGCAGCCGCCCGAGGATGTCCGGCCGGTGCTCCACCAACTGCGAGAAGAGGCCGGAGGGCATGTGGATGAAGGTGACGCCGTGGCGCTCCACCACCCGGGCCAGCGTGTCCATGTCGCCCGCGGGCACGTGACCCGGGAAGACGACGAGCCGGTTTCCATGCACCAGCGGCATCCACAACTCCAGCACGGAGCCGTCGAAGGACACGGGCGCGAAGAGCAGCACCGTGTCGCGCATCCCGTAGTGCAGGTACGGCGCCGCGTGCAGCACGCGCAGCAGGCCGCGATGCTCGATGCCCACGCCCTTGGGCCGTCCGCCGCTGCCGGAGGTGAAGATGACGTAGGCCAGGTTGCGCGGCCCCACGCCGGTCTCCGGCGCGGTGACAGGCTGGTCGGCCAGCTCCAGCTCCTCCAGGAACAGGCACGGCAGGGACGCGTCGGGCAGGTGCAGCCGGCCGCGCAGCTCGCGCGTGGTGACGAGCAGGTGCGGCCGGGCATCCTCCAGCATGAAGCTCAGCCGCTGCGCGGGATACGACGCATCCAGCGGCACGTACGCGCCGCCAGCCTTCACGATGCCGAGCACCGTGACGACGAAGCCCACGGAGCGCTCCAGGCACAGCGCCACCAGCACGTCCGCTCCCACGCCACGGGCCCGCAGGACATGCGCGAGCTGATTGGCCCGCGCATCCAGCTGCGCGTACGTCAGCCGTTCATCCCCGTCCTCCACCGCGACGGCGTCCGGGCGCAGCGAGGCCTGCAGCGCGAAGCGCTCCGCGAGCGTGCTGTCGGAGGGATAGGGCAGGGCGGTGTCGTTCCACGCGACGAGCACCTGCTGGCGCTCCTCCGGCGTGAGCCACGGCAGCCGTGAGAGGGGCACGTCCGGCCCGGCGACCGCGGCCTCCAGCAGCACGAGCAGATGCCCGGCGAGCCGGGCCACGGTGTCGCGTTCGAAGAGGTCGGTGCTGTACTCGATGGAGCCGCGCAGTCCGTCCGGCGTCTCCGTGAGCAGCAGGCTCAGGTCGAAGTGCGCCGTGCCCGCGTCCACCTCCAGTGGCTCCATCCTCAGCCCTGGCGCATTGAACGCCTCGGCCGGAGCGTTCTGGAGCGCGAAGACCGCCTGCACCAGTGGCGTGCGGCCCAGGTCGCGAGGCACCTGGAGCTCCTCCACCAGCTTCTCGAACGGGAGGTCCTGGTGCTCGTAGGCCGCGAGCGTCGTGTCCCGCACCTGTCCCAGCAACGCTCGGAAGGACGTCTCCGGACGGACGCGTGCACGCAGCACCAGCGTGTTGATGAAGAAGCCGACCAGTCCTTCCACGTCGCCGTGGGTGCGGCCCGCGATGGGAGCGCCGACGAGCAGATCCTCCTGCCGGCTGTAGCGGGACAGCAGGACCTGCCACGCGGCCAGCAGCGCCATGAACGGCGTGGCGCCTTCGCGCCGGGCAAGCCCCGCGAACCGGTCCGTCAGGTCGCGAGGCACGTGCACGGGCATCAGCGCGCCGTGAGGTGAACGCGTCGTGGGCCGAGGCTTGTCCGTGGGCAACTCCAGGACCCGAGGCGCACCCGCGAGCTGCTCCTTCCACCACGCCACTTCGTCCGCGAGCACGTCGCCCTGGAGCCAACCGCGCTGCCACGCGGCGAAGTCGGCGTACTGCACGGGCAGCTCCGGCAGCACCGGGGCCGAACCGGAAGCGAAGGCCGCGTAGGCCGTGGCCACCTCTCGCACCATCACGCTCAGGGACCAGCCGTCGGCGACGACGTGGTGCATGCCCAGGAGCAGCACGTGCTGCGTGGACGTCAGCCGCAGCAGGCGCGTGCGCAGCAGCGGCCCGGTGCCCAGGTCGAAGGGCCGGCCCGCCTCCTCGCGCGCCACTTGCTGGACCGCCGATTCGGGGTCCGGCAGGTCGCCCAGGTCCGTCACGGGCAGCGCCCAGACCGGTGTCGGCTGGAGGGTCTGGACGGGGTCGCGGCCCTTCAGCGCGAGCGTGGTGCGCAGGGCTTCGTGGCGCTCGACGAGGAGCTCCAGCGCGAGGCGCAGGGCCTCCACGTCCAGTGCGCCGTCCAGCCGCACGGCGCCCAGCAGGACGTAGGGCGTGGCACCGGGTTGGAGCTGTTCCATCACCCACAGCCGCTGCTGCGCGAAGGACAGGACCCGTTCGCCGTCGCGAGGCACCTTGCGGATCGCGGGCACGCGTGGGAGGCCGGTGCGCGAGAGGAGCTGGGCCTCCACCTGTTCGGTGACCTCGGCGACGGTGGCTCCGTCGAAGAGTCCGCGCAGGGGCAGCTCCACCTGGAACGTGGAGCGCACGCGGGACAGCAGCCGTGTGGCCAGCAGCGAGTGTCCGCCCAGGGCGAAGAAGTCATCGTGCACGCCCACCTTCGGCACCCGCAGCACGTCTCGGAACAGGTCCGCGATCCGCTGTTGGAAGGGCGTCATCCGCTGGGGCCTCGACGGCGCCAGGGCTGCCGGACGCGCGTCCGGAACAGGCAGGGCCTTGCGGTCCACCTTTCCGTTGGGGGACAGCGGCAGCGCGTTCAGCGCCACGAAGGCCGTGGGAACCATGTACTCCGGCAGCTTCGCCTTCAGCGCCTCGCGCAGGGCTTCCGCCGTCACGCCCTGGCCCACCACGTAGGCCACCAGACGCTTGTCGCCGGGCGCGTCCTCGCGCACCACCACCACGGCTTCGCGCACGCCTTCACACTGACGCAGCGCTGACTCCACTTCGCCTGGCTCGATGCGGAACCCGCGCAGCTTCACCTGGAAGTCCAGGCGGCCCAGGTACTCGATGGTGCCGTCGGCGAGGACGCGGGCCCGGTCTCCCGTCCGGTAGAGCCTCGCTCCCGGAGGGCCAAACGGATCCGGGATGAACCGCTCCGCCGTCAGCGCGGGACGGCCCAGGTATCCCCGGCCCACCTGCACGCCGCCGATGTGGAGCTCTCCCGCGATGCCCACCGGCACCGGCTGCGACGATGCATCCAGGACGTGGATCCGCGTGTTCGCCACCGGCCTGCCAATGGGCACGGAGCGCCGTCCGTCATGGCGCTCGCACGTCCAGGCCGTCACTTCCACCGCGGCCTCCGTGGGGCCGTAGAGGTTGTGGAGGGGGACGCCCAGCCGCTCCAGGCAGCGGTCCTTCAGCTCCAGCGGCAGCGCTTCTCCGCTGCACACGACTCGGCGAAGCGCCGTGCAGCGCTCCAGCCCCGGCTCCTCCAGGAACACCTGGAGCATGGACGGCACGAAGTGCACCGTCGTGATGTCCTCGCGAGCCATCAGGTCCACCAGGTATGCGGCGTCCTGGTGCCCGCCCGGCTTCGCCACCACCAACCGCGCGCCCGTCATCAGCGGCCAGAAGAACTCCCACACCGAGACGTCGAAGCTGAAGGGCGTCTTCTGCAACACGACGTCGCGTGACTCCAACCCGTAGGCGTCCTGCCCCCAGAGCAGCCGGTTGCGGATGCCCGCGTGGGTGTTCATGGCGCCCTTCGGACGCCCCGTGCTGCCCGACGTGTAGATGACGTAGGCCAGGTGCTCGGCGCCCACGCCCGATTCCACGGGCTCCGGCGACAGGGTCGCCACCTGGGGCCAGTCCGAGTCCAGGCAGAGCACCGGCGTGCTGCCTACCGACAGCACCGGCCGCAGGTGCTGCTGCGTCAGCAACGCCGCGACCGCGGAGTCCTCCACCAGGTACGTCCGCCGGTCCGCCGGCGAGGACGGATCGATGGGCACGTACGCGCCGCCCGCCTTGAGCACACCCAGCAGTGCGATCACCAACTCCAGTGACCGCTCCGCGCAGATGCCCACGCGCACTTCCGGTCCCACGCCGCGCGCCCGCAGCGCACGTGCGAGCTGATTGGCCCGGCCGTCCAGCTCACGGTACGTCAGCCGCGCGCCCTCGAAGTCCACCGCGATGGCGTCCGGCGTGCGCGCCACCTGCGCTTCCACCAGCCCGTGCAGCGTGCCCTCCAGCGGGTAGTCGCGCGCGGTGGCATTCCAATCCACCAGCAGCCGCCGCTGCTCCGCGTCGTCCATCAGCGGCAGCAGGTGCACGGGGGTCGCCGCATCGCGGGCCACGGCCTCCAGCAGCACCTGGAAGTGGGTGGCGAACCGCGCCGCCGCGGCCTCGGAGAAGAGGTCCCGGCTGTATTCGAGCGTTCCTTCCAGGCCGCCGTCGCTCGCGGTGAGCGAGAGCAGGAGATCGAAGCGCGCGGTCTCCGTCGAGGTGTGCAGCCGCTCCACGCGGACGCCGGGCAGGGCCGGCGTGGACAGCGGCGCGTTCTGGAGAACGAACATCGCCTGGAACAGCGAGGTGCGATCTCCGCCGCGCGCCTGGGCCACGGCCTCCACGAGCCGTTCGTAGGGCACGTCCTGGTGCGCGTACGCGGCCAGGGAGGACTCGCGCACGCGACCCAGGAGCTCGGAGAAGCGAGGCGCTCCGTCCATGCGGGCGCGCAGCACCAGCGTGTTGAGGAACACGCCGATGAGGGGCTCCAGCTCCGGCCGGGTGCGGTGGGCCACCGGCGTGCCCACGGCGAAGTCGTCCTGCCCGGAGTAGCGCGACAGCACGGCCTGATACCCGGCCATCAGCACCATGAACAGTGTGGCGTCGCGGTCGCGGCCCACCTGCTCCAGCGAATGCACCAGGGACGCGGGCAGCGTGAAGACATGGCTGTCCCCACGCGTCGACCGGGTCCCGGGCTGTCCCTGCTCGGCGGGCAGGGTGAGCACGGGCACGTCCTTCAGGGACTCCTTGAGCGTGTCCAGCCGGGCCTGTGCCGCCTCGGAATCGTCCTGCTGGCGCTGCCATGCGGCGAAGTCCGCGGCCTGCACCTCCAGCGCCGGAAGTGGCGACGGACGTCCCGCCGCGAGCGCCGGGTAGAGGCTGGCCACCTCGTGCACGAGCACGCCCATGGACCAGCCATCCGTGACGATGTGGTGCATGCACAGGAGCAGCACGTGTTCGTCCGGGGACAGCCGGAGCAGCCGCGTGCGCAGCAACGGGCCGGTGCCCAGATCGAACGGCCGGGTCGCGTCCTCCCGCATGCGCTGTCGCAGGGTGGCGTCGCGCCCGGTGCCTTCGGGAAGGGACTCCACCGGCAGGGACCAGTCCGATGGCGGCGCGTGGATGCGCTGGAGCGGCTGGCCTTCACGTTCCTCGAACGTGGTGCGCAGCGGTTCGTGCCGGCGGACGATCTCCGCGAACGTGCGGCGCAGCGCCTCCACGTCCAGGGGGCCGGAGAGCCGCAGGGCCAGGGGGATGTTGTAGAGGGCCTGGCCGGGCTCCATCCGATCCAGGAACCACATGCGCTGCTGCGCGAACGACAGCGGCAGCGCTTCATCCCGGGACACCGTGGGGATGGGGGCGGCGGGGTATCGGGAGGGGAGCGCTTCGATGCGCTCCGCGAGCCTTGCCACGGTGGGTGCGTCGAACAGCGCGCGCACGGGCAGGTCCACGCCGAACCGGGCGCTCACTCGGGTGACGAGCTGGGTGGCCAGCAGCGAATGCCCACCGAGCGCGAAGAAGTCATCGTGCGCGCCCACGCGCTCCACGTTCAGCAGGTCCTGGAACAGCGCGGCCAGCTTCTCCTGGAGCGGCGTCAGCGGGTCCGAGTCCTCGGTGGCGACGGGGGCCGCGGGGGCGGGCAGGGCGCCGCGGTCCACCTTGCCGTTGGGCGTGAGGGGCAGGGTGTCCAGGCCGACGAAGGCCGAAGGCACCATGTACGCAGGGAGACGGGAGCGCAGGTGCTCACGCAGAACGCCGGCATCGCCGAAGGCCGGGACGACGTAGGCCACGAGCCGCTGTTCGCGCACGTCGACCACGGCCTCGCGGACCTCGGGGTGCGTGATGAGCGCGGCTTCGATTTCGCCCGGCTCGATGCGGAAGCCGCGCAGCTTCACCTGATGGTCGATGCGGCCCAGGAACTCCAACGTTCCGTCCGCGAGCCAGCGCACCCGGTCGCCCGTGCGGTACATCCGCGTGCCCGGCGCTTCGCGAAGCGCGTCCGGAACGAAGCGCTCGGCCGTCAGTTCCGGCCGGCCCAGGTAGCCGCGCACCACGCCTTCACCCCCGATGAACAACTCACCGGGGACCCCGACCGGCACCGGCCGCAGCAGGGCATCCAGGACGTGCAGCCCGGTGTTCGCCAGCGGCCGTCCCAGCGACACCGTGCCGGCCGTGTCCGTCTCCACGCGATGCATGGACGACCACACCGTCGTCTCGGTGGGACCGTACATGTTGAGCAGGGCAGGGACATGCTCCCGCAGCTTCGAGGCGAGGCTCCCCGGAAGCGCTTCGCCTCCCACGAGCATCTGCCGCAGTCCGCCCAGCGCATGCAACGCCCGGGGCTCGTCCACGAGCGCACGCGCGTACGACGGCGTGCACTGGAAGTGGGTGACGGCGTGGCGCTCCAGCAGGTCCGCGAACGCCGCGGGCTCCAGGCCCGTGGGCGCGAGCACCACCTGGAAGCCGCGCGTCCAGGCCCAGAGCAGCTCCAGCACGGAGATGTCGAAGGAGATGCTCGTCATCGCCAGCCACGTGCCCGGGCACGGCGAGACGTGCGCATCCATCGCGCGGAAGAAATTCATCACCGTCCGGTGCGGCACGCCCACGCCCTTGGGCCGCCCTGTCGAACCCGACGTGTAGAGCACGTACGCGAGCGTCCGCGCGTCACCCGCGGACCGCACGAAGTCCGCTCCCACCGAGGGGGCCACGTCATCGAGGAAGAGCCGGCGATCAGCCGGCACCGCGATCACGTCCTCCAGGCGACGAGGCCCCACGAGGACCTTCGCCCCAGAGTCCTCCCACATCGCCGCGAGCCGCTGCGCCGGGTACGCCGGATCCAACGGCAGGTAGGCTGCCCCCGCCTCCAGGATGCCGAGCATCCCCACCGCCAGCTCCACCGAGCGGTCCACGCACAGCCCCACCACCGACTCCGGCCCCACGCCACGCTGCCGCAGCGTGTGCGCCACGGCCCGGGCCCGAGCACGCAGTTCCCGGTACGTCAGCCGGCCATCCCCGGCGACGAGCGCCACGGCATCCGGCGTGCGAGCCACCTGCGCCGCGAAGCGCGAGGAGAGGGTGGCATCCGAGGGGAACTCGATGTCGGGTCCATGCGACAGCGCGAGCAGGTGCTCCGACTCATCGGCGCTGAGCCACGGCAGCGCATCCACCTGGCGCGAAGGGTCCGCGACAGCCGCCTCCAGCAACACGCGCAGGTGGCCAGCGATGTGGGCCACGGTGTCCGCGTCGAAGAGGTCGGTGGCGTACTCGAGCCAGCCCTCGAAGCCTCTCGCGGATTCGGAGAGCGAGAGCGTCAGGTCGAACATCGCCGTGCCCGAATGCACGTCCAGCAAGCGTGACTGGAGGCCCGGCAGCACGGGGGCGCCCACCTGCGCGCCCTGGAGGATGAACATCACCTGGAAGAGGGGCGTGTGCCCGCGCTCGCGCGTGGGCTGGAGCGCTTCCACCAGCTTCTCGAAGGGCACGTCCTGATGCGCGTACGCACCCATCGCCGTCGCGCGCACCCGGCCTAGCAGCTCACGGAAGGTGGGCGCGCCGGACAACCGCGTGCGCATCACCAGCGTGTTGACGAAGAAGCCCACCAGGCCCTGCAACTCCGCGCGTTCACGACCCGCGATGGCCGTGCCCACGCTGACGTCGTCCTGTCCCGAGCGGCGCGCGAGCACCGCCTGGAAGGCCGCGAGCAGGACCATGAACGGGGTGACGCCCTCGCTGATGGCCAACCCGCGCACTGCTTCGGCGAGCCGTGAGTCGAGCACCACCGGCACCCGGGCGCCCTGCGTTCCACGCTCGGGGGGACGCGGCCGGTCTGTCGCCAACTCCAACAAGCGGGGCGCGCCTGAGAGCTGCTGCCGCCAGTAGTCCAGGTGCGACGCCAGTGCGGCTCCGTCCAGCGACTCCCGCTGCCACTCCGCGTAGTCAGCGTAAGCCACCTTCAGCGCGCGCAGCGGCGACGGGCCGCCTTCGAGCAGCGCCGCGTAGAGGGCGGACATTTCGCGCACCAGCACCGCCATGGACGTGCCGTCCGACACGGCGTGGTGCATGACGAGCACCAGCACGTGCGTGCGCTCGTCCAGCGTCAGCAGCGTGGCGCGCACGAGCGGTCCCTGCGTCAGGACGAACGGACGGCGGGCCTCCTCCTGGGCCAGACGGGAGGCTTCGGCCTCGCGGGTGTCCGCGGGCAGGGATTCCAGTGACACGCGGGCCAGCGGCAGGGATGCGAAGCTCGCGATGACCTGAAGCGGCCTTCCGCCCTGTTCCCGGAAGGAAGTCCTCAGCGCGTCATGGCGCGCGGCAAGCACGAGGAGGCTGTTCTCCAGCGTGGCCACGTCCAGCTCGCCTTCCAGTCGCACGGCGGCGGGAAGGTTGTAGGTCACGTCGCCCGGAGCGTACCGGTCCAGGAACCACAGCCGCGCCTGTGCGAAGGACGCCGCCCGGTCGCCTGTTACTTCCCGGCGACGCAGCGTGCTCGATGCAGGGACGGACGCCGCCGTGCGGGCCGAGATCAGCTGCCGTGCAAGGGACGTGATGCTCGGCCCTTGGAGCAACCACTCCATGGGCACCGTCACGCGCATCGTGCCGATGCCCATTTCGTGCGCCAGTTCCACCGCGCCCAACGAGTCCAGGCCGTAGCGCGTCACCGGGGCATCGACGTCGATGTCCTCACGGCGCATGCGCATGTGCCGGGCCACGACGTCGTGCAGCCATGCCACCAGCGCTGCCTCGTCCGCATTCGCGGGCAGGCCCTCTGAGACGGGCGCCGCTTCGCGTGCTCCAGAACCTGCGCCAGGAGCGACCGGGCTGATGGTTCCGCCGTCATGACTCGATGACGGCCGGGACGAAGGCGACGACTCGGATGCGCTGAAGTCCGGCGCGGTAATGGACCGAGCCCCGCTGGAGCCTGGGACGGATTCGGATGAAGCGGGGAGGGGAGCTTCGGGCGACGAACGCGCGCCACCTGGCGGCTCCGCCCGCCACGCCGTCACCTCCTGCAATGTCCCCGCGAGGAAGGCCGCTCTGCACGCGTGCCGCTGCACCTTGCCGCTGGACGTCTTGGGCAGGCTGCCCGGCTCGATGAGCACCACCGCGTGCGCCTGCACTTCGTGCGACTCCGCCAGCCGCTGACGGATGGTGCCCACCGCCGCGTCCGCCGCCGCGAGTTGCTCACGCAGTCCGCCCAGCCGCCGCACGTCGATTTCTTGCACCACGACGGCGCGCTCCTCGCCCCCCACCTCCACCGAGAACACCGCGCCGCCCCCGGGCCTCAGCGCCGGGTGCGCACCCTCCACCGTCGCCTCCAGGTCCTGCGGGTAGTGGTTGCGCCCTCGCAGGATGATGAGGTCCTTGCGCCGCCCCGT